>CALXLB010000030.1 GCA_944389085.1 uncultured Spirochaetaceae bacterium
CCATGCTTTAATGGTGCATTCAGCAAGATTGTATCGCGCACCTGCTGATCCCAGCGTGAGTGATTCATTTATGACAGAGTTTACCACAATCAGCTTGAATTCATCTGTATATGATCCTGCCATATTAGAGTGGAGAACTGCATCTATTCCATGTATCCTTGCCCTGCGCAATAGCTGCTTGAATCTATTTAACCTCATTCCCAACCGGAAAGAGCATCTTGGCTGGCTATCTTTTCCCGACAGCGCAACGTCCAACTCTCGTCTAAGATCTTCTTCTTTAATCTTCATACAAAAACCCTCCAAATTGGTTTTTTGGTCTAACTTGAAGGGTTCATTTCATAGCCCCTTGGTCAGAGATTCTGGATGTATTCGTCTGCCTGGTGGGCCGCCAGAGCTCCGTCACCGGCTGCTGTAACAACCTGGCGGAAGGATGTTGTCCTTACATCGCCTGCAGCAAAAAGTCCTGGGACAGAAGTGCACATCTTCTCATCGGTCTTCACAAAACCGCCTTCAAGCTCTGCAAAGCCATTGACGAGCTCTGAGTTTGGGATGATTCCGACAAAGACGAAGAGTGCATCCGCCTGCAGCTCTGTATCATCGGAGAGCGTGAGCGACTTCACGTTCCTGCCATCGCCGTTGACACTCTTTATGTTCTTGCCAAGGTGAAGGATTATATTCTCCTTTGCCCGCACTCTGTCTTCCAGCGCTTTCTGTCCTCTGAACTGGTCTCGGCGATGGATAAGGTGTACTTCCTTGCCAAGCTTCGAGAGATAGAGGGCATCTGTGAGAGCTGTGTCGCCTCCTCCTACGACGGCAATGATCCTGTCTCTGAAGAATGGACCATCACAGGTTGCACAGTAGCTTACACCTCTTCCCTGATACTCATCCTCCCCAGGAACTCCCAGATGGCGGTGGCGTGCCCCTGTGGCGAGAATAACAGCTTTGGCTTCGATTTCACCATCTCCTGTCTTCACTATGAATAGTTTATCTCTCTTTTCGATTGATTTAGCTTCTGCGAACTCGATTTTCGCACCGAAGAGGACCGCCTGTTTCTCGAAGCTTTCCGCAAGTGCATAGCCGGATTTGCTTTCAAGGCCGGGGTAATTCTCAATTTCATCGATATAGAGAAGCTGTCCGCCCGGAGCAAGACTGTCAAGGGCGATTACATCATAGCCTGCACGGGCTGCATAGGACGCTGCAGAGAGACCTGCCGGACCGCAGCCGATTACCAATATGTCACAATTCAACGTATCGTCCTCCTTATTTTCCGCTTTCTTTTCTTTCCATCATCTTCTTTTCGAGTGCCTCTTCTGCATCCGAACGTCTGATATACACAGGACCTTCTCCGATATCATCGGCGCCTTTGATTCTGAATTTCTCCAGCCCGAGAGAAAGCAGTGCCCGGGATAAGTTTCTGGGTGCTTCCGGATCTGGAAGGAGGGGAATTGCCTCATCAATCTGGGCAATGCGCTCACAGAAGAGGAGTGCATCCGGGCCTGTGACGAGAACAGGCATGTCCTCCTTTTTCAGGTACGGTATGACATCCTCTGCATTTCCATCTCTGTCGGGAATGATTGTCTCCCCGTTCTTTTTCATTGAGAGATAGAACTTCTTCTTCTTTGCATCGATGACAGAGAGGATTGCGCCGGGATAGATTCCTACTGATTCTGCAATTGCATCGAGGGTAGGGACAGAGACTAGAGGAATGGAGAGTGCCGATGAAAGTCCTTTCATCGAGGACATTCCGATTCTGAGTCCTGTGAATGATCCCGGACCTTTTGAGACGATCAGGAGTTCCAGATCCTGAAGCTTTATACCGCTTCTTTTCACCAATGCCTCAATTTCGGGCAGCAGATCCTCCGAATGAGAGAAATTGCCATTGATAAGACGTTCTTCATATGTATTCTCAGTCAGAAGAGAGATTGAGAGTATCTGTGTTGATGTATCAGCTGAAAGGACATTCATGGCTGCCTCCTGTGACTGTGATTTCCCTTGAGCCGTCTTCCTTGATGATTATATCGACGTGGAAAGCGCTCTCTGGAAGCATTGAGCCTATTTTCTCCGCCCATTCGATGAGCGTGATACCATCAGGGTACAGGAATTCTTCTCCTCCCATCGATTCGAATTCATCCTCCCCTGAGAGGCGATAGAGATCGAGATGATAGAGTTTTTCGCTGCCTTCATATTCCTGTACGAGGGTGAAGGTAGGTGAGACGATAGCTTCTCTGATTCCCAGCGCTCTGGCAATGCCTTTCGCGAGTACTGTCTTGCCAGCTCCTAACGAACCTGTGAGAGAAACGACATCTCCTTTCCTGAGTGAAGCCCCCAGTCTGAGGCCAGCTTCTTCTGTTTCTTTTTCAGAGTGGGAAATCATAGATCCTCCTCATGATGGTGGTGATGATTGCAGTGGCATTCATCCTCCTCGGGAATCCTGTCTTTCTCTATCTCTGCAATCTCCGCGGCGTAGGCATCGTCCTCGTCATCATCGTGCTTTTCATCATCATGGACTATCTCTTCATGGATGAGTGTGCCGATTTTCTCCCCGGTCTTTTTCTCATACTCATCGATGAGATTCTTTACAATCCTGTCATCGCCGGAGAGATATCTCGATTTCTCCAGATATTCCCTCGCTTCATCGAACTGTGAATCCTGCAGATAGAGGTAGGAGAGGTTTGATGCGACTGTGAGATTGTCCGGATCGAGATCTGCAGCTGTTTCCAGATAAGTCTTTGCAAGTTCCCTGTCACCTGTCTCGAGTTCAGTGATGGAAAGTTCGTTGTAGATGTCGGCAGAGCGCTCGCCCAGCTCCAGGCACTTCATCAGATCGGCCTTCGCCTCATCATATTTTCCTGCTTTTCTCAGAGCCCAGCCCCTGAGGAAGTAACCGTTCCAGACTTTAGGATTCTTTGAGATGAAAGCTGAAGCTGCTTCAATGGCTTTGTCATTCTCTCCCAGCATGATGAAGTCATAGGCTTCTTTTATTTCCTCATCATTCTCAAGCTGAAGCTCGATTCTTGAGAGAAGGGCTTTCATCTCCTGCTTCTTCTCTCCCTCTTCTGCAATGCCCATGTATCTGTCGAGGTACTCTTTTGCTTCTTCAAGATTTCCTGTAAAAGCCTCGAATGAAGAGATTTCTGCCAGCAGTTCCGCATTTTCTCCAAGCCGTGAGAGGCCGTCTTTCAGTGTCTGCTTTGCACGGATCAGATACTCGTCTTCCTTCTCCTCATCGCCTTTGTCTCTTGAGTCGACAGCTCTGTATGAATAGAGTGTTGCCAGGTTTATGCAGCTTGCTGACTGTGGCATGAGATGATAGGCTGCCAGAAAGAGTTCCTCCGAGAAATCCCAGTCCTTCTGCTCCTCTTTTGCTATTGCAGCTTTTGTAAGCTTGTCTGGTAGCATTGGATCTACTGTGAGCACGAAGTCTTTGTAGTAGGAATTATCCTTATGATTCTCATCGTACGCAATGAGCGTGAGCATGCCAGAGACTATCGATTCCAGAGAAATCGAGTCTGCGGTCAGCTTTGATTCTCCCTCCACAAGCAGTACAGGAAGCATTACATTCTCATCGACACGGAGAGTCTCACTCTCTATCCTCATGCCTTTAGGTACTTTTATGTATCGTATTTGTCTGAGGCTCTCTTGTTTGTCCATATGTCCTCGCAAAGAAAAGTCCTATAGATACGGCAGCTGGTTGCTCTTGAACTAGTGTTCAAGGGAGGGATCTTTGTTGCCCGCTTTCTGTTCCCTGCAAGAGGGAGCAATGCCGCTAAAGCTATTCCGGACCCCGATTATATGGTTTGCTCCAAGAGGCTTCAGATGAGCCGTTCTATAGGTAAGGAAAGTTTAACATAGTTTTCCCAAGGGTGGAAGAGCTGAGAAATATTGGTTATCTTTCTGGTATGAACAATGTAATCACTGGGCTTGTATCAGGCCTGATCATCGCTGTCGTGCTGCTTCTCTTAGGACTCTGGCTTGCCTCGAAGTCACAGCTCAAGAAGAAGGAAAGAGAGATCCAGAAGTATAAGAATATGCTGGCGGAGAGAATGGAGCTTGAGACAGATGGGCTTTCAAAGCTGAGGACAGAGAATGAAGAACTGAAGAAATGCAATGAGAACCTTCGGGTTTCTCTTCTTGCCTTCCGCGATAAACCTGGCCGGAAGGAGATGGAGATGCTCCAGATCATGCAGAAAGCTGTTGAGCGTCTTAGTCTTAACAGTCCTGGTTTTGCACCTGCATGGCAGGCTGCGATGAAGGAGAGCGAAGAGGAATTCAAGAAGGTCTATTCTGGCTTCCTTCCTTTTATAAAAAGACATATTTCAAAGCCGACAGATGCAGAAGTGATCGATGTTGATGAAAACAGCTGAAAAGAAAAACCCTCATCATCGATGAGGGCTATCGGGATGAATGGACTCGAACCATCGATATCCTGCTCCCAAAGCAGGCGCCTTAGCCGCTAGGCGACATCCCGTACGGTGGAGCATTATAAGAAAAATGAATGATAGGGTCAACACAATTTGGAAATATCTTGAAAAAATCTATCCAGAGAAGATTTTCTTCATCAGTGAAGAGGATCCTTGGCGTTTTCTGATTACAGTAATGCTGAGTGCATCCACTACGGATAAGCAAGCTGTAAAAGCAGCTGCGGCTCTTTTTTCGCGCTTCCCTGATCCTTCTTCGGTGGCATCTGCTGATGTATCGTCAGTGGAAGCCCTGATCCGCTCTGCAGGGCTGAGCAGAACTAAAGCTCCACGGATAATCGCAGTCTCCCGCTATATCGCAGATAATGGGCTTCCTGAAAATGCGGAGGCTCTCAGAAGTCTGCCTGGAATAGGGGAGAAGACTGCGGAGTGTTATAAAGAACATGTGTTGCATCTGCCTGCGGTAATCTGCGATACGCATTTTGTCAGAGTTGCCAGACGCCTTGGCTTTACAGATACAAGCGACAGGGACAAAGCGGCTGAGGAAATCCGGGAAAGATTTCCTGAAGAGATATGGAGCCGGATGTCAATGGTAGTGAATCTTCATGGACGTACTATCTGCCGTCCTCGGCCTCTCTGCTCAGAGTGTCCTCTCTCTTCCCTCTGTCCTTCTGCAGACGGCGCTGGCGCAGTATCCTGAATCCATCCTCTGTTATATCGAGAAGGGCCAGACCTCCTGCACTCGTCCTGATTTCCGGGAAGACATAATCCCCAGGATCGGCAAAGGAGACGAAGAGACCACCGCCCAGTCTTCCTTCCGCAGAAGGAAGAACATAGAAGTTTCCTCTTTTTGCTGCTTTCTGCGGAAAGAAAAACCTGCCATCCCCGATTTCAAAGTCCTCTTCGAAGATATCGCTTTCACTGACAATGATGCATGGCATGAGACGGTAGACAGTCCAGTCTCCTGTCTTCTGATAATATTCTGTCAGGGCTTTACGCCATTCCAGTCTGGGTTTTTCATCAAGTGTAAGCACAGTAATCTTCATTAAGAAACAATATAAGCAATCATCAGGCTATTTACAAAGGTTTTCTCTTCAGGTATAGTCCCGTCTTTTGGGATGGAATTAGTCAAAAATAGGGTATAAATACCTGTAATCCAAGCATTTACACCCATAGTGGCTGTGAAAGAAAGTTGGTTACGTCAATCATCCTTCCTTGTCTGGGCGAAAAGC
>CALXLB010000031.1 GCA_944389085.1 uncultured Spirochaetaceae bacterium
CTTCTTGTTGAGGCAGGATACCCTGATGGTTTTGAGATCTCGATTATGTGCGATCCTACTTACAACAAGGCCACAGAGACATGTGAAATGGCTGTTGCAATGCTTGCTGAGGTCGGAATCAAGGCCACAATCGAGACTGTTGATGTTGCTACATTCACTGCAGCGATGGGCAACAGAACATATCCTGGCGAGAACTTCCCATGGGCAATGTTCATTATGGGATTCGGTGCAGGAACAGCAGACTGTGATGAGGGCCTGAGAAGAATCTGGACCACATCACCCGATGGAAACAACAACAATAACTATGGCTGGTATTCCAACGCAGAAGTCGACAGACTCCTTGCAGAGGCTATGGTTGAGCTTGACGAGGAGAAGAGGCTCGATCTTTACAGACAGGCAGAGCAGATCATATACATCGATGATCCGGCAGCTATATTCACCAATGACAGGTATAATATCTGGACTATGTCTGATAAGGTTGAAGGCTTCGAGGTCAACGTCAACAACGTAATCTTCTGGGATAATCTCAGATGTAAGAACTGATTTACTTCATGGGAGCTGTCATGGCTCCCATGATTCGTTCGGATTGTTCTCTTGAGAGAGCAATGCGAGGGGAACTGAGGAAGGAGAGTACAATGAAATTCGTCTATAACGAGAAGAGAAATCAGGAGATGAGGCATATCCTCATGATGGTGCCTAAAGTGAGCGAGGCTGAAGCTCTTCTTGAAAAAGATGATACGGATCCATATGCATGGTATGTCATGGGAACCGCACTTGCAGAGGAAGACAGACTTGAAGAGGCAATTGATGCCTATTCAATGGGAATAATGTATGCACCATTCTATGCTCCGAATTATTTCGGCCGTGGCAGACGCCATAATGCAGTAGGAGAATGGAAGCAGGCAATGGCTGATTTCACTGTCTGTATCCAGCTGGATCCATCGAACTGGACGTACTGGTATTACAGAGCAACGACAGCAAATGTCCGCGGAGGGCTTCTCAAGGATTCCATTGATGATTTCAAGGAGTGTCTGAATCTCACGAATCCGAATGAGCATTATCCTCTTATCCATTGGCTTTATACGACATATGCAGAGCTCGGGGATTACAAAGCTGCAGAGGCTTCTCTCGATCTGATTGACTGTTCACTTAAAGCTCCTCAGATGGATTATGGATATGAGAGGGCTGTACAGCTTTATAAGGGAATCGTGAAGCCAGAGGATTATATTGATGAGGAGAAGATGGCTAAGGTGGTCATAGACCGCCCTAATAGAGTCCACTTCGAGGAAAGCCATATGCTCTATGGTCTTTACTGGTACTGGATGATTCATGGCGATGAGAAGAAGGCTTACGATGCGATTGCAAGACTTCAGGAGATTGGTTATCCCGGAACATTCGGACTTCTGAAATCTCAGCCCATAGCCAAAAAGCTTGGTATCATAAAATAATGAAATTTGTCTTCAATCAGAAGAAAACCGATGAGATATCGGAAATTCTCATGATGAAGCCATCCGTCGAGGAAGCTGAGGAGAGTCTGAAAAAGGACGAAACCGATCCTCGCGGATGGTTTAAGATGGGCATGGCCCTTGGACTTGCTGGAAGGTCTGAAGAGGCGCTTGAAGCATATTCCACAGGTATCATGTATGCGCCATTCTATGCTCCTAATTACTTTGGACGCGGTCGCAGGCATGGAAGCATGGGGCATTATCATGCATCGCTTGCGGATTTCACGATGTGCATTCAGCTCGATCCTTCTGTCTGGACATACTGGTATTACAGAGCGACTGCAGAGAATGTCCACGGAGACCTGGAAGCCTCAATAGCTGATCTGGAAGAGTGTCTTCATCTGACAGTTCCCTCCCAGCGCTATGTGATAGTCCATTGGCTGTATACAACATATGCAGAGCTCGGTGATTACGAGAAGGCAGAGGCAAGTCTTGAATATGTCGATGGAATAGTTCCCTGCCCGAAGCGTAATTATGGGTACAGAAGGTCCGTACAGCTTTATAAAGGTATTATAAAACCTGAAGACTATATAAATGAGGACGAAATGGCTAAGGAAGTCCTTGATCAGGAAGGGCGTGTGCGTCTTGAAGAGAATGGCATGCTTTATGGTCTTTACTGGTACTGGATGATTCATGGCGATGAGAAGAAAGCCTATGATGCCATGAAAAGATTGCAGGAAGTAGCTGTAGAAGGTGCTTTCGGCTATACCAAATCAATACCTATTGCAAAGAAACTGGGAATAATCAAATAACATTTTCTGAGGAGAGAGAATGAAAAAAGTATTTGCACTGCTGCTGGTGGCAGCTGCTGCACTCTCGATGGCATTTGCCGGAGGTGCTGCAGAGGATGGAGAGAACTCTGCTCTTCCTGAATATAAGGATACGATCATAATCGCAACTGGTTCTGACCAGAATTATATGGATGGCCAGATGAACAACACCAATGATGTTTTCCTGAGGGCCGTGTACTCACAGCTTGTGAGAAGGGCTCTTGACGGAAGCATCGAGGGAGACCTTGCAGAGAGCTGGTCCGTAGGAGAGGACGGAGTCACATGGACATTCAACCTCCGCCACGGGGTGAAGTTCCACAATGGCAAGGAGCTGACTTCAGCGGATGTCGTGGCATCATACGACAGGCTTCTGAACAACACAGCAGTGCGCTACAGCTCGCTGGCGAGGGGATACATCGAGGATGTGTATGCAGTCGATGACTACACTGTATGCATCGTGACACCGGGGCCGGTGGCCAGCCTTCTTGCGAACCTGACACACAGGTCCAACCTGATTCTCGATGCGGACTATATCGAGAAGTACGGAATGGATCTCGGGCTCACAGCAGAGTCGGTGAACGGAACAGGTCCGTACAGACTGGCATACTGGGACAGGGACCAGGAGATGAGATTGGAAGCTTTTCCTGATTACTTCAGAGGTGAGGTTCCTACAAAGAATATCGATATTCTGATTGTCGCTGACGCAAACTCGAGATGTATCGCGCTTGAGACTGGTCAGGTTGATATAACAATCGTTAATACATCTGAGATTCCACGCCTTAAGGAGACACCTGGTATCCAGGTCAAGACATATGAGGGAATCGGAGCACACGGCCTTCAGTTCAACTGTGCAAATGAGTATCTTAAAGATCCACGTGTGCGTCAGGCTATTGTCTATGCAATCGACAAAGAGCTTATCGTTGATGTTCTCTATTCTGCCATCGGGGAGCCGGCTGCGACAGCACCTGTAAACTCAAATGTCTGGGGATATTATAACTTTGGTGTAATTCCGCAGGATATCGAGAAGTCAAAGGCACTTCTTGTTGAGGCAGGATACCCTGATGGTTTTGAGATCTCGATTATGTGCGATCCTACTTACAACAAGGCCACAGAGACATGTGAAATGGCTGTTGCAATGCTTGCTGAGGTCGGAATCAAGGCCA
>CALXLB010000032.1 GCA_944389085.1 uncultured Spirochaetaceae bacterium
GTAATATGCCCTTACGGGAATGAGCGAATTCATCGATGCGCCGGGGCTCCTTGTACCGCTCTTCCCCCTCAGCCGCATCTTCTCGCGTTCCGGGCGCAGCAGCCTGTCGGCGGTCGCAGGGCTCAGCCCGATGAGTTTTTCCTCTATCTCTTTGCATACCGGAGCGCGATTCCTAATACCAGTTCATCCCTGGCCTTCCTGCTCATGGCTTTCTTCTTTTTCATACCATAAGCATCCTATCCCTTCGGTTAGATTTTATTTTTGATTCTCAGCCATTCCTTCGGTTAGATTATTTTTGATTCAACGCGCTGTATTGACAGCTCTTTCAACGCGGTTGGATACTACTATTACGACAAGAATACAGAGCAGGAAATGATGGAGGTGCTGTATTGATGACATTGATAACAGACATCAGAACCAAGTTCTTTGGCCATACACTGGACTTCCGCATCAGGTTGTTCAATATCCTAGCTCTGGGCGGCGTTATTGTCAGCTTATTCACTGTATTGATAAGTATTACCATGGAAATGTGGCAAACAGCTGCAGTTGCTGCATTTCTGGTAGTACTCTCAATTAGTCTGATTCTTTTCACGCAGAAAACAGGGAAGTATCGTATAGCGTACAATGTAACGATTGTCACCATCTTCATGATTTTCATTCCTATGATGTTTTTCACATCGGGAGGACACCGCAGCGGAATGCCCACTGTTTTTCTCTTTGCTGTTATATTCACTGTTCTGATGCTGGATGGAAAGAACGGTATCTTTATTTCATTTCTGGAGATTGCGGAGTATGCAGCGGTATTCGTTTTTGCCTATCTGCATCCCGAATATGTAACACATTTTGATTCGGAAGTACAGGTTCTTATTGATGTCATCTTCGCAAACACTTGTGTCAGCCTGATATGCGGAGTTGTCCTTTATTTCCACCTGAAGGAGTATGACAGGCAGCGTGAGCAGCTTCGCATACAGAATGAGAAGCTTACCCGCTATGATGCATCCAGATTGACATTTCTGACGACTGTCTCCCATGAGATAAAAAATCCGCTCAACGCAATCAATCTGCATGCACATGACACAATTGAAATGATGGATGAAGCGCAGATTGATACCCAGGAAATCAAGAAGAATCAGCAGATTATTGAGAATATGGTGCGGCGTATAGACCGGATCCTCATGGATCTGAAGGATACGGTTGCAATCGAGCAAGGGCGATTGTCTCTCAGCCTTGCACCACTGAATCTTGAAGAGCTTCTTGTAGAGATTTCGGAAACATACTTCGGAAAGAACAACACCTCAGGCAATAAGCTTGTACTCGATCTCGAACACAACCTTCCCCTGATTGAGGCCGATTATGCAAGACTGACCCAGGTCGTAACGAATCTGCTATCGAACGCTATACAGCACACAAAGAATGGAGTAATCACAATATCACTATATAAGAAAGGCAATGAACAGATTGCCGTTGTCTCAGATAACGGCGAAGGCATGTCTGAGGACCTCAAAAAGGATGTCTTCCATAGATATGTATCCTCGGGAGAGGAATACTGGCGGCATGGTATCGGACTTTATGTATGCAATCAGATTATTGAAGCACATGGAGGCAGAATCTGGCTGGAGAGCAGACTGAACCAAGGCACCTCCGTTGCATTCACCTTACCCGATAAGAGTGGATAACAGATTCTGATATGACGATGATCTAGAGCTGGTGAAAACATACGTATGGCGTTAATCCTAGAGCAAGGAGGCAGTGGCGAGAACATTATGATTGATAAGATGTATTCTTGCCAAAGCATTATGTGTGATAAAAAGGCAATTGTACTGTTAGTTGAGGATGAGAAAGAAGTACTGAATGTCAGCGCAAGAATACTTGCCAGACATGGATATGATGTGCGCACAGCAGAGAACTGCAGCGAGGCGCTCATCAAAATCAGGAGGACGGTTCCGGACCTCCTCGTACTGGACATAATGCTTCCAGACGGCAACGGTTACTGTATATGCAAGGTGTTCCGCAGCATGAGCAGCAATCCCGTCATATTTCTCTCCGGTAAAAGCGAGATTACCGATAAAGTCAAAGGCCTGGAGATTGGTGCTGATTACTACCTGACAAAGCCCTACAACCCAAGTGAGCTGCTTGCTGTTGCCGATATGCTTATGAAACGTCACATGCAGATGACTATGAAGAACGATAAATTCGCTCCTATTATAAAAGGCCCGCTTGTACTTGATCTGGAAAAAAGCAAAGCCCTTCTCAATGGAAAGGATGTGTTCCTGACAACTAAGGAATTTACCTTGCTTCTGCTTCTTGTCCGCAACGAGAACAACGTGCTCTCTGCGCACGAAATATACGAAATGGTCTGGGGATTATCCGCTCCGAACGATACCAATACAGTGCGCTTCCATATAACGAATATACGCAAGAAGATTCAGGCGGGAGAGGAGCATGATTACAACATCGTTTCGGTGTATGCTAAGGGATATATGTTTGTTTCCAATTGAAAGTCTTCCGGCCTTCCGCATAATCATCAGTTTTAGGATTAACAAACCCATGAGCTGAAAAGAGTTTCAGAACCTGGCATTTGCCTGCTCCTGATAAATCGGATGAGGGGTAGAAGCTCTGTAATGTATCCAAAATCATACTCAGACAGCGGATTGTGATTTTTTCCTCACAATTTTTAAAGTGCCGGATTCTTATGTTAAACTCTTCGCAGAAAGATTGGATTGCCTAGGTATGCATCTTCAGAGATATCGGGAGGATGCAGAACGGCAAACCCTACCTAAAGGAGTTTGTATGAAGAAAAAGATTCTTGTTCTTTTCATCGTTGCTATTCTTGCTGCAGTTCCTGCAATGGCTGATGATATCGAGCTACCGTTCGATTCTGTTGGTACATCAGAGAAGGGAACCTGGGGCGTTGGTCTCAACCTTGGAACAAACCTTGGTGCTGCTGTTAAGTATAGCTATGGGATTTTCGATATATACGGCAATGTAGGTCTCAGCTTCATCGGAGGCTTGGGTGTTACCGTAGAGCCTGGCGTTGACTTCGTTGTCTATGATGTAGATTTCGGTGGTGGACATCACATGCCAATCACTGTTGGTGCAATGATCCCTGTAGGCATCTTCATCGGGAACACCTTTGGCCTCAACATCAGCACACTCGTTTCAGGAGGACTTCATTATCAGATTCCTGATGTACCGGTATCATTCTATCTTAGGTTAGGTCTCGGACTCAGACTTGATATTATGCCGAGCTTCGGTCTTGGATTCGGATATTCTGGTGCAATTGGTGTACTCTACGAATTCTAAGAATAACAGCTGGATAGTCGATTTCATTTGATTGGACTGATTTGAGTGTTGAAGGGAAAAACAGTTTGCATCTTTGCCATTCAGAATCTTGGTTCAGTAATACCATCGATGTAATCAAAAATAGAGTAAGCAAGGAATCCGAAGAACTCTTTCCGTTATTTGTAATACTTCTTCCAAATCCTTGTTGCTACGGATTATTTACAGAAGATCGCTACTGTCAGGATTGGGCAGATTTCCCTACCTATTTCTTCCCATCCTAACTTTGTAGAAAGCACATAGCTGACCAAGATGGATTTATCCGAAACCGCCATTCCAAAAGCCCCGGAGATCAAACTCAGGGGTTTTGACATCACAATGCAATAGCTTTTAGATTCAGCACAAAGTATGCTGGCAAAAACGGTATCATTGCACTGAATGTGAGATTTCTACCTGCTCTATTCCCTGTCAGCTTGCTTGCATCCTTTAATCAGGATAGTTCTTTGCAAAGCCACTGAAGCGAATCTTTGCCAAGATATCAGATAGAACAGATGCAGTATTGCTCCAGACAAAACGGACGGTAATAGGCTCTGGGATGTCAGATTCTGCTGAAGACTATGAAATGGGTAGCTAAGATTTCTTGTTTTTGCTATAAGCATCTTAACGGAGAGCTTAGCCTAGGCTTAATTGGAATAACCACTCCCTCAGTGTATTACCACAATTAGTTATGCTGAAGCTGGGGCAATAACTCACAGGAGGGTTTTCATTCCGCATTAGCAAGCTTGATATCAATCTGCGGTGCTTCTATCTTGCATATATTGAACGCAATCCAGGTGCATTAACAGAATCAAAGGCATTCTACAATGCTGTCATAAAACCAAGTTCCGGCATCTTTGTTACCTGTCGCTTTGAGGAGATGGCCAGAACATGATTAAGCATCTATGCAAAGAGAACAAAGTGATATTTCTCTACACACCATAAACAGAATGCTAGGAAGGGATATCGATGTTGACGATGTGCTTGAAGTTCTGCTCCAGAGCAAAATTATTGAGGATTATCCTGATAACTACCCTTTTCCAAGCTGCCTGATGATGGGAAGAGCAAACGATAGAGCTTTGCATGTTGACCTTGCCAATACTACAGATGATCTGAAAATAATTTCAGCTTACTGACAGACGAGAGAAAGCTTGAGAAATATAGAAAGACAAGGAGGAAGAGCTAATGTGTTCATTCTGCAAAGGGGATACCATGGTAAACAGTACGACTGCGCATGTCGTCGTTCTTCCCCAAATGCATAATCATTGCCATGACCGTGCCATGTCTTGAATGTAGCCAGTGCAGAGAAAAATACTATACTGCGGAAATTTCACGTATGCTGGAGAAAACCGTCAAAGAAGCAAAGAAGGTCCGATCACAGACGGCGAGTCCGTTGCATAAATGATTGCATTCGCACTCATGCAGAGAGCACAGACTGTGCAAATACACAGCCTGTGTTCATTTTTCTTTGAGTCCCAAGTATTCTCATTCCCACTCAATCGTGGCACAAGGCTTGGGTGACATATCGTAGCAGACTCTATTGACCCCCTTCACCTCTTTCAGAATCCTGTCTGTGATATGTGAAAGAAGGTCAAAAGGAATGTTCTCAACAGTCGCAGTCATCGCATCTTTTGTATTTACAGCCCTGATAATGACAGGGTACTCAAAAGTACGCTTTCCATCTTTGATACCAGTTGAGCGGAAATCAGGGACAGTTGTGAAATACTGCCATACCTTCCCTTCAAGTCCATTCTTTGCAAACTCCTCTCTGAGAATCGCATCTGACTCACGTACACATTCAAGCCTGTCACGGGTAATTGCCCCAAGACATCTTACACCAAGACCAGGTCCCGGGAATGGTTGACGATAGACCATATTATCAGGAAGCCCAAGAGCTTTGCCAACGACTCTGACCTCATCTTTGAAAAGGAATTTCACAGGCTCAACAAGCTCAAATTTAAGATCTTCCGGAAGACCACCTACATTATGATGAGCCTTCACCCCATCGCTTTCGATGATATCTGGATAGATGGTTCCCTGAGCAAGGAATGAAATTCCTTCAAGCTTTCTTGCCTCTTCCTCGAAGACTCTGATGAATTCAGCTCCGATGATTTTCCTTTTTGTCTCCGGATCATCAACCCCAGCAAGCTTGTCAAGGAAGCGGTCCACTGCATCCACATAGACAAGATTTGCATCCATCTCATCCCTGAAAACCCTGACAACCTGCTCAGGCTCACCTTTTCTCAGAAGTCCATGATTGACATGCACACAGACAAGGTTTTTGCCGATAGCCTTAATCAGAAGTGCAGCGACAACAGATGAATCTACACCACCTGAGAGTGCCAGAAGAACCTTTCCATCCCCTACCTGCTTTCTTACAGCTTTGATAGCTTCATCAATAAAAACCTGAGCTGACTCTGCTGTAGATATTCTTTCCATATCTGCAGGCCGAACATTTCCACTGAAGTCCATAACCGCTCCTTAATCTGAATTGTGTCCATCATTGTATATGAATCGACAAAAGAGTTGAAGAGAGGAAATCATTGGCTTATCATTCTGTAGCTTTTAGGAGTGCTGCCATCGGAGAAAGTAATCACATATCCCAGCCCATTCGGCACACTCATCCTGAGAAATTCGGATTTATCCAGATGAAACAGACCGACAATCGAAGCTCTCATGATTCCAGAATGCATGACAATAGTCGCAGATGTCACCCCATCTGCTCTGCATTCTGCCACTGTATCATATATTGCATTCATTCCCCGTTCTTTCGCATCAGAAAGCGTCTCCTCATCAACATAAGGTTCATCATTAACCCAGCTCTGGAAATATGAATCAATCTCTTCTTTTGTCGGAAAGATCCTGCCCTCAAGTGATCTGAAATTCACTTCCTTGAAACAATCTCTGACAATTGGAGTCTCTTCGGGAAAAAGAATATGGCAGGTCTCTATGCAGCGCCTGAGCGGAGAGGAAAAATATGCATCGCTTTGAGGGTAAGAGACAGTTTCCCTCATCTTCATCAGTTCTTCTTTCCCTCGGTCAGTAAGATCAACATCCATCCATCCGGAAAGCATATGGCGGACATTAGCACAGCTCTCACCATGCCTGACTAAAGTAAGAACAAAATCCATATTTCCTCCAAATGAATTTATAATTTATTCGAATGAAATTGAAAAGAATACATTATGATATAAAATACACATCATAGAAATAATATATAGCTTATTCTCTGTTAGAAATTAATTATAAACATATATTTATAATATAAATTATTATACATTTATTCAGTATTTTTATAGTAATTTCGTATATATTATCACATTGAATTATAACAAAAAGTTAATCTATACCATCTTGAATATTTCATGTTTTACATTAACCATAATCTTAACGACCATTAAGGAGGTCACAATGGTAAAAGGTATGAAAAAGCTTGCAGCAGTTGCAGTCCTTTTTGTATTTGCTCTGACAACGGTATTCGCAGCAGAAGCCCTTCCTTATGATGGAAAGACCGTAATACTTCACACAAATGATGTACATGGCTCCATTGCAGGTTACGCAAATGTCGCTGAGCTCAGAAATGAATATGAAGCTCAGGGAGCTGATGTAATACTTGTGGATGCTGGAGACTTCAGCCAGGGAACAACATATGTCAGTACATCAAAGGGTCTGGATGCCATCACAATGATGAATGCAGCCGGCTATGACGTAGTGACACTTGGCAACCATGAATTCGATTATGGTTATGCACAGCTCAAAGACAATCTATCCAAAGCAGAATTCCAGATTGTCTGTGCAGATGTCTTCGATGAGAACGGTGAGACTATCTACCCTGCCAATACAGTATTCACAACAGATGATCTCACTATCGGTTTCGTTGGTTTTGAGACACCTGAAGCACAGACAAAGGCAAATCCTGCACTGATCAAGGGTCTCAGATTTGCAGCAGGAGAAGAGCTCTACACAATCGCACAGGAGAATATTGATGAACTGAAGGCAGAAGGTGTGGACCTTGTCATTGCTATCGCACACCTCGGAGTCGATGAAGAGTCAGCTCCTAACCGTTCTACAGATCTCTGGGCTAACACAACAGGCTTCGACTTCATTATTGACGGACACTCCCACACTGTCATGACAGAAGGTGCAAACGGAGAGCCTATCCAGTCAACAGGAACAGCATTCGCAAACATCGGAGTCATCATCATCGACAATGAGACCAAGGCTATTGAGGGTAACTTCCTCCAGAGTGTAAGCCATGATGAAGATGGAACAACTGTCTATGACATTCCTCACGATATCCAGGTATCCGGCTATGCACAGGAAATCATGGACAGAGTAAATGGTGAGTACAATATCGTATTTGCCCAGTCTCTTGTAGATCTCAATGGAGAAAGAGACCCCGGCAACAGGACAGAGGAAACAAACCTCGGTTCTCTCATCTCCGATGCTATCATGTGGACAATTCTCAAGGATGAGGGCAGCCTTACTGTAGACGATGAATATGCACTCTCCATTGTGAACGGAGGAGGCATCAGAGCATCCATTGCAAAGGGCAGCATCACAAAGAAAGATGTCAACACAGTCCTTCCTTTCGGTAATACAATCACAGTTGTATATGTGACAGGAACGGAGCTTCTGGAAGCACTTGAGGCCTCCACCTACTGCACACCTACAGCAATCGGAGGATTCCCGCAGGTTGCAGGCATCGAGTTCACTGTTGATACCACAAAGCCATATGATGCAAATGCTGAGACATATCCAGCTTCTACATATTATGGACCTGCTTCAATCAACAGGGTTACTATCAATAACGTAAATGGCCTGCCATTTGATGAGAACGCTACATATGCAGTCATCACAAATGACTTCATGGCAGCTGGCGGAGATACATATTATGCATTCGCTTCATCAACTGACAAATTTGATACAGGCATTCCTCTTGATGAGGCTGTCATGGCATACATAACAGACAAGCTTGGCGGAGTAGTCGGTGAAGAATATGCAGAGCCATTCGGCCGCATCCACATCGTCAAATAAAGAATTATCACAGGGGCAGTCTCACAGCTGCCCCTTATTGGTTCCCGTCTGCAAATGATGCTGCAATGAGTTCTATCCTTCCCATCATTCTTTTCGCGGCCTCGCCAGGAGAAAGGATTCTGAAACCAACCATGTGTATGTACTCACTGATCACTACCTGCAGCTCATCTTCCATCTCATATGCAATCGAAGACAAAGCAGAGTTCTTGAGAGCTGATATAACCATCGGATATACCAGAGAATCAGAACTGACAGATTCAGCATTATATCTGTTTACAGGCAAGCCGCAGGAATCGGATAGCATTGCTGCTGCCTCCGGATCATTTACAAGAAAACTGATAAAAGCTGCTGCTTCGCTCTTATGCTCGGACTTATTGCTGATTGCCAGCAGCATTGTCGGTGCCGCATATACACCGCTATCAACAGCATCATCGGGTACTGGATATGGGGCCGTCCCGACAGGAAAAGGAGAACCTGAGGCTATATCTGGAACCGTTGAAGAAGATGCTGTTGTCATTCCCCACTTCCCGTTTATCCACATCTCGTTGCTCTGCGGCAGCCAGTTCTCATAAAGCGTCCCGATGCCGAAATCCGGGATAGTTCCAGTCTCTATCAGATAAAGAATGAAGCATAAAGCCTCTTCAAGATCATCGGCTGTACAGCCTACGCTCCCATCCTCATTGATGATATGCTTTCCACTGTTCTGAAGGATGAATGTTCTGAATATATAATGCCACTGTGCATCTGGGACAAACAGCAGATAAGACGTCGGATCTGCTTTATGCACACGTTTACCATTTTCAATGATGTCATCCCAATTCCAGAAAAAAGGATCAGAGAGGGAAAATCTGTCAATGAAATCCTTATTGTAGACAAGACCCAACCCATTCATTCCCAATGGAATACCGATGAGTTTTGAATTCTTCATGGAATACTTCTCAATCAAGCTGCTGTCGAGGGCTGAGATATCAAGAGATGGCAGAGTTTTCAGATCCGTAAGCTCCTTCTCATCTATCCAGCTTGTCCACTTATAATCATAGGCGGAAATATCAGCAAGGGTTCCCTCCCTCATCCTGATTCTGAATGACTGCTGGCAGTCTCCATATAGATGCTCATCGAGTATGATATCAATATCAGGATTCCTTTCCTCATAAATCATCGCAGCTCTTTCCATTGCCTGGAACCGCATCTCATTTCCCCAGAAGGAAAATCTGATTGCAATATCAGCAAAAAGCGAAAATGGCACGAAAAAGAGAATCGTCAGCAGGGAAAGTTTTCTCATATATAGATTCTACACTCACTTACGAAGCATTTGAAGTGGCTCAATATGAAGTTTTCAGATAATATTAAAGCGGAGGCTGATGTGTATTCCCTGATAATTGTTGAAGATGAAGATGACAGCAGACGCGGTTTAATGGAATATATCCCATGGAAGGATTTCGGGTTTTATCCGCTTAAGGACTTCCCTGATGCAGATTCTGCACTCGCCTACCTATCCTCATCCTCTCCCGATGTTCTTCTCACAGATATCATGATGCCAGGAATGGATGGAATCACACTCATTGAAAAAGCAAAGGCTATAAGGCCTGATATGATTCCTGTCGTTCTTTCTGGGTATAGTGATTTCGACTACGCAAGACGCTGCATCTCGCTCGGAGTAAGAGAGTATATTCTCAAACCAGCCGGACTGGAAGAGCTGAGAGAAGTCTTTTCCAGAATACATGACGAATTAGGGCGTAAAGACAGTAAAACCAATAAATTATCTCCAGCAGAGCTGGTAAGCGACATGCAGACATTCATCAAAGACACACTCTCAACTGTGAGCCTGAAATCATTGTCTGATAAATTCTCTCTGAACCAGTATTATATTTCGGAAATATTCCATCAGCATGCCGGGGTCAGCTTCCAGGAATACGCTGCCTCAGAGAGGATGAATGCCGCAATGGATCTGTTAGCTTCATCCAGTCTCCCGATTGCAGCTATAAGCGAGAAAGTCGGATATACAAGCCCCTCAAGCTTCACGCGTTCATTCAGAGAAAAGAATGGCATGACACCAAAGGAATACAGGGAAAAGCTGCATGCAAGATAATAACCGTTTCCGTATCATCATCTCTGCGATATTCCATAATACGCTTCCGATTCTTCTTCCAACAATCATTCTCAGTTTTCTTATCTGGAATGGAGTCGGAACAGGCATTACTGAAGAAATAGACAGTGGCAACATGTCGCATTTAAGCCAGTATGCAAGCAGCGTAGAAGCCCAGTTCGAGAGTCTTGAGCATATGGAAGCGATTCTGAGTTCAAGTCCTACAATCAGATACAGGCTGAAAAGCATCTTCAGTGACAACGGAACTATCTCATACGATGAATATGTCGCAATGGATACTGCCGCGGATTTTCTTCGCAGTACTATCCAGTACAGTACGATAACCGACAGCATCTACATCTATTTTCCCAACAGAGAGGGCTGGTTCTTCTCTTCAAAGGGCGGACTGACAATGCTCTCCTCTGATAAAGACACACTCTGGTTCGATATTCTCAACGACCTCAATGATAACATCTCATCCTGGAGTGGCTATCGTCTTACAAGCTGGGCAAATACCGAAACTTTCTTTTCAATCATCTCACCAATTTCCGCTTCTGGAGGCTGGAATGAAGGGGCTCTTATCCTCAATGCAAATCCAGAAGCCATCACAGAGATGATGAAAGAACTTATTAATAACGAAAAAGGAGAACTCCTTATTCTCGATGAGAACAATACACCTCTCTTTGCAACTGTCCCTGCAAGAGAAGCGACAAAGCTTTCAGCCATGCTGGGCAGCAACGAGAAGACAATAAGCAATGGCACAGTTCTTTATCAGATGGAGATGGACAGAGGCTGGAAATCCGTCCTTGTTATTCCTTACAGCATAGCATATGAACTGAATACGGCAACAAGGATTCTCATTGCAGTCTTCACTGTAATCATTGTTCTGATTTCATTCTTCATATCAGTCCGCAGAGCTGAAGAAGAGCTGGAAAATCTCGATATGCTGCAGAGAGAGCTGAATCCAGAAGGAAAGAAACAAAGAGCAAAACATTCAAAAGCACTCTATCCCAGATTATCGCAAGAGCTCTTTTCATCCTATCTCAGTGCAAGGCGTCTGAATGATGAAAGAACAGAACTTGAGCTCACCGCCCTCTCACTGCAGCTGACTCCGCACTTTCTCTACAATACGCTGCAGGTCATCAGATGGAAGACGATTGCATTGACAGGAAAGGAAAATGATGCCTCATACATGCTGGATAATCTTTCAGCGCTTCTTGGCTATGTCCTTGGTGACAGGAATCTTTTTTCAACGCTTGAGGATGAAATCAATGCGACAAAAGCATATATAGCAATACAGAGACGGAGATTCTCAGACGAATTCGAGGCTGTATGGGATATCTCTGAAGAAGCAGATGGAGAAATAAAGATCCCGAAGCTCATTCTGCAGCCTCTTATTGAAAACGCTATCAGCCATGGAATAAGAGGAACTGGAAAACAGGGCCTGCTTAAAATCCGCATTTTCATAGATACAGGCCGCTATCTTAAAATAAGAATCACGGACAATGGCAGAGGAATCGACGAGGATAAGCTGAAGAGAATCAGAAGAGCACTCTCAAAGGGCGCAAGACACGGCAACCAGGATATCTCAATCGGGCTTGGCAATGTACAGACGAGGCTCTACCTTCTCTTCACGCCACCGCATTCTCTTGGCATCTGCAGCAGAGAAGGAAAAGGAACTGCTGTCACATTCTCCATACCTCTTGATTCTGCCCTCTTCAGGAAAATCTGATCACCCCCGAATGCAGAATGTGCAGAACTTGGGGATATTCTCCAAAAATTGAAGATTGAAGCACAGTATTTATTGATACATCCTAAAAGAGGAAAAAATCAATTGGAGGTTATCATGAAAAAGTGCTTAACTCTGCTTCTTGCAGCACTTCTCCTCGTTTCAGTTCTTCCAGCAACTGTTGTTGATACACAGGAAGATTGGAACATGGCTTCAACTATCGTACAGTCAATCCAGCGCCCACAGATTCCTGAGGATTATCAGGTGAATATTGCTGATCTCGGAGCAAAGGGAGACGGAACAACAAACGATCTTCCTGTTCTTCAGCAGGCTATTGACGAGACATCAGAGCGCGGTGGCGGACGTGTTGTAGTTCCTGCAGGAACATACTACATGGCAGGTCCAGTTGTCCTCAAGAGCTACGTAGACCTTCACCTTGAAGAAGGCTCAAGACTTCTTTTCAGCCCTAATCCTGAAGATTACCCAATCGTAGAGACAAGATGGGAAGGCACAAGACTCATGAACTATTCTCCTCTTGTATACGCATATGGCCAGCATGATATCGCTATCACAGGTAAGGGAACTATCGATGGAAACCCAGAGAGCGAATTCCACAAGTGGCCATCAATGCAGAAGGCTGACCAGGTACAGCTCAGACTTTATGGTTCAGAGGGCGTTCCTGTAGAGCAGAGAGTATTCGGCGAAGGCCATTACCTCAGACCATCCTGCATCCAGATCAACTACTGCCAGCGCGTTCTCCTCGAGGACTACACAGTAACTAACTCTCCATTCTGGATCAACCACCTCAACTGCTCCGATCATGTTCAGGTTAACGGAATCAACGTTGACAGTATGTTCGCAAACAATGATGGCGTTGACGTAGAATCTTCTACATACGTTGTTGTTGAGAACTGTACATTCCACACTGGCGACGACTCTGTTGTTGTAAAGAGCGGTAGAGACTATGACGGCCGTGTTGTTGCTCGTCCTTCTAAGTATGTTGTTGTCAGAAACAATGACATGGGCGGCGAAGACGGTATCGCACTCGGAAGCGAGATGTCCGGTGGAATCGAATGGGTATTCTTTGAAAACAACATCATGAGAGACGGTGTTTCCGCTATCCGTTTCAAGGCTAACCTTGACCGCGGTGCTACATGTAAGCACATCAGAGTCAGAAACATGGAAATCGAAGACTTCGAGAACTTCATCTTCTTCGAACTCAAGTATTCTGGCGAGCTTGGCGGCAACTTCCCAACTGTCTACTCTGACCTCGTATTCGAAGACATCCACGTTAAGAGCGTTGCTAACAACATCTTCGACGCAAAGGCACCAGCTGGATATCCACTCCAGAATGTCACAATCCAGAACGTCAAGATTGACGAAGCTGGCAACACAAGCGGCTGGATCATCGAGAACGTCAAAGACCTCGTTCTTGACAACTTCGAGATCAACGATCAGAGACTTACAGGAACTCTCTCCTCTATCTGATCATAACTCACTTGTTTCTGTTCCCCTCCTGTTCTCCTATCAGGAGGGGTTTCTATTTTTATTGACAAAGTGTAGACAAGTATGCAAAAAGCTTAAAAACGTGTGAAAATCCGGCTGTGAAAATCTCAAAAACGTGAAATAATAAGACAGAGAAAAGCTTAAAAACGTGAGAACAGGTATGAAACGAAAGATAACTGATGAGTTCATAAAGTGGAAAAATGAAGACAAAGGACGTACTGCCCTACTGGTTGAAGGTGCGCGGCGTGTCGGAAAAAGCTATATCGTTGAAGAATTTGCAAGAAAATATTACAGAAGCTATATTCTGATCGATTTCATGATTGCCAGCCCTCAGGTCAAACAGTTGTTTGAAGATTATCTTGATGATCTTGATTCTTTTTTTGCCCGTCTGTCTTTATTTACACACAAGGAACTTTTTGAGCGTGATACACTTATAATCTTTGATGAAATTCAAATGTATCCTAAAGCAAGAGCCGCTCTGAAATATCTTGTTGCGGACGGGCGCTATGATTACATAGAAACAGGTTCACTGCTTTCAATAAGGAAAAATACGAGTAAGATTGTCATACCTTCAGAAGAAAAGCATATAAAGCTAAACCCTATGGATTTTGAGGAGTATCTGTGGGCACGCAATGATAATATGACAATGAAGCTCATACGCGCATGCTTTGAGGAGAAAAAACAGCTCGGACAAGCAGCCCACAGAGAAATCATGAAAAGATTCAGGGAATATATTCTCATAGGCGGAATGCCTCAGGTTGTAAAAACATTCATTGAGACAAATGATTTCATGAAAGCCGAAGAGGCAAAGAGAATGATTCTAGATCTTTATCGTGATGATATTTCCAAATATGCTGAAGGATACCAGGAAAAAGTCAGGGCAATATTCGATGAGATTCCGCATTCGCTTGCAAGGCATGACATTTCATTCAAATTGGCTGCCTTAGATAAAAACGCAAGGATGAGGGACTATGAAAGTGCCTTTTTCTGGTTGAATGATGCCATGATATGCAATATGTGCTATCTGAGTACAGAACCGAATATCGGCTTGGGTATCAATGCAGAAAGACTCCGACTGAAGCCTTATGTTTCTGATACCGGCTTGTTGATCAGCATTATATTTGATGAAAATAGTCTGCCTGACAAGGAAATATATGAAAAAATCCTCACTGACAAACTTGAAGTTAATCTTGGTATCGTAATGGAAAATGCTGTTGCCCAGATGATTACGGCAAGCGGAAGGAAGCTTTACTATTACGCATCAAACGACACAGAAGATAAAAGCAATCGTATGGAAATTGATTTTCTCATCCGTAAGCGAAGTGTGACAAGCAGGCACAATATCATTCCTGTAGAAGTAAAGTCGACTTCTCATTACAAGACAATATCATTAAATAAATTCACTGAGAAGTTCCAGAATTATTCCGGTTCTCCGATCATTATCCATACAGGCGACTATATGGTAAAAAATGGAATAGAATGTGTTCCTCTCTATATGACAGAATTGCTTTAGCCAGTTTTGCTGACTGCAGATTGTATATCGAGTAAGTAGAGGGCTGTTAAGAATTAACAGCCCCTGATATCGGGAAGATAAGGTATGATCACTCAGAAATCATAGCCTGCATAGCAGCAGGATCGAATGCCTTACCATTGAGCTCTGCCTTCTTGATTGTTGTGATATTTCCATCATCTCCTGCAGTTGTCTCAGCAACATATACGATTGATTTTTCATCGCCGAAAATCGGCTTATAAGCAATATCAATATCGTAATTCACAGACTGCTCGCCCTGGAACATGCCGGAAAGATCCACGTTAATGCGGACATGGCCATCTTCTGTGACTGTGTAGATACCAAGCTTATCCCCTTCTTTGTACTCTCCATTGCTTTCATTGCCAGTAATAGCATTTGCTACCCCGCCGAAACCAGCAGATGCAAGAACCTCCTGAAGCGTATCTTTATATTCCTTCGCCTCTTCTGCAGTAGGCGCAGGAAGGGATACAGTCTGGCAAGATGCCAGAAGCACGATCAGCACTACCAACAATACAGATGTAAGTTTTTTCATTCGTTTTTCCTCCTCAAGAAAATCCGTGAAATTATTATAAGCTTCAAATTCTACAAGGCGTATTCTGATTAACAGAGGAAAATTGTCAGGAAAACAGATAAAAAAGAGAGGAAGCTGTGTCAGACTCCCTCTCAAACAGAATTGAATCAGATTCTATCCAGACTGATTACGGAAGCAGTTTCAGCCTGCTGTCTCATCAGCATCACAGGTTCTTTATCTGGTTCAGCGGGATTCCAGCAGAACGTTCCAACCTCTGTGCTGCCAAGATACTGCCAGAATACAAATGTACCGTCTTCACGGACGGTAAACTCGCCGCTGGCAATCGGCTTACCTTGAATCTTGGTAGAATTGATGACATTGCTGCCCATATCAATGCTGCAGAAAGAAGAACCATTCTGATTATTCACATTACCTATCCACCATATAGTCCCATCAATAATCTCGCAATCTGTCACAGGGCCATACTCATCAGGTATGTTGATAAGCTCATAATCTATCTTCCCATCCTTGCAGAAAACGCGGAAGAGATTATCAGCTCTGGAATTAAGCAGGAGGATTATAGCTTCCACTCCCCCATCGTGCTCCCGTCTCGACACCATCTTGATATCTCCGCTGATAGTCATATCACCATCAGTGAGATCATAGGCATTAACAAGCTTAAGCTGTCCATTATCTACAACCATGGAATAGCCATAGAAACTGCTTCCGGTGAAGTTATAAATATAATCATCATGAACAATCGTATTGCTGTAATCCCAGGAATAGGAAAATGGAAGCCAATATGGCTCGAACCCAAGGATTGCTTCTACATCTGCTGCAAAATTATTGCTGTTGATATGGGAAGGAGAAAGACCATTCCTGAAATCGAGCAGATAATAAGTGAACCAATCGGAATCCTCTCGCACAATTGCATAATCATCGCTTATATCATCTATCCACGACACGCTGAAAACAGAACTTACTGTGCGTGGCTCAAGATTCAGAGAGCCACTTCCAAGCTCACTTTTATCAATGGAATACAATGTCAGTTCATTTACACCATCAGATCTTTCTCTTGCAAGCAGGAATATGTATGAATCTGTCGAGAAGACATACTTATTACGATCGTTCTCTTCATATATCAAAAACCCGTCATTAGTACCAGGCTGAGAGAACAGATAGACTTTGCCAGACTTTGTATCTATCAAAGCATTATTGCTACCGTAAGATCTTCTCAGATGGATCTCTACAGAAACAGCTTCCAGAATCGGATTGCCAAATTCATCCACATCCCCCGTTTCATGGAACTGCACCACAGGTTCTCTGCGGATTTCCTTCAGACTATCTATAGTGCAGAACAGGATTCCATCTCCTAAATCACGGGCCTCTGTATTCTCAAAGACAAATTTCCTGCCATTATCTGTTTCGAACACAAGAGGCTCGAACACAACACTCCCAGGTTTTGTATATGAAAGATAGGAAGATGAATCAACAATTGCTCGTGACAGTGAAGATGAAGCAGAAGCTGTATCATCTGCAGATATATGGAGCAATGCTGGAAATATTATCAGCCATGATGCTCATAGTGGAATAGTCTGCAGAATCACCATTTCCGCCATCAATTCCCCATGGACTGCAACCCGCAAAACAAACAACTGCAATAGCAATCAGCAAAACTCTCAGGATTTTCATGCTATCAACTGTAAAACAATATGCCTCCCATCACAAGACAGAAGGCATGAACGATATCATCTGGTTTGAAACTTTAACCCATCATCCCCATCAGATTAACAGAGTCCATATCAGAGAACCTATCGCCGTTTATCTCAAGAGACAGAATCTCATTCTTTTCTCCTTGTGCTCCCATATCAAGAGAAGCAGAGAAAGTGAAATTACCATAAGTTGTCTCGCTGATGCTTCCTTTCAGTTCTCTTATTCCATCAATATCTTCAAAAGTTCCTTTAAGACTCATAGACGGGCCAGCATCACTAAGTTCAAATGTATTATTCTCCTCATCATAATCCAGGCCATATCCACCAGCCGCTGAAAGGAGCTGTGCAATCTGGAATACAACGGAAATTTTCACAGCATCATCTTCTCCGCTGTAATGGTGATTTCCTATTGTGAGGTTGATACTATCAAAGTTGCTACCACCAAATATTGCAGATGAGATTGTACCGGAAATCGGCTTTGTGACGAGCTTTCCTTCGCTGATCGGGCTTGATGAGAATTCAACAGAGAAATTATTGAGAGTCAATGTTTTTCCGTCATTAATGAAACTTCCAGTAGTTGAGACAGCATAACTGTCAGTACCATCAGTTATCTCAAAGCCGCTCATATCCTTTGTAATCTCAAGTCTTGAAATTACCAGATAGCCCGAGTCCTCCGAATCA
Source organism: uncultured Spirochaetaceae bacterium (assembly GCA_944389085.1). Classification (GTDB taxonomy): domain Bacteria; phylum Spirochaetota; class Spirochaetia; order Sphaerochaetales; family Sphaerochaetaceae; genus Ornithospirochaeta. The sequence goes on from CALXLB010000032.1 coordinate 18,109, forward strand.
GCAAAGACAACAGAACCATACACTCCGTTCTCATCCTTGATTTCATACTCTTTGCCAGCAACAGGTGATTCATCATCATAATCTATATATACGAAAATCGATGGGAACTGGCCAGCTGCCACAGCCAAAGAAACAATGTCTGCAGGAATATCAGAAAAACCTATTTCCGTAGAATTATCATTGCCATAATACTCTGAATATGAATATTCTCTGCCGTTGATTGCTATAGCAAAATCAGAAGAATAGGATGGAACAGAAAGATCTGCTTTTCCTGTAATTCTGCTTTCTGTTTCTGTCAAAGTTCCAGCAGCACTCTCCGCTTCTTCCATTTTGAGAGAGACTGATAATGTCTCATCTTCAGATTTGAGCGTAAATGCATTCTGCTCCGGGATAGTATAAGAACTGAGAGTATAAGTATCAGCATCCTTGCTTGCTGCAAATAAAACTTCAAGAGTACCATTAACAGAGAAAGTTTTATATTCAACATCTGTCATTGAATATGTTCCCGTAACATTTACAGATGCGGCCTGCCTTGCAATTGCATAAGATGTACCAACAGCCTCTTCTGTAAAAGATACATCTACTCCATCAGGACAGCTGACGATATAGGAAATAAAATCAGCAGGATCAAAATTAGGGATATTACTATTACCATTACCTGAATCATGTGAAAAATCAGGTGGAAGCAACAACGAACCATTAGTACAAGACGAAACGAATACTGCCATAAGAACAAGCAGCATAATACCCACAAGTTTTTTCATAACAAACCTCAATTATGATAATTTTTGAGTATTATCACTCCAGCACGGGGGGGGGTAGTCAATATATTAGTAAAATTACTATTTACTTTTAATACTTCGATAAAATTCGTAATTTATATATGATTTTCTGTAAAACAAAGACATTATCCAGACACAGGGAAATAGATATTAATTCTTTTTCCCAGAATAGATTGACATTTCCCCCCTATATCTATATAACACAAGCGATATTCTACAACTAAGACTTGATTTGTTCGATAAATATAAAAAAGGAGTGTGTAATGAAAAAATCTGTAAAGACAATTGCAGTACTTCTTCTCGCACTTATTACAATCCTGGCAATATCCTGCTCTCCTGATCCATCAAAGGGTATCAGCGAGACAACAACAATAAAAATCATGATCAACAATATGGAGAATGGATTGAACACAGCGACAATCATTCCATCCATACCATCTGTTGATAAATACACCCTTGAACTGAAGCAGAACGGAACAACAAAAATCGGACCACTTGATTCTGCAAACGGGCAGTTCACGGTTACAGATGTTCCTATCGGTACTTACAGTATTGAAATCAAAGGGTATCAGGGAGAAAAGGATGTTCTCTTCGGTACTTCTTCAATCATTGTAAGGCCCGGTAATAATACTAAGCCTGTCACAGTCACAATGAACTACCTGACAACAGGAGAAGGTGCTTTCTCTGTTGATATCATCTGGACAGACCTGACAACAGGCAACCAGATAGACAAAGCCATAAATGATTATAATGCCCTTGGATTCCGTGCTTTATATGCAGAAAGTAAAGATCCAATCAACGGCATCAATGATCCTGAAACTGATGGCTATATCTACTGGGCAGATGAAGAAGATTTTGCAAATAAGAAATTCAACTATATACAGAATGATATTGAGCCAACAGAAGGAACCCCGATACTCTTCCAGATCTGGACAAAGATAAATGGAAATATCCAGCTTATTGCTGAAACATTCCCAACCGTTCTTCAGATATACCCAAACCTTACATCCGTTCCCGATGAAGGTGAAAGACAGAACTTCGCACTGAATGCAGACCACATCATCGCATACCTTGAGAACATCTCAGCACCTGAAGCAAATCCTAATACAGATAACCCAACTACATCTGTTGATATCACATGGACAAATCCAGTTTCCTTTGATGCAGGTACAGCGTTCCATGTCATCGTAACAGCAGTAGATCAGACAGAAGTAAATAATCCGATTTCCGAGAAATCTGAAAAATATACAGCACCTGCAGAATCTGGGACAGTAACCATTTCAGGGCTTAAGGAGAACCATTCTTACAACATATATTTCCAGGTTTTCACAAATGAAGGTTATTCAGACAATACAATGCTTCTTCCTGGAGTACAGCCGAAGATTGTTGTCACAGGTATTGATTTCACAGCAGACTCTATCAAAGACAGCTATGTCATGGGAGACGAGATAACAATCAGCGCTGTAGTAACACCGGACAATGCCTCTGATAAATCATATACATATACAATAACTGATGGAGGTACAAATATAAAATCCGGTTCATCCGCTGACTCTGATTTAAGCTATACATTCCCTGCCTCCGGAACATATACAATCACTATCACATCTAGTGATAACCCATCAGTCAAAAAAGAAATTACAAGGGATGTCAAACTGGCAGTTCCTGCAAATTTCGCCTACAAATACAATGAAGATAGCAACTCTGTAGATCTGTCCTGGAATAGTGTAAATAGTGCTACTGGATACACAATCATAAGGACAACAGCCGAAAACAATACAGAGGAAACCCTGACAACAACAGATACACCATACTCTGATACAGGTCTTAAATCAGGATATTCCTATACATACAAAATCATGGCAACAAGAACAGATGGAAATGGAAAATACAACAGTGTTTACTCATCACCTACATCAGCAATCTCAGTTGCCTCTTCAACCATAAACATCCAGCTGCCGACAAATCCAACAGAAGAAAAGCTTGGCAATATCCTTGCAAATCTTAAAAATGAAAGCATTGTCATTGGAGATGAAAGCAAGAATTCCATCAAGATATCCATCACAAACGGCATTGCAACCAATGCAACATACAAGTGGATATTGAATAACAACATCTCTACACCTGTTTCTACAGGAAAGGATGTTACTATCACAGCTGATACAACAGGGCTGAAGAAAAATGCAGCCAGTGGTACTACTTCAAACTCTCTCATGCTGATAGTCACAATTGATGGAAAAGAATACAGCACAACAGGCTATTTCAATGTAATCAGCAACAACTCAGCCGGAAAGCTTCTTTCAGTCAATACACAAGACAGTGATGGTATTGTTTATTACAACACTCCGGAAAAGCTTACTCTTGCATTCGAGAATTCCAAGGCTCCACAGCCTGATATCACATGGAAATCAAGCAATCCTGAGGTAATGTCAGTAAGTCAGGATGGTACAGTCACAACTCTCAAGAAAGGAGAACCTGTAACTATCACTGCAACTGTCAAAGACAACAATGACAGTAAATCAATAACGCTTAACCCTTATGTTAAGGCAACGGGAATTGAATTTTCTGCAAGAGATCAGAATTTTTTAATTATTGAAGATGTTAGAAATGTAGATGATACAAGCACTGGTGTTATTGCAACAAATTTGGGCAAATCTTTTAATTATAATCTCTTAATAGGAAAACCAGAAGATTCCGAAGGTAATACAGTTGAATTATCATCGAAGGTTATCATAACAACTTCTGATGATGGGATAATCAGTATCGATGAGAATGGTAATATAAAACCTTTAAAGGCTGGTGATGTAACAATCACTGCCTCAATTGATGGTTACAAAGATTCAATAAATGTTACAGTTCTTGATTTCGATATTGAAGTAAACAATAGTGGCTGGAAAAATGTAACTGGACAATTAGAAACACTTTCAGGTAATTTAACCCAAAATAAATATTCCATTAGAATTATTCACTCAAATACAAACATAGAAATTACTTCTTATCTCAATTTTAATTGGCTTTTTGATAACGAGAAAACAAGTACAGGCAATTCTCAAAATATTTCTGGAGACAAATTAGAGGGAGAATATAGAAGAGGTCCAGATGCGACACGAGGAATAATTAAAATCAAAATTTGTTACAATGATGGTACACAATTAGGTGATATAGGATTTGTTTCTCGTTCTTCAAACATTGGGTAAAAAACTTTAAAGAGATGTTAAATTCATAGAACTATAAGAGAAATATGAAACTAAAGATTTATTGTAAATTGTTTTCAGGTTTTAGGGTTTGTCAATAAATCTGTGTAAGTAATGACTACTAGTATGGCCGATGATTTGCCCCCTATAAACGAGTAGCTGGCCTCTGAAAGCTGTCACTCAAAAAAAGCGTCATTGTCTCGGCAAAAGAGACCCTTCTTCAATCTGCAATAACGAACTGATTTTGAGGGGGCGCCTCTTGTTTTGTGATACACTTGCGTATCACAAACTCATTGCTGACTAACATGCTACCCTCAAGCTCACGGAGACACCACACTACAAGCTCAGATTGTGGATTTATTTCGTATATTAAAAAGAATATTGTACATCTTCACTAATACAATCAAAGATATTTCCGACTCCATAGTTCCTTAAGGAATGTCTTGTATGGGAGTATCTCAATACCATCGTCTGTCATAAGTGGGTACTCTTCTCGGCAAACAAGGATATAGCGCTGACAAAGGCCTTCTTCTTTGAGTGCTCTAAGCCCTTTAAGATCTGACTTCGTATAATGCTTTGTTGTTTTTGTCTCTATAGCAAGCTTGCCATCTACAATGAAATCAACTTCGAGATTTGAAAGCGTTCTCCAATAGCAGAGTTTTCGATCTATATCTCGATAGCCAAGCATATATCCAAGGAAAGCCCTTAATTCTATAGCAATGTATGCTTCAAAGTATTTGCCATATTCAGTAGTATTCTCTTCTACTCTATCTATCCCAACAAGTCTGCGCACAATCCCTACATCAAAGAAATAAAATTTTGATGTTGCATAAGCTTTCCTTTTCTTTGTTTTCTGAAAAGCAGGTACTTCAAATGCAATAAGCGTATCATAGAGAATCTGGAACCAGTCAGCTATACCAGTAGAACTTATGCCAACCTCCTTAGAGAGGTTCGCATAGTTGATCATTTCCGTATTTGTTAAGGCTGCTACTTCAAGAAAACGAGAGAAAGACGGAAGATTTCTAACAAGTCCTTCCTGCTGTATTTCTTGTACCAAATAGAGGTTTATGTAATCAGAAAGATCTTCATCAGGGAACTCAGATAAGTACATAGAAGGCATCAACCCGTTTTTGAATATCTTATCCAATGAATAATCCCTATCCTTTATTTCTGGATAAACAAACGGGTACATTTCTTTCCAGCCAGCTCTGCCACCTAGAAGATTCACTCCTTGAGTTCTCAGCTTCCTGGCACTAGAGCCAGTAAGAAGAAATCTGATATCCGTGGTTTCTATCAGATTATGAACTTCATCCAGCAGGATTGGAAGCTTCTGTATTTCATCTATGATAACTATTCCATCCTTAACATCTGCCCTTCGCAAAAATGAAGAGAGATATGATGGATCATTAGCAAGACGCATATAAATCTGGCTTTCAAGAAGATTGAAGCGTATTGCAACATCTTTAAGTTCTTTCTCCATCCATGTAGTCTTTCCTGTCTTTCTTGGACCGAATAAGAACTGCGATTTTCTTGAAAGACTTCCTTCGATATTTAAAATCCGCTGAACATATTCATTCTTCATAATCAGAACTTTATATTCATTTTCTGAAATTCACAACCGGTACTTTCGATTTTCATCGAAATTCAAAACTAGCAGTTTTGATTTTCATCATTTTATAGTATAGATACCATAATACCCACCCCTTGATACCTGTTATAGAACGGGTAAAGAGGAAACTGGTAAAACACTCCTAAGGAGATACCATACCACTTGCCTATATTAAGCTCTGTCATAAGCTTAGGCCTGAGCATAATGCCATTGAAACCTATTGTCTGCTTTCCCGGCTGATAATGCGTCTCGACAAGCTGCATGTAGTATCCTATATCACAAGCGATGTAGACATCAAAAGCCCAGAACTTGAGGAATTTCCAGCCAAGTGACATTCCTGTTTCAAAATCCATTTCCATAGCAGCTGCTGTTCCTTCCGTTCCAAGCGGGGACATGAAGTAATCCCCCTGAAGGTAATATTCAAAACGGAAAACATCTGTTTCAGCCCCGATAGAGAAACCTCCACCGAAGTTCAGAGAATCCCCCATCAGGACAGATCTGGCATACAGATCATATGTTGGATAAACACCATCCCAAAGTGCATTCCACCACCCTTCTGGATTCAGATCAGGGTCATCAGTATCCACAGCAGAAACAGGGATAATCATTAACAGAAGAAGCAAAACAGACAGAATCTTTTTCATACATTTCCTCCTTCTTCATCATCGGTAGCAGGCTGTTCAGGTTCTTCTTGTGGCGGGTTCTCAGTATCTGGGTTCTCAGTATCTGGTTCATCAGTATCTGGTTCATCAGTATCTGGTTCATCAGTATCTGGTTCATCAGTATCTGGTTCATCAGTATCTGGTTCATCAGTATCTGGTTCATCAGTGCCTGGTTCATCAGTATCTGGTTCATCAGTGCCTGGTTCATCAGTTCCTGGTTCATCGGGTGTTGGCTCATCTGTATCAGGTTCATCTGGTACTTCTGGATCAGGATTGTAGACGAGACCTGTTGCTCTTTCGAATTCATCTTCGCTGATACTGAAAGCAATGCCTGGAAGATTGCAGATATCAGGATCATCTGTAGAGAACATCAAAACTGTGATACCTGTATCCTTATCCAGATTCCAGATGAAAGAGAATGGATTGGCATTCTTTCCTTCCTCATGGCTCAGAGAAAGACCACTTGTATCAGGATTGCCGTGGAAAGAAGTGACATGGAGAACAACATCGCCAGATGCAGTGAAGAAATCAAAATGATTCAGCGAGTATTCCCAGAGTCCTTCGAAGACAACTTCCTCACTGCTTCCCTTTCCGCCCGCCTGATAGACTGAAAACAATCCATCTTCAGCAAGATAGTAGTAATAGTATGCTGCAGTAGATCCATACGTGTCAGATACCTTATAGAATCCTACAAGCGGATTCGGGGTTGTGACAAACATATCACAGGATGTGAATAGCAGCAGAATAAAAGCAAATAATGGAAGAATGAAACGCTTACTCATTTCTCACCGCCTGCACTTCTTCCATTCCCCTTCCGTTATCCTGTGTCACCTTATACTTTCCAGAGAAGGCATAGCCCGTAACACCGAGAGATGAAAAATCCACAGTAGCAGGATACATACCGCTTACTGTCATTGTTCCAGAACACTTGCCATTGTTGCCATTCATATTGACGTTATCCATCTTGTATGAACCATTGCTGTAGATACATTCAAGCTCACCGAAATTCACATAGAAGAATTCAACATCACCTGTAACACCATCTGCATAGGAATGGTATCGGATAGTACCACCATGGAAATCTGAGAATTCCGTCTCATCTCCAAGGCTTCCCAGTCCATGCTTATCAATAAGGCTATGAATAGTGCTCTTGTTCCACTTGGTCTTCAGGTTCTGCGGGAAATCCGGAGAATTGACGAATTCCCAAGGCTTCATAGCATAAGCCTCAAAGAATTTGATGAACGCATGGCCTGTAAGGGCACCATAACCTTCTATGCTGCCGCTCCATGCACTGTAACGGCCGAAGACATCTGTTCCTCTGATCCTGTACTGCCAGATCTCTCCAGGCTTTGCTGGGCTGAGGGTATCAAGAGTAATTGTCTCATCATTCTTTACAGAGATGGTTCCCTGTGATTTTCCATCTGCAGATACAGCCTCCACCTGATACTCAGTGAAAGTACTGTCATTGCCAACTGTAAGAACTACAGGATAAACACCATTTGCATTTTCCTTAAGAGAGTTGTTCCAGCGGTTCTTCGTCACAGTGATAAGCGATGTATCAGGAGCCGGTGCCCTCTCAGTTACAACAGGAGTGCTGAAGAAAGAAGCATAGCCAATGCTTTCTTTTCCTTCTTTATCGAGAATACGGACATCGAACTCATTAACTTCGTGCACACCGTAATCGACAGTGACTGTAATAGGATCGAAAGAAACAGGAATTGTCTCAATAAGCTTCCAGTCCCCTACTTCTCTGTCGAGGATGTTCTTACGGCCATAGATGTTATATGACCAGCCGGAAGTATCTGTGAAATCTGCAGGAGGAGCTGCAATTGTGAATGAGAAGCTTCCTGCAGTATCAGCAGAAGGATAGATTGTCTCAGTCTCACCTATCGTGATACTTGGACTGATAATCTTGCCTGTATCAGATGCTGCAATACCAATGGATTCCTCAATACCATCAGCTGTCTGTTCCACAAGAACAGCACGGACTGTGTAAGTATATTCAACACCTGGCTCAAGCTCACTCGATGCCATCATATCCTGATATGTGTAATATCCATCCACTAGTAAAACATCAGTAGGAAGCTCATTTGAAGGGAAGACTTTCACTGTTACCTCATCGGTAATCGGGGTGCTTCTCATGATTTCCCAGCGGTAGTATGAACCTTCAGCTCCTTCTGTGTCAGGCTGCTTCCATGTGATAGGAATATAGATTGAAGAGACTGCATCTCCCGCGTTCAGCTCCTCAGGGGCAAGCGGTGATCCGACTTTGAACGTGTAACCGGTTCTGTACCCGCTGTCACCGCTCTCCGAGCCGCCTCTGGAAATACTACGGACCTTGAAGTAAATATCCTTGCCATAAGCATCTTCGGCAGGATAATAACTATAACTTATAGTATCAGTTCCATATGAAGACGGTATAGTTGTTGTATTAATCTTAGACCAGACTTCTGCAGAAGCATCATCGGGTACATATGCATATAAATCATAGCCACGGACAAGATCCATTCTCGACCATTCAAGAACAATCCTGTCAGTATATGTACCTTGTGTGGCAGAGAGCGAAATAGGAGGAGAAAGCGGCCAGCCACTGGCTTCTGCAGAGTATTCACCTTTTATGCCCGCTGTTATCTCTGCATATAAGCTGTTTGCCCGAACACGGTAAGTATAGACTTTGGAACCATCTGAGGCTGTGTTATCAACATAGGTATACCGGCCACTGCCGTTATCCTTCATCGTTGAGATGATCTTCCAGACAGGAGTCTCTTCTCTATCTCCATTTCTGTCTCTTACAGTCCTCTCGATGTCATAGGAATCCGCACCGACAACAGCATCGAAAGAGACAACGACACGTCCAGGATAATTGGACTGCGATGCATATATATTTCTGGGAGCTTCCCCTGTAAATGACTCATTAATACCTTCGACAGCACTCTGATCCTCTTCGATATCATCAAGGCCGGAGGAATACATATTCCAGTTACAGGAAGGAGAAAGAATGAGAATCAATAAAGATAAAATAATAGCAAATCTTCTCATCATCTCCTCCTCATGGCTTCACAGGTACCAGATTGATATTTGAACTATCAATCGTGACAGAAACAGGTTCAGAACTATCTTCTATAGCAAATGTATATGTACCATATCCCTGATTGCTTGCACCTTCTTCAACGATTACATTCTTTACAGTCACATCAACACTCTTATATTTAACGACTGAACCATTGACTACGATATTATTGGGGAAGCTCATGGTTGTTTTGTTGTTATCATCCACAAAACCTATTATTGCCAAAGGTCCTTCAGCTTCAGCTCCGCCGGAAGCCCCTGTTCTAGACTCTACATACATTCGTTCTTCAAAATTAGAAGAAAGATTTATATTTCCTTCATATGAACAATCAGTAAAGTAAATATAACCAAGATGCCTTGGCTCTGGAGGAATTGATTTTGAGCCATAACAGATTTTGTAAAAAACTCCATTTTTATTTTTTTCACCTTCTTCAAACAAGCTCCACCAGTCAGAAGACTTTGGTTTAGAATTCTCCAGAGCATTGTTGAAAGCAGTTGCAAACAGCTTGATGTAATCATATGTGTTGAAGCCTCTGCGGTAGCTGGAAGTATCTGTTGATTCATTTGTTGGAAGATCTGTCTCTTTTCCGCCAAAGCCCTGGACAGTGATGCCGCTTACAGTGAAATCATCGGAAGAGACTAAGCCACAGCTTGAGTTGAAGATCATGACTTCATTGATATCATCATAGGCGAAGTAGCCAGCTTCATCGTTTGCCTTTCCATTTGTATAGAGTCTTGGCTCAGATGATTCTTTCAGCTCAGACATATCATAGCGTTCAACAACCCCATCAGCTGCAGAAAGCTCATATGTCTTTATAGTCTTCTGAGCTGGAACTGTAATGATGAAGTAATCGCTGATGAACTTTCCATTGCTTTCGACTGATTCCTTTACAGTGATACTCTCAAGCGTTGTATCAAAGAGATATCCGCAGTTGTTCTTCTCGGTATCAAAGAGAAGATCAGGATCTTCTGCATCGACACTGATACTTTCATGTGAGCTGACACCATTCTTAACAGAGCGGACAAAATAGTAATAGTCATCCTTCATTGAAGGAACAGCCTTATCTTCATAGCTTGATATTGATGAATCTGAAGTTGTATGAAGCAATCCTTCTTCATCGACAGAGTTTGAACTGTTCCTGATGATCTCAAAGCCATCAACCAGATCTTTCAGCTTATCAGCATTCCATGTTATGACAACACGGTCAGAGTACTCACCTTTGGAAACACTCAGAATTTCTGGAACAGGCAATACATACCCCGCATCTGTTCCGGATTCTGTCTTTGGTGTACCTTGCTGAGTTTTATTATAAGCTCTGATTGAGAATTCATATACAGTTCCATCATTCTTCAGATCCGAAGCTGTGTATGTTCCATCTTCAGGATCTATTTCAGAGAGAAGAGTTTCATCTGCATATATCTGGTAGACAACATCACCGCTTAGCCTTTCCGAAGCTGTCCATGTGATTGATACATCATCAGCACTTGTTCCATCGCTTGCAGAAAGATTCAGTGCTGCAAGCGAAAACCTCTGCCCTTTTCTTGCTTCTGGAGACACGTAGTCATCAGCTTTGAGAAGGATTTCATGATTGTTGTCATCGTTAATTTCTATGAGATAAGAATAGATACCATTGGTTATCGTTGGATTGCTTATTGTAACGTATTCATTTCCATCAAGCTTATATGACCAGATTATGGTATCTACGTTTTCCACAGGCTTCCAGGATATAAGGATGGCATCTACATAATCATTGCTTGCTGTGAAACCGGTGAATGCCATTTCTGCATTCATCGTTCCAAGTTCTCCTGAAACAATTTCCTTTTCCTGGATAGTATAGAAACATTTATCATTTTTGTAGGTTACTAATCTGTATGCATAACTGTGATATTCATTACAACCAGAAATTCCACAGTTGTTTATATTTTCATCTATTGTTATTTCCTTGCTTCCGCTTGGGATTTTCTTATAATCAGTTTCAGTCCTGTCGAACTTGCTGTGCCAGACTGTACGCTCAATGGCGAATGTAAGATCTTCAGGAAGCTCTGGAGAATAATCAAAGGAGATATCGACCGTTGCTGTAGTTTTTTCATTATTGGCTGTGAATGTTCCCTTGATATCCTTTACTACTGGATTATAAACATAACCTGTAGCTGTAGGAGCTTCATCTTTCTCTTCCTCATGAAGCTGTCCGTCAAGATCGACAGCTGCATTGACTACACGATACGTATAATTCTTGCCGCGCTCTGTATCTGTATCGGTAAAGACTATCAGGCCACTTTCCTCTGTGATTCTCGAATCTTGCTGGAGGGCTGAGATTTCATTGATAATCTCTTTCTCCTCTCCTCCATCCTCGCTTCTGTAGATAGCGAAATAGGAGTTTGCACGATCAGCAGGCTGAGACCATGATGGAATCTTCCATGTGACTTTCACAGAATCGGAGAGCGTTCCTTCCGTTGCTGTCAGTTCTTCTACACTCGAAACGGACAGGTCATCGCTGATTCTCGTCGTGAATATCCCGGACTGCAGCGTTGATGGAGTCACCACGCCTTCAGAAAGCGTCATTGTAATACGGAACTCATACTCTGCGTTATGCTCAAACTCATACTCAGCAACAGAAAGGGAGGCATACATCCATGGATCCTTTCCGCCAGCTTCTTCTTTTGTGATCTGCTTCCAGCTTTCCTCCCCCTTCTTTCTGTATTCGATTACAAAAGATGGGATATAGAGAGGTGTCGGCTCATCACCAGTGCTGAGCGTTGAGTAGATATTCGACAAGTTCCAGTAGAAGTTTATACTGCTTGATGTGATACTTGTATGGAACTCAAGAGTCTCTGGCGCAAAGCATCCTTCAGCATAATCGCTCGAATCTGATATAAGATAATTCGAAGCGCTGCCGAAATTCACATATGCTCTGACAGAGAAGATATATGATTCATCTGCATCGAAATCCCTATATGATAAACCATCGCCAGCACCATTTAACAGGAATGTATAGGATGACTCGGCAGTTCTTGCATACTCTTCCATCTCCCCATCCCCGAAGAGAGAAGACGGGATACCATCGATGATATAGAGATCTGCACCCTCTACAGGATCCCAGCTGATTGTTATGCTGTCTTTTTCTCCTTTGGTTGCAACTACATTCTGTGGCACATATGGCTTCTGGTAGGGCTCAGAACCTGTATCAAGCTTATTGGGAGCTGGCGCCTCACAGGAAACAGCAAAGAGAGAAACAAGAAGTAAAAAAATATATATAAACTTTTTAATTTTATTTGTCATAAATAAGTACTCAATCGTGTATATCTGATTTACCCACTCTTTACAACACTTTTGATACAAAAAGTCCTATTTCCGTTCGTTTACTCTCTTTTCAGCAGATATGTGTACTCATCTTCAAGTTCTCCAGGAGAAGGATTCTTCTTCAGGAAACTGTTTGCTATATCAGGTGTCATGCGGCTTGAGAAGAGAAGAAAAGCTTCTCCATCTATCTCCAGAAAGCGGAACGAGACTTCAGCTGTAGCTGTAAAACCAAGAGCAACGGACGCAACTTCAGCTCTCATGGAATCCTTCTTTCCTGTCTCAATGATTTTCACGCTCTTGATCCTCGAAGGCGTCATTGAGCCTGTATTCCATTTCTCATTGTTCCATTTATAAGCAGGGGGTGCATCCTTGTACTTTGTATCATCAAGACTCTCTTCCCCCCTTTCAACAAGCGGATACAGCCTCATATCATGCCAGTCTGTTCCGGATGGGAAAGCTGAATCCTCAGGATTGATATATACATAGTAGCTGGAAAGCGAAGATGATGGCGCCTCTGTTACAGTAAGAACGAAAGGTTCTTTCCCGTTATTCCAGCTATATGTTCCTCCAAATGATTCCGTCGAGAAGAAAATATCGTCAGAAAGCACATCATTCCCGGAAAGAAGAGAAAGGTGGTAATCGGTACTGCTTTCAAGATCAGCTATAATCAGCAAGGCTTTATGGCCCTGCACTTTGATACTCTCAATTCTTCCACCTCCATCCACAGACAAAGAAGGAAGATCCAATCCTGCAGGCATTTCGATTGTTATGACTGCACTCTGAAAAGAAGGTGTAATGCTCAGGACTTCAAATACTGCATCTTCTGCCTCAGCATCTGATGCAATCTCACTTTCTGTAGGAGCCACTTCTTCGATAATTATCCTCGCTGGTGTCTTTTCAGCAGTCTGGACAGGAGCAATAGCTGGAGGTTCTTCAATTGTCGTACATGAGGAGAGAAGAAAAATTATCAGGAAAACAGATAATACAGAACGAGAAAGCACCATGCACCTCCAATTGCATTTTAACCTGAAAATAAGACATTGGAACCAGACATTTCATTGTGTGTGTTGATTTTGCATCTCTGATTTTCCGACTCTTTCTCTTCACTTTTCCGACTGTTCTCAGAAAAACCTAAGTAATAAATCAGCAAAGCTGTGTAAACAGGTTTAGCGCCCTTTTCTTTCCACAACAATGTGCAACAATACAGACGAAAGGAGAAAAATATGAAAAGAATTACAGCTATAGCAGCCATTGCCATACTCACTATTTTCATCCTCGCAGGCTGCAATCCTGATGGTAATGGCTCAATGACGGCGAACTCCGCCTCATCCATCATGAAAGCAATGACAGAAGCAATCGACGGTACAAACCCAGGCGTAACGTCGGAAGGTAACACTTTCAAAGTCGATGGCTTCCAGGCAGCAGACGGTACAAAGATTGCAGGAACTATTACAGTCGGTCCAGACGGACTTACAATCGAGTCAGCAGAGCTGTGGATTGTCAAAGCTGATGGAAGTGCAGGACCTGTTTTCAAGCTTGTTTCAGAAGACGGCGGAGGACAGGACATAACCTATGATGATAAACCGGTAAGCCCTTCTTCTGTTCCAAAGCCAATGACGAAAGAACAGGGAATTATTTTCGCAATACTCATGGAAGGCTATGAAGAGGCTTATGATGAACTTGTTGAAGATATCTTCGATGACCTCTTCGAGCGTTACGAAGAGAGACCGGCAGGAACGTACAAAATCGAGGAAACATTCCCTCATTTCCAGATTACGGGAACAGTGACTGTGGACAGAGAAGAATGGGATGATGACTGGGATGATACAGAAGTCGTCGCTGTGGATATATCATCTTTCTCTTTTGAGCTTTTCAGCGGTGCGAGAATCAGCGGAAGCTTCAAGTGGTCTGAAAAGAGAGATACAGAGAAAGCTGACATCGATCTTGTGATTGAGAACTATGTCTCATGGGATGATTCACTGCCGATTACTCTTGAGAAGGTTGCGGTCAATGCAAGTGTGAGCGAAGGAGATTTCAGGAACCATGATGATATCTTCACATTCGATGGTTCGATGAGCGGCAGCTTCACTCTGCACGGAGAAAAGCAGGATATCTCATTCACAGGCAAGATTGTGGCAGAGGATGATGATTTCTTCCACATTCCTTCATACAATCTTGTAATCAATGGAGAGAGCGTAGCGCTTGGCCATATCGACAGACACAATCAAAGATAGTCAGATATAAGCTCAGGGAGGGTTGTCAGAAAGCAGCCCTCTTTCCCCTGAAAAAGCTAAAGGGCGGTCCGAAAACCGCCCTCGATGTTTTTTTAGCATCGGATTATTTTGAAGCGTTCTGTGCGATTGCAGCCTGTGCAGCAGCAAGACGTGCAATTGGCACTCTGAATGGTGAGCAGGAAACATAATCAAGTCCCACTGACTGGCAGAATGCAATTGACTTCGGGTCTCCACCATGCTCGCCGCAGATACCCATCTTCATACCAGGTCTTACACCACGACCAAGTCCTACAGCCATCTTGATGAGCTTTCCGACACCGTCGAAATCGATAGTCTGGAACGGATCATACGGATAGAACTGCTTGTCAGGATCGTTTACGTAGTGAGAGAGGAATGAAGCAGCATCATCGCGGGAGAAGCCGCAAGTCATCTGTGTAAGGTCATTTGTACCGAATGAGAAGAACTCTGCGCTCTTTGCAATCTCATCTGCTGTGATTGCTGCACGCGGAACCTCAACCATTGTACCGATCTTGTACTCAACCTTGAGGCCCTGCTCATCGAATACCTTAGCGATAACTGCTTCAGCATGCTCCTTGCAGAAATTGAATTCCTTATAGATTCCTACAAGAGGGATCATGATCTCAGGATGTACATCAACACCCTGTCTCTTCACTGTAATAGCTGCTTCGATGATTGCCCTTACCTGCATCTCAAGAATCTCTGGATAGACAATGGCAAGACGGCAGCCACGGAAACCAAGCATCGGGTTGAATTCCTGAAGAGCATTGATCTTCTTTGAAATAGCCTCAACTGTTGTTCCCAGCTGAAGAGCCATCTCATGGCGTGATGTATGGTCGTTCGGGAGGAATTCATGAAGAGGTGGGTCCAGAAGCCTGATAGTGACAGGAAGGCCTTTGAGCTCACGGAAAATTCCGATGAAGTCCTCTCTCTGCATAGGCAAAAGCTCAGAGAGTGCAATCTGGCGCTCGCCATAAGTGTCTGCAAGAATCATCTTTCTCATGGAAATGATTCTCTTGCCACCGATGAACATGTGCTCTGTGCGGCAGAGACCTACACCCTCAGCACCAAGCTGTACAGCATGATGAGCATCGGAAGGAGTATCTGCATTAGTGCGTACAGACATAGTCTTCAGCTCGCTTACATAACCCATGAACTTGCTGTAGTTCTGGTAGAGTGTGGACTCTTTCTCATTCATCGTTCCTTCCAGAACCTGCATGATTTCAGATGGCTTTACAGGAATCTTCTGTGCATATACAGCACCTGTGAATCCATCGATGGACATGTAGTCACCTTCGGAAAGAAGCTGGCCGTTTACTTCAAGAGTCTTCTTGATCTCATCAACATGGATTTGACCACAGCCGGATACACATGGGGATCCCATACCTCTTGCAACAACAGCAGCATGGCTTGTCATACCACCACGGCATGTGACAATACCCTTGGAAACAGCCATTCCTCCGATATCCTCAGGGCTTGTCTCTGTGCGGACAAGAAGAACATCCTTACCCATTGCAGCTGCTTCTTCTGCTTCTGCTGCTGTGAAGTAAATCTGACCGCAGGCACCACCTGGGGATGCATTGAGACCATGTGTTGCTTCCTTCAGTCCAAGGTCACGGATGTAGTTGTTATCGAGAATAGGAGCGAAAAGCTTGTTGAACTCTGCAGCAGGAACACGGGAGACAGCTGTCTTCTTGTCGATGAGCCCCTCCTCCACCATCTCAACCTGGCTGCGGAGCCAAGCGAAGATTGTTCTCTTTCCATTTCTGGTCTGCAGCATATAAAGCTTGCCTTCCTGGATTGTGAACTCGATGTCCTGCATATCATGATAATGCTTCTCAAGGATTTCACGGATATGGCAGAGCTGATCATAGACACCAGGATTTGCCTTCTGAAGCGTATCTATCTTCTGAGGTGTACGGATACCAGCAACAACATCCTCACCCTGTGCATTCATCAGGTACTCACCGAAGAACTTGTTCTCACCGGAGGACGGGTCACGTGTGAAAGCAACACCTGTACCAGAAGTCTCTCCCATGTTTCCAAACACCATGGACTGAACGTTGACAGCTGTACCAAGAAGACCGCGGATATCATTCATGAGACGATACTTGATAGCTCTGTCATTATTCCATGAGCGGAAAACTGCATCGATGGTCTTGAACAGCTGATACTCAGGATCTGTAGGGAAATCCTCACCAGTTGCTTTCTTATAGATGATATTGTAGCGCTTGATGACTTCCTTGAGATTGTCGACATCGAGCTCTGTATCGAAATGCTTTCCATTCTCGTTCTTTACAGACTGGAGAGCATATTAAAAGCTTGAATGAGGAACACCCATTACGACATCACCGAACATCTGGATGAAGCGGCGATAGCTATCCCAGGCAAAGCGCTCGTTGCCAGTCTTCTTGATAAGAGCCTGGAGCGAATCAGGATTAAGACCAAGGTTGAGGACTGTATCCATCATGCCTGGCATGGACTGTGCTGCACCGGAGCGCACTGAGACGAGAAGCGGATTATCTTTATCGCCCAGCTTTGCACCCATCATTTTCTCAAGTTTATGGAGATTCTCAATAACCTCCTCCCTCATTCCCTCTGGATAAGCCTTGTGCTGATCCCAATATGCACAAGCTTCTGTTGTAATCGTGAATCCTGGAGGAACCGGGAGTCCGATGGAGGTCATATCAGCAAGGTTAGCACCTTTGCCGCCGAGAAGATCCTTCATATCGGCTCTTCCCTCAGCCTTTCCATCTCCAAAGAAATAAACATACTTTTTCTTTTCTGCCATTTTCTTCTTCCTGTACTATAATTTTCGCTCTGATGTTATCGTTTATAGCGTCTTATGGTCAATCAGAATCGGGTAGATAATTTCTAGTGAGACAGTAATTTATATTTTTAAAAGTGAAACATTGTTCCATTTCTCAGCAAAAGACTCCCGGGACAGCCCGGGAGAGAGATTGATGATTATCTTATATCTTTATCCTGCGAAGGAATAACAGATTACCCTTGTTCGATTGAATTGACACTGTACCCAGCCTCTTCAATCTTTCTTTTTATCACAATGTCATCGACGCTCCTGTCCATACGGACTGCAGCAACGTCATTTTTGAGGTCAACAGTGCATGAAACACCATCTATGCTGTCAATTGCCCGTTTGACTGTCTCAGCGCAATTTTCACAATGCATACCGCCGATAGATACCTTTCTCTCTGCGACGACCGGTCCGTTCAGAGGTTTTTCCTCTGTCCTGAGAAGGCTTGAACCACCTCCACAGCAAGAACCTTCTCCTTTGAAATGCTTCACGCTTCCTTTCAGTGCAAAGAAGAGTAGTACGATGACTATCAGAATGATCAACCCATCTATCATTTTCTCTTACTCCTCATCTTTCTTATTTTCTGTACCAGAAGATAACCTGCCATTCCTGCAATATATATGACAAGGAAAATGGCTACGAGATAGAACATTGAGCCGGAACTATCGCCCATCTGTCTTCTCCGTGCTCTTCAGGAGTTTATCTATGTATTCGGAAGAACAGCCACGGCATGTGGCGCAGCTTCCGCTGCAACCACATCCAGAGGCTCCCTTTCCCCGTCTTCTCATCATGCGGATGATGAGAAAAACCGAGTAACCGAAAACAAGGAACAGAACTAATGCATCTGCCATAGGTACCTCAGCTGGCCGCTTCCAGAGACCGTTTTGAATAGACTTTCAGGTCTTTATACGGATCAGGTCTGAAAAGCAGGTAAAGCATCACCGCAAGCAGAACGAACGCAACAGCTGTCCAGAAACCAAAACCACCACCTGCTATCAGGGTTCCAACCTGATAGACTATAAGCGAGAGAACCCACGCAAAGACATTCTGGAAGATGATTGCGAACCAAAACCACTTCCTTGACTGAAGCTGCTGTGCCATTGTTGCGATAGCAGCAAGACAGGGAGAATCAAGAAGATTGAACATGAGGAAGCTGAATGCCGCAATTGCTGATGGGAACCACAGGGCAATTGCAGGTGCAACGTTTGCTGCATCCTCTGTATCACCTGCTACATTCGCCAGAACTCCCATTGTGGAGACAATCGCCTCTTTGGCGGTAAAGCCAGAAAGAGATGCTGCAACAGGCTGCCACTCTCCGAATCCAAGCGGTGCGAAAACAGGAGCTATTACACCGCCGATTGCTGCAAGAAGCGAATCATTGGGGTCTTCGACCATGCCGAATCCACCAGGTCCGAACCCGAAACCTGAAAGGAACCACATTACAACACAAGCGAGGAAGAGAATTGTTCCAGCTTTGATGATGAAGCCTTTGAGGCGTTCCCAGACGTGGAGAAGAACAGTACGTGCAGAAGGAATATGATAAGAAGGAAGCTCCATGACAAAAGGTGCAGGCTTACCGCTGAATGGCTTTGTCTTCTTGAGAATGATCGCAGACACCAGAACAGCAGCAATTCCGATGAAATACATAGCAGGGGCAACCCATGCAGCTTCGGCGTATCCCATGGCACTGCCTGCAATGACACCTGCCATCAAGGCAATTACAGGAAGCTTGGCACCGCATGGCACGAATGTCGCAGTCATAATGGTAAGCCTTCTATCATTATCCTGTTCAATTGTGCGGGATGCCATGATACCGGGTATACCGCAGCCAGAGGAAATCAGAAGAGGAATAAAGCTCTTTCCGGAAAGCCCGAAATGGCGGAAGACCCTATCCATGACGAATGCAATACGCACCATGTAGCCACAGTCCTCAAGGATGGAAAGGAACAGGAAGAGTATTGCCATCTGCGGCACAAAGCCGAGGACAGCAACAAGGCCTCCGACAATACCATCGACAACAAGGCTTGTAACAAGATCAGATGCTCCCACTGCTGCAAGGCCGGATGTGAAAAGATCGGAAACCCAGCCGCCGAATGTATCATTTGTCCAGTCAGTTACCCATGTTCCGATTGTAGTGACAGAGATGTAATATACAACGAACATGACAAGAATGAAGATCGGGATACCAAGAATCCTGTTAGTCACAACACGGTCAATCTTGTCGGAAACAGACATCTTCTGCCCTTTTTTCGTAACAGATGTCTTCACGATCTTCTGAATGAATTTGTAGCGCTCATCTGTGATGATCGATTCCATTGAATCATCATGGACCTTCTCAATCTCATCCCTTGCCGCCGCTGCATCATCTACGGCATTTTTCTGGATGGAAAGATCTTTCATGACACGCTCATCATTCTCAAGGACCTTGACTGCATACCATCTCCTCTTTGCCGGTTCGATAGCAGCAGGAAGATCTCCGTCGACTCTTACGATTGCCTTCTCGATCTCAGCTGAGAAAATCTCAAGAGGCTTTCTGATCTCTTTGGCATTGGCCGTTTTCACCGCTACCGAGATAAGCTCATCCAGACCAGTCTTCTTGAGAGCACTCGTCTCAACAACAGGACAGCCAAGAAGCATCGAAAGCCTTGATGCATCAATCTTCAGACCTCTTTTCTCAAGCAAGTCAGACATATTGAGAGCGATAACAACAGGACAGCCTGTTTCCAGAAGCTGAGTTGTAAGATAGAGGTTACGCTCAATGTTTGTCGCATCAACGAGATCGATGATCACATCCGGATTCTCTTTGAGAATATAGTCACGGCTGACGACTTCCTCCAGCGTATAAGGAGAAAGCGAATAGATACCAGGGAGATCTGTTATGATAATCTCACCGTTTTTCTTATCGCGAAGCTTTCCTTCCTTTTTCTCGACAGTGACTCCTGGCCAGTTGCCTACATACTGATTAGCCCCTGTCAGGGCATTGAACATTGTAGTCTTTCCGCAGTTCGGATTACCTGCGAGTGCCATCTTTATGCTCATCTCTCACCTCACTTCACAATGACGCAGGATGCATCACTTTTTCTGACACTGAGTTCATAGCCTCGGACTGTAATCTCAACAGGATCTCCAAGCGGAGCGACCTTACGAATAAAAAGCTGGGTACCTTTTGTGATTCCCATATCCATGATGCGGCGCTTATATGCCCCATCTCCATCGATTTTCTGCACAGTGACAGTGCTTCCGACCTGTGCTTCTCCAAGCGTCATATATCCTCCCTCAGAGAAAGCTCATACATAGATGTGACGAGCCATATCTCTGTTAAGTGCAACACGTGAATCGAGAATGCCGACAATGACATCTCCCCCTATATCAGAAAGAACATGAACCTCCCTGCCTTCAATAAAGCCAAGGTTCGCCAGAAACCGTCTGGTTTCACCAGATCCTGTTATTCTCTGAATCTTTCCGCTCATTCCAGTTCCGATCATCGATAAGGGCATCTGCATCCTCCGCAGGAATTACTTCCTGCTAACCGTGGTTAGTCTACGCTAATTGTGGTTAGCAGTCAACAACCTTGGTTAGCATATGCTTATTATTTTCATCATTTCTTTTGACACTCATTGTGGATATAATGAAAAACTATGAATATGCATGAATCAGGCGAGATGTATCTGGAAACGATTCTCCGCCTCTCACTCAGAAACGAGATTGTCAGATCAATCGATGTCGCACAGGCTATGGGCTTTTCCAAGCCATCGATAAGCCGTGCAATGAAGACACTCAAAGAAAACGGATATATATCCATCAACCCTGATACTGGCAGCATCACGCTTTTGGACAAGGGAAAAGAAGTTGCCGAAATGATTTTCGAACGGCATCAGGTACTCACACAGTGTCTTGAGTATCTAGGAGTTCCCCATGACAAAGCACAAGACGATGCATGCCGCATCGAGCATGTTATTTCCGATGAGTCATTTCAGGCTCTGAAAAAACATATCAAGGAGTATCAAGGGAAAAAATAATGGCTGGACACGCCAGCCATATCTATCAGCAAGCTCTGCTGAAGACTTCCAGATCCCTCTCTTCTGAGGATACCCTGAGCTTCTCCAGAGCTCTTTTCTCAATCTGTCTGATTCTCTCTTTTGTCAGGCCGTAGATTCCTCCGATTTCCTTCAGAGACATCGGTTTTCTATCATTGAGACCAAAGCGCATTTCTATGATATCTCTCTCCTTGTCGGAAAGCGTTTCAAGCAGCGACTGTACAGAAGATCTGAGGGATGAATCGACAACCTCTTCCTCCGGACTTCTGTCTTCAGCTTCAATGAAATCACCGAAAGTGGTATCGGACTCCTCTCCTTTTTTAACAGGACTGTCAAAGGAGATTATCTCTCCGGAGACAGAGAGAAGGTCGCTGATCAGCGTCGCATCAAGCCCGGTCACTCTCGCTATATCCTCAATGCTTGGCTCTGTTGTCTCTTTCTCATGCATCAGTTCTTTCTGGGCTTTCTGTATCTGCATCAGCTCATTTGAACGGTTGAGAGGCAGACGCACAGTCCTACCCTTTTCGGAGATTGCTTTCATAATAGCCTGTCTGATCCACCAGACTGCATATGAGATGAAGTGATAACCTTTGTCAGGCTCAAACTTATCCAGTGCTGTGATAAGCCCGATATTCCCTTCATTTATCAGATCGGAAAGCGGAAGCCCCTGTCCACGGAACTTCTTTGCCACTGACACCACAAAGCGGAGGTTGGCGCGGAGAAGCTTCTCGCGAGCTGCCTTATCGCCATTCTTTGCCTTCAGAGCAAGCTCATACTCCTCTTCATGGGAGATAAGAGGAATTCTGTTTATTTCTCTGAGATAAATAGAAAGTACTTCGTTATCGCTTTCAACCATCTCGTTCTTTCTTGTATCTTCCATCTTGTCATCCTCCTTATGGATTCGACAATCTTTATGCAGGAAGTGTGCCAATTCAGAAATATTCAGAATTATTCTTTTAACTGCAAGGAATTAAATAAAAGCCTACATCAAGCTGGAAAAAATAAAAAAAGGGTCATACTGACCCAGTGGATTAAAATCAGACAGAGAATGGGTCAAAATGACCCTCAACGGGCATCCGGAACGGAATCCGGGTCATCCTGCCACGGAAAGACGATCTTCACTGACTCCAGAAGATTCAGTCTGCCTTCTCCAGTAATATTGAATGGTGATGACTCCATATCAAAAAGGAATGAATCATAAGAATCCTTGATAAGATCTGAAATCATGTCCCCTTCAGGCAGCGAAAGCGTGAAGACAGGTTTTGCTTTCAGATATCTCCATAGCTGATAACGATAGAATGAGACAAACTCAATAGTGAACTCGACTCCTTTTATTCTAGGAAGGAATACCTCTACATAATCTTCGAATGCATCCTGGTATCTCAGGAGCCTCGCTTTTCTGTTTCCTTCTTTATAGAGAACCAAACTCACTGCTCTTTCCATTTTGCTCACCTGACATCATGAAAATAATAAATATGTAGAAAAAGTGAAGAGCAAATCTGAAAAAAGAATTTTCCTTTCCTCTTGCCCTCTCCCTTTTCCATTTGTATATTCCATATTGGCCCACAAGCCATAACAATAATTAGAGGTGATAACATGAAGATCATTCCACTTGGTGACAGGATTCTTGTAAAAGCAAAGGAAGTAGAGGAAAAGACAGCTTCCGGTATATTCATTCCGCAGACAGCACAGGAGAAGACACAGATCGCTACAGTCGTTGCTGTAGGTGATGACGAGACAATCAAGGTAAAAGCGGGACAGCAGATCCTCCACGACAAATATGCGGGAACGGCAATCAAGGACAACGGAGAGGATTATCTCATCCTCAACTATGCTGATATTCTTGCTGTAATCGAGTGATAAAGCTTAAAGGCAGAGCGGCTTACCGCTCTGTTTTTTTGTCATTTGATTCATCAATCATCCCAGAACGGAGCTTGCAGCTTCCGGTGAAAGCAATTCCGTTCCTGCAATTTTAATTAATTGAATATTCTTATTTGAATAATTTATATAAATAAATGATTGTACTTATATTAAAGTAACACATTAATATATATTTAATGTATAGTTTATATATAAAATTATCAGAAAAAGAAATCGTAATCATCAATTGTTAATTCATTACAATATGGTAAGCATAGATATCTGTTCAGAATACTGCTGCAAAGCGTATAAAGCTTGACATCATGTTCAGCTGAAGCGACTATTCTGATATGTTCTCATTAAAACGCTGTGAGCACGAAGGATGCGATACATATGCTTTCAATGGAGGAAGATGGTGTTACCATCACTCTCCTGACAAAACAAAAATCAAAGAATATGTAATCAGAAATTTTGTCTCCGGCCCTGCTGTCAGGGACATATCAATAACTGCAGCAGATTTCAGGGAGATGGATATAGCGCATGGATTGAAGATTTCCGGAGTGAATCTTGCCTTCTGTGTTTTTGATACATGCACATTCTCGGAGACGCTGATACGCTCTTCGTTCTTTGATGGATGCCTTTTTATAAATTGTACTTTCAGAGGCATTGATGCGAGGTATTCGGCATTTGCAACTTCTACATTCAAGTCATGCGTTATAAATGATTCAACGGTAATCCATTCGAATTTCATGGGGATAGAGACAGAAGACTGTGATTTCTCATCCAATGATTTCTATTACAGCAATTTCTCGCTTTCACGTCTTCTTGATACAAATCTCGAAGACTGCAATCTGAAACGTACCAGCTTCAGATCGGCTATCACGAAAAATGTTTCCTTCAGATATTCCAATCCTGAGGAGGCTTATCTGAGGAAGGAGGACTCATGAGAATAATGCCGCACTTCTCTGCAGAAGGATTGTCCAATGTTTACCTGATAATCGATGAAGAGAGGAATGGAATCATCATCGATCCCGCACATATAGATAAGGAGCTGATGGAACTGATCACACTCTCCTGCCGTGATATAACCGCAGTACTGATTACCCACAAACATGAAAGCCATACAGCCGGTCTCGGTACACTCATGAAAATCTACAATCCCAGAATATATGCGTATGATGATATGGTAAACGGATTCAGGACAGAAAGCCTTGCAGATGGCGATACCGTGCAGATAGGGAGACTGAGTGTAAAAGCCCTGCACGTTCCAGGCCATTCGCTTGACTCACTCGCCTATCTCATCGATACAGCTGTATTCACAGGAGATACACTTCATTCAGGTTCCATAGCTTCCACGAATAGTTTTGTAGAGAGAGCCTTGCTCATCAGAAGCATCGAGGAGAAAATCATGACGCTTCCACCCTCGACATTGCTTTATCCGGGGCATGGCACTATCTCGAAGCTGGGAGTCGAGAAGATGCTGAATCAGGATCTCTTTCAATTCGAATCAGAAACCGGAGCCGCATCACTTCAGGCTTTCAGCTGATTCCAGCACTCTCGTGAAACGATCAGGCAGCGGTGATTCGAATTTCATCCTCTCTCCCGTCATGGGATGTGTTATTTCAAGAGTATGGGAGTGAAGCATGAGAGTCGACCCTGGGAACCTCGGATCATTGACACCATAAATGGGATCACCGAGGATAGGATGGCCTATTGCCTTCATGTGCACTCTGATCTGGTGGGTTCTTCCTGTATGGAGACGGACATCCACAAGAGTATAGGAGCCAAGGATCTTCAGTACAGAGTATTCTGTCAGGGCGCTTTTACCCCTTGTTGTTTCAGTTGCTCTGTATTTCTTCCTATCACCTGGATCCCGCTCGATATTCATATCAACAAAGCCATGCATTTCAGGCAGCATGCCTTTGACAACAGCCAGATAGTGCTTCTCCGCACTATGCTCAGCAAACTCTTTCTGCAGTTTTTCAAGAGCTTGAGGAGTACGGGCGATCACCATCACTCCTGAAGTATCCTTATCCAGACGATGGACAATACCGGGGCGCTCATCATCAGAGGAAGCAAAGTCATCGCCATAGCGGGAGACAAGTGCATTCACAAGCGTTCCAGAATGCACACCGGCACCCGGATGTACAACCATGCCCTGTGCTTTATCGATGACAAGGATAGAATCATCTTCAAAAAGAACG
This sequence comes from uncultured Spirochaetaceae bacterium, assembly GCA_944389085.1. Taxonomy (GTDB): domain Bacteria; phylum Spirochaetota; class Spirochaetia; order Sphaerochaetales; family Sphaerochaetaceae; genus Ornithospirochaeta. Next base: position 43,894 of record CALXLB010000032.1, read on the forward strand.
GAGAGAGGAATCTCTTCGGCCTCTATCCCTTCGAAGACTTCTTCTGTCCATTCTATGTCAGCAACATCGCCTTCCTTCACTTTCGTGCTTTTCTTGGCTTTCCTGCCATTGAGGATGATTGAAACAGAATCGAGAGAAAAGACAGAACGCGGGATGGAAGAAGACAAAGCGACAGCACTATCGAGTCTGCCAGATACGGCAATGACAACACTCTCCTTCCGCTTCCTATTCACCATTCACCATCCCGATGATCCAGTCAGTTCCGGCAATGATCAATGATAAGCCCCCCGCAATAAGCGCCTGCTGAAGAACCTGCTTATACTCTTCCTGCGGTGTAGGCATCCCAAGGGTGGAAGCCAATGAATATATTCCCATTGCCACAGGAAACGTGAGTACAAGCGAACCGAAGAATATTGTCTCAGCCCGTCTGAGCTCCATCGACCATATCGGAAACTCATCCTCTTCATATGGCTCATACTCATACTGGATAGGATCAGAAGCAACAGGAGAGAGGAAAATCAGGGATGAAAGAAGCAAAGCAATGAACTTTTTCACCATGACCGCTCTCCGAAAATCGCTGTTCCGATACGTATTTCATCAGAATCATACTCCAATGCAGTTCTCCAGTCCTGTGACATCCCCATCGAAAGCACGGAAATCTGTGGTATCCGCTTCTTGAGCGCAGTATACAGATTCCGTGTTCTCTGGAATGCAGCGCGATTCTTGGCATCGTCTCCGCCCAAAGGCCCGATTGTCATAATTCCCATAAGATTGACATGAGGGCATTCCAGAGCATGCATAGCCGCAGCAATCAGTTCATCCTCACTCCTGAATCCGGATTTCTGTTCTTCCGCTGAACTATTGAATTCAAGAAGGATATCCATCCTTATCGAAAGAGCACTGCATTCAGCTTCGATTTTATCCAGCAGAGGAATGCTGTCGACGCTCTCGATTCTGTCAGCCCATTCCACAGCCTTCTTCACCTTGTTACGCTGAAGCTGTCCTATAAGATATACTTTCATTCCTTCTGGACGCTCTGCACGAGGTGGGAATTTCTCTCTCATCTCCTGGACTCTGTTCTCGCCAAAGATCCTTGCTCCTTGTGAATATGCATCAAGCACTGCTTCATATGGATGGAACTTGGAGACAGCGACAAGTGCAACTTCCTTACCACGCGAAGCCACCATGACCTCATCCCAGATTTTCCTATATTCACTCATCGTCCGCTCTTCCTCATTGCATCGATATGGCTTTTATTGACAGCATCCAGATCTTCTTTGTATTTCTTCTTCAGCGCCTTGCGTTCCTTGCTCCATGAACGGAGTATATCAAGCTGTTCTTCAAGGGCCTTATTGCGTGAAGTAATGGACGGGTTGGAAAGCACAATATGGTGAGCAGTCTTTCTGATTCCATCCTTGTATTTATCAACGGTTGCTTCAATTCTGAGCCGGAGTTCTTCAGCAAGCTCTGCCTTACCCTCTCCTCTGAGCACATTAATACGTTCTTCAGCTTCACTTCTAAGTGCCCTGATTCTCGCAAGAGTATCCTTGAAGGCCTTCATCTTAGCAACAGAGAGTGCAGTATCGGAAGCGACAACAGCCACCGTGAGAATGGCTGCAAAATGCTTTATATCAATAGGAAGCAGCGCAATAAGATCCTCTACAAACGGCTGGACAAGATACTCAGCGACAAGTCCCATGATGCCAAAAAGCGTAGAGTTCAGCAGACAGACTCTGCCATTGATATTCACTCTGTGTTTCGAATAATCCCAGAGCTTTATAGAGAAAAGCTTCTCCAGAAGCCATGACGTGAAATATTCAAGACAGGACGTGAGAAGAAATGCCAGTATGAAAACAACTGCAGGATAATCACGGAAAGGATCGAGAAGGATTATCACTATCAGAGACCCAAAGCCATAGATCGGCAGATAAGGTCCATAGAGAAAACCTCTGTTGACAAATCGCTTCTGAGGTACAGAACAATAAATGACCTCTGAGAAATAGCCTAAAACAGAATAGATGAAAAAAGAAAGAATCAGCGTATCAAACATCTGCTTTCAGAGTACTCCAAATGAAAGGAAAGAAAAAGCCGTATTTCCTTCACACATACTGCTGAAAGCTGCTTCTGAAAAAGAAGGAAAGCTTTGTCTTTCGTACATTTTTCCATTATCTTATACTTAATTGCTGGGAGGATTCATGAAAAAAGCCTTTACGATCCTGATTTTTCTTGTTCTTTCTCTGAATATATTTGCAACAGCGACAATTATTGTTCCAGAAAAAGATGGTGAACGCTTCGTACTGCTAAGTGGAAAGGAAATGCTTCCACTCGATGATTATGTCTGGTACAAGAAATGGAACGGCCTTCTTGCCCAGCAGCTGGATGAGGGAATCTACATGATCACTGAAAACAGCCATTCAGTCATTGTCGCTGAAAAAGATACAGAACCAGAGGCCATTGAGAGAGCAATACGCTTCGAATATGCGGACTCTCTGATTCTGCTTGGCTCATCATACCCCGAGGCAGAAGAGCTTAAAGACAGCGGTATCAGAAATCTTCTTCTCACACGGCGCGTCTCAGAAGTAGAGAGAAGAATCCTCAGCGAAGAAGGAATAACTGTCAGCTCAATCAGAGAGGGAGATGTAATCGACTTTGAAAGCGGCAAGCCTGTCCTGGAAGATGGCAAGACTCCGATTAGTGTGATCTGTCCGGACTGCGGAACAAGATTCGTGATCTATATCTGAGCTTTCATCAGTAATTCAGGATAATCACCTCGTCAGATTCTGCACACCTGTCCTTGATATGATAATTCGAGTTGGAGTAATCACGTTCAACGTGGATTACCCTGTACTCTGGATGTTTCTCAAGCCAGGACAGTAGGAACGTATTCTCCCTGCCCCTGCTCTTCAGCGTGTTTGAAAGTGCGAATCTGATTCCACGCTCAGTCAGATTCTCCAGTATTGCATGGAGCGATGTCTCATCATTTTCCGTCCAGCCATGTTTCTCATTGTATGTTGCTGTCGTTACAAGATAAGGAGGATCAGCATAGACGAAGGACCCGGATGGAATCTCAACGGTGCGGAAATCTGAATCGAGGAAGACGGCATCCAGCTCTTTGATCCTGTCAATGAAAACCGAGAGCTTTTCCTGCATGCGGCTATTGAAATCCCTCTTTCCTACAGGAAGGTTGAAATCGCCATCATCATTGAATCTTATCTGATTATTGAAGCCATAGATGATCAGGACATAGAGAATGACAGCTCTCATATGCTCATCGAAAGAATGAGTATTGAAATCAGTGCGGAGCTTTATATAGGCTTCCTTATTCACCTCACCCAGTCCTTTTGACGAATCTGCATTGTAATAAGCGTAGCCATGGATATCGCTTTCAGACAATCCATACTCCCTGATCACATTCTTAATATCGCTGATGAACCGGTTCTTATCGGATCTTCTCATCTCCCTCAGCAGAGCGATAAGACGCGTATCAGAATCATTGAAAACAACACGACGGCACGGAGCATTGACACCTACGGTACAACCGCCGGAAAAGAGATCGACAAAAGTATCGATTTCCTTCGGGAAAGCTTCAAGAAGATCGGTGATGATCCTGCCCTTTCCGCCGATGTAATTGAGAGGAGACTGGATATAACCTTCTTTCCGGATACTCTTATGACGAACCCGGCAGAGGAATATACGCTCTTCATTTCCTTCGATATGGCTTTTGCCAGCTGTGAATGCTCTGTGCTGTGTTGAATAGACCGATACATCTCCTTTTGAGGAAAGAACAGACATGATTGTCTCATCAGAGATTTTGGAATTGGAACGGCTGTCTCCTTTTTCCTGCATGTTATTGTAAGAAAGAAGAATATACTTGGCATCGATTGAGGCAATGAGTGAACGGAAAGCATCCTCAGCTTTATTTGTCGAATAAAGACTTTTAATGCTCTTACGGTCCATCTTTCCAGCCTTGCCTTTGACTTCCGGCTTTTCCCAGCGCGCAACATTCTCCAGAAGATGATATGCATCTGAATACTGACGTGAATTATAAGGGGGGTCGATATAGACAACATCAGCTTTGATATGCTTAACAAGCTCGTTCGTATCCTCGGAGAATATCTCATTGCCTGCATTGTTGCACTCATCTGCATCGAGCATCCTGAGAATAAGAGGAGATGACAGATCAGCCCCCTCTCGGTATGCATCGTAATGGCCGCATGTTGCTGCAATCCTGTCCATAGCGTAGAGCAATGAGACAATGAGCATAGCCCTTTCCCTTGAATTCAGTTCCCCTGTCCTGTATCTCTTCTCTATGTCCTCTCTGATAGCCCCGATCCTGCGGCAGTTCTCCCGTGAGAAATATGTTTCTGAAAAATTATCGGACATATAGTTATCGGAAAGGACTTCCATAGAATTATATTCATCAATAAGGGCTTCCAGCTTTTCCAGATCAAAATGCTCAGGAGAGAACCAGGCAAGATTCGCAAGATAATTCGAATAGAGAAAATCATTGAGAATCAGTTTCTTGTCTCTGAAAGCATAGGAAACAGAGCCGGTGCCGGAAAAGATGTCGGCAAATGAGGAAAACCCATGACAATTGGTATCAACGATTTCCCTGATGAAACGCGTGATACGGAATTTATTGCCAAGATACCTGCGGTTATTTATTGAAAAGAACTTCCTGTCATTCTTCCTCTCCGTGCTTTCCGTCTCCGCAGGTGCATGCTTTATTACAGGCCATGAACCGAACTCATGTTCCTCATAGCTTTTCAGAAGTCTGGCATCCTTTCTCACCTTGATATCACTGAGTCTTGTAAGCGAAGATCTGCCATCTGTCTTTTCAGCAAACCAGATTTCATCACGCCTCATGATTGAAATATCCAGCAGTGTAATGTCCTGAGAGGAAAAGAGAAGAGAGGCTCCGCTTCTGTTGATCTCTTTATCTGTGAAAAGCGAGATGATAAAGCGCCTTAACGCTGGATGAAGAGATGGGAGAAGTCCATCAGAAACAAGAATCCTTCCCTCATCGAGCGCAAGGAAGAGTGATGGAAGGAAAGCAATAAGATCATTACAGCCAGAGCTCCTGCTATCGCTTTCAATATCGTTCTCATCAAAACCCATGCGGAGAAGCATAGCTTTCACACGTCCGGAATCTTTCTTTATAGTCTTTCCATGCTCTGCGAACACAAAGCCATCCGAGAGGCCTCTGAATGCCTCTGAGATGATCTCGTTATCCGGATGCTCTGACATCAGAACTGTCAGCAGTGGTACAGTTGAAGGGACATCCCCTGCTCCGACAGATTTTAAAAGGCCATGGTAGCGCACCTCATCCTCATCTCTGCTGAAAAGCAATGCAGAACGCTTTTCGCCTGAGATTTTCTCAAGCTTCTCATCAAGAATCTCCCCTCCAGAGAGGACAATGGTGTATCTGTAATGATTATCACCCGAAGAAGATTCCAGAGAGAAAAAACATCGATCTTCAGAGGTGAAGAAATCAGGAAGAGATGAAACTGAAAGCAATGGTAGTGTCACGAACTCCACAATTCCGCGCAAAGCCTCCAGAATGCTTGTCTTTCCGCTGCCGTTGGGACCGAAAATGCCTGTAAGCGGAAGATACCCACCTTCTGGCAGTGTCTCCTGGTTTTCTGTCAGCTGTGAACTTCTGAGAGAAAGCGTTGCGGTTTCTTTGAATGAGCGAAATCCAGAAAAGGAAAAACTGTAAAGCATTTTGCCTCCGAAGCCAATTATGTGAGAAATTTTCTCACAAAAGGGCTGCAAGTACAATACTTAACCGAAAATTCCATCAAGAACCATCATCAGAGCAAAACCTATAGCAGCACCTATTGTCCCAACATTCGAGTGCTCGCCTTCTGAGGCCTCTGGAATCAGTTCTTCCACTACGACATAGAACATAGCACCAGCTGCGAAAGCAAGCAGGAATGGAAGAAGAGATGAAAGCATTGAGACAAAAACAAATGCAATGACGGCTCCAACAGGTTCCACTACACCGGAAATTGCCCCTTCAAGAAAAGCTCTGAACCTGCTTTTTCCAGCTTTGTACAGAGGAAGAGCAACGATAAGACCTTCAGGGAAATTCTGCAGTGCAATGCCAACAGAAAGAGCCAGAGCGGCAGAGTATCCTATACTCTCACCCGAGGAAGCGGCTGCAGCAGCACCGACAGCCATTCCCTCCGGGATATTATGAAGAGTGACAGCAAGCATCAGAAGCATTGATCTAGACAAGCCAGAAGCCTTTCCCTCTGCTTTTTCCGCGTTGGCATGGATATGCGGAACAACAGAATCGAGGACAAGGAGAAAAACAATACCGCAGAGAAAGCCGAAAGCTGCTGTGATATATGAAGAATCCTCTATCGCTGGCAGCAGCAGCGACCAGACGGAGGCGGCTATCATCACACCTGCAGCAAATCCTGTAATGGCTTTTCCAGTCTTTTCCCCGATTTCACCACGGAGAATGACTACTGCAGCAGAGCCCAGAAGCGTACCAAGGAATGGAACAATGAAAAGAAGAGCTGTTTCCATACACAAAGAATAGCCTTTTTCATGGTTTTGTGCATTGAGAACAACAGCATATCTGGATAGAATTGCGATAAGGATCGGAATATGAAATATGCATTGATTGATGTTGGAGGAGGCATGAGGGATGCCTTCGGTGCCGGTGTTGTTGACTATCTTCTCGACAACAATATAGAGATTGATTGCCTGATCGGCGTATCTGCCGGAGCCTCGAATCTTTCGAATTATATTTCAAAGCAGCGTGGCCGAGTCCTCAGATACTACAATAAATATCCTCAGAGAAAGAAATATATGAGCCTGAGAGAATTGATCTTCCACGGTTCATACCTGAATATGAAGTATATCTATGAGGAACTCTCATTCCCGGGAAAGGAAGACCCTTTTGATATAGAGGCATACACAGCTTCTGATAAGAAGTTCACAATAGTAGCCACCAATGCACTTACAGGGGAACCTGTATATTTTCCAAAGGAATCACTACGGCCATATTACATGGAACCGATAGAAGCCTCCGGAACGATTCCAGTTCTCTGCAAGCCATCATTCGTAGAAGGTATTCCCTACTATGATGGCGGAATCTCCGATCCGATACCATGGAGAAAAGCCATTGAACAGGGGGCGGAGAGAATAATCGTGATAATCACCAAGAGAAAGGATGATTTCCGTTCTCCTGATAAGGACAAGCTAGCTGTGAGAATACTCTCAAGAAGTTATCCGAAGGCTGCGGAAACGCTATCAAGGCGTGCAGAGACATACAACAGAGAGCTGAAAGAACTGATAGAGATGGAGAAAGAAGGAAAAGCCCTGATAATAGCACCAGACGATACCTGCGGCGTCACCACTACAAAGCACAGGAAAGAAGACGTGGACAGGATGTACGAAAAAGGCTATCAGACGGCCTCTTTGATAAAAACATTCATCATGTGAAATAAAAATAAAAGCTGCAGAGGGAAAGCCCAATGCAGCTTTGTTTTTCTTCAGTTTCTCTCAGAGTGCAAGCAGTGAGAAAACCAGTGTAAAGAGAGCAACTGTCTCTGTGATACCGATTACGATGAAATAGTTTGCAGTACCTTTTCCTGTCTCAGAGAGAGCATCGGATGCAGCAGCTGCAACCTTGCCCTGGAAGTAAGCAGAAAGACCGATTGCAAGACCACCAAGCACACCGACTGCAAGATACAGCAGATATGCTGATGGGTCAGTAGCAAATGCAGAATTGATGAATGTCATAAGCAGAAAGCCATAGATTGTCTGCGTAAGCGGAGCACCAGCGAAAGCAACCAGAATGAACGGTGCCGGCTTGCCTGCAGCATAGCATTTCTTCCATCCACCGACGGCGCTCTGTCCAGCAACGCCGGTACCGAATCCAGATCCCAGTGCGGAAAAGCAGAGTGCACATGCCATTCCGAGATAAGCGAGATTTTCCATATCCTCTCCTCAGCTGTTCTCAGCAGCTTTATCATTAACCATTTTCCTGAATGGTTCATAATTGTAT
>CALXLB010000033.1 GCA_944389085.1 uncultured Spirochaetaceae bacterium
GTCCCTTCTGGTTGATCTCAGGTGCAGCTCCTGCCCCAGGTCTCTGGAAGCCTGGACGGGAGAATCCCGGGCTCTGTCCCGGTTTGAACTGTCCGCGGTCTCCCTGCGGAGTGTAGCTCTGGCCCGGCCGAGGCATTCTCTGTCCCTGACCCTGGCGCTGGAAGCCCTGCTGACCACCCTGACGGCCGCCTCCTGGGAACTTACGCTGTCCGTTCTGTCCTCTCTGGTATCCAGCAGCAGGACGACCACCGACAACACCGGCAACACGTGGCTTATGAGGAGTCTCGGAAGACTCGGCCCCATTGACCTTCTGTCCCGGAACAGGTGGAAGATTCTCACTCTTGATGATGACAGGACCATTATGAAGCGGTGACTGTATTCTCGAGTTCTGATGATGGACAGCTGTGTTGGTCATGAAGCTCTTGCCTGTAAGGACAACAGTCTCCTTATGCTCCTTCACGCTCTCTTTCTTTGCCTCGGCAGCTTTATCGCTATGGCTTTTCCTCGGCTCAGGATTGATGGGAGGAAGCTTGCTCTTGTCGTAAGGTATGACACGCGGAGAACGGGAAGTGCTCTCTGAGAGCGGACGTGAATCCTCAGCCTTTGGCTTTTCCTTCACCTCTTCTTCTTTCTCCTTGACCTTGACAACGATGGTAGGCTTCTTTTTGAGGACAATATGCTTCTTCTCCACCTCAGCCACTTCTGCTTCCGCTGCTTTCTGTGGTTGCTGGGGAGCTGTCCTCTTAATCACATTCACCTTGATTTTTTCGTCGTTCCTGTTTTCTTCAGCCATTTTCATCCTTATATCATTCGAACTCGAACTCAGCGCCGCAGTTCGGACAGACTTCCGTACCAGCAGGAAGCTCAGTGTGGCAGATCGGACATTCGAAGCTGCCGCCTTCCTCTTCTTCCTCCGTAACCTCTACGCTATTGCGTACTATAGAGATTTCCTCATCAGTGAGGCCTTTTTCCCTCAGTTCATCATCATTGTAATCGAAGAACTCCTGAATAGACCAGATATCAACATCATGAAGCTTATTGACAAGAGCATCTTCAAGCCCGATATCAGTAAGCGGTGTATCATCGGGGTCGATTCCGATCTCATCATTCGTCAGAGGTCTCTCTTCCTTTTCCTCCTCTTCAGGCTTGAAGAGGTTATCGACATTGCGATAGATCTCCAGAGTCTCCTCCATCTCATTGAACTGATCCTGTGTCTTCACCTCGATATTCCAGTCACAGAGCGTCTTTGCAAGCTTTACATTGACGCCCCCCTGTCCGATGGCGATACCCAGCTGATTGTCATCGACGATAGCCACAACATGCTTTGTCTGAGGATCGATTGTCACGACTCTCTTGACCTGAGCCGGAATGAGAGCATTGGCAATGAATACAAGCGGATCGTCGGAATATCTGACAACATCTATCTTCTCGCCCTCGCATTCAGTCATGACAGTCTGTATTCTCGTACCAGCCTTTCCGACTGTCGAGCCGACTGGATCGATATCTGTCTTGCGTGTATCAACTGCAATCTTGGTCCTTACACCCGCATGTCTTGCAATTGCCCTGATCTCGACATCGCCCGAGGAGATTTCCGGAACCTCATTCTCGATAAGAGCTTTTACGAACTCCTTGCTTGCACGGGTGAGAAGAATCCTGATTCCACCCTTCTTCCTCTTCTCTCCGCGGCCTCTGTCCTCGCCTTTATCGACTTTCTCAACGAAGAACTTCAGCTTCTCCTGCAGCTCATATGTCTCCCTCGGAGACTGACCGCGTACAGGGAAAATGGCATCCGTATCCTCAAGATTGAGATTAACAAGATAATCTCCGTTTCTTGTCGTCTTCTTGATCTCTCCGATGACGAGCTTTCCTTCCATAGCCTTTGCATCGACATAGACACGGTCAGTATTGTACTCTTTGACGACCTGCTGTGAACGCTGCTTAGCACTCTGCACGGCCGAATATTCAAAGCTCTTCGGATCGAGAGGTATCTCCAGAGAATCCCCTGCTTCAACGCCCTCAACAAGATTCTGGGCCTCATCAACAGGAATCTGGCGTACTCTGTCGAACCAGTCTTCCTCATTGACGACTTCCTTGACGGAGTAGATCTCTACAGCTCTGTCGAGTTCTCCGGTCTTTCCTGGGAAGAAGCGCACGACGCAGTTCTCATCAGTACCGAACTTACGCTTGTATGCGCTGACGAGCATGTCGCGGATAAGAGAGAGAACCTTCTCCTCATCCATATGTCTTTCGCTTATCATTGAATTGATTTCTTCAGTCAAATCAAGCATGTCTTATGCCTCCCATCTGTACTCCAGCTTTGCCTTTGCTATATCACTGAAAGGAACAATAAGGCTTTCATGTTCCTCTCCCTTATCTTCAATCATGCATCCTGTGAGCGTCACAGAGTCTTCGCCTGCCTCTTTGATTGTTCCTGTCACATAGGACGAGTATGAACTGACATAGACTCTCACAAGCTTGCCGGTGAAAATACTGAACTCAACTGTATCCTTGAAACTCCTCTGCAGACCGGGAGAGGAGACCTCAAGCTCCAGATCCCTGTCGGAGAAGATAACGCTATAGCGAGGATAGATGATGTTATAGGCATTGGCCAGATCATCTGTATTGACCTCCCTGTCGCTTCTGTACACAACGACTCTCATCGAGTGCGTGCCCTGATGAACAGTATCCTGAGCTTCTACAGTGCTGAGCCCAAGTCCATTCAGCAAAGAACTCACTTCCTTATACAAAGAGCTCGTAACAGCGTCATTCGTCAGCATATTCCTCCGCATCATGAATAAAGGGACCCTAGCCGGTCCCTTTAAATCACTTTAAATGAAACTGTAATCCTTTTACCAGAAAGCTTTGACTCTGTCAACAGCTTCATTATTGCCGCACTATTCCAGTTTCTTTTTCAGCTGCGAGAGGAACATCAGAGCCTCCAGCGGTGTTGATGCATCTGTGTCGAAAGAATCCAGCTCATCGATTATTTCCTTCTCCACGCTCTCATCTTCAGGGGCACTGTTATCGAGGAAGAGGTCTCCCTGTGCTGAATCGAAGGAATAATCTGCAAAGTGCTTTTTCTGGAAAGAGACAGCTTCCTTTATAACGTCCCTTGGCACGCCCGCAAGCTTTGCAACATGAATACCATACGATGATGCGGCGGCACCGGGTTCGGCTTTTCTAAGGAAGATGATTGAGTTCTTCTCCTCGAGAACGGACATATGCAGCAGCTGCATGCCTGATGTATCAAGCATCGTCAGCTCATGATAATGCGTAGCAAAGAGAGTGACAGATCCGAGTTTTCTCAGATACTCCATCACTGCATATGCTATTGACATACCATCCTGTGTCGATGTTCCTCTGCCTATCTCATCCATGATGACAAGCGAATGACGAGTAGCACCGCGGAGGATTGCAGCTGTCTCTGTCATCTCCACAAGGAATGTCGACTCTCCACGTGCAAGGTTGTCAGAGGCTCCGACACGGCAGTAAATCTTATCTGTCAGAGGTATTGAAGCCCTCTCTGCTGGAACGAAAGAACCCATGTGAGCCATCAGCGTTATGATGGCAATCTCTCTCAGATAAGTGCTTTTTCCCGCCATATTAGGCCCAGTGATCAAGGCAAAGCGGGACGGAGAGGAAGAGAAGGAATTGGCAGTATAATGCTCCCGGCCGGTATATGCCTCAACTACGGGGTGACGGCCGGAGATGATTTCCATCTCCCCATCTTCAGCGATTTCAGGCCGCGTATACCCTGCTTCAAGGGCAAGGAATGCCAGCGATGAGTAATAATCGAGAGAAGAAAGCACCTTCCCCATGCTGTCTATAGCCCCGGCAAGCTCCACAGCTTTATTGAGGAATGAGGAATAGACGCTCTTCTCACGTTCTGCTGCATCGGTGCGGGCTGTCATGAGTCTTGTCTTAAGATCCTCAAGCTCTGCTGTTGTGAAACGCTCCCCGCCCACAAGCGTCTGCCTCCTGATGAAGGACTCAGGGACCTTGTCCAGCTGAGACCTGGAGACTTCGAAGTAAGCTCCGATAATCCTGTTCTCACCTGCTTTCATGTTCTGAATACCGGTCTCAGCCTTGATTTTCTCCATATAGCTGGAAAGCATATTCTCTCCATCATCAAGGTATGATCTGGCTTCATCGAGCGTTTTATCGAAACCTGTGAGAATGACAGTCCCTTCGTTCAGGACATTTGTGCACTCTCTGTTGATGGCTTTTATGATTGCTGCTGAGAAATCGAGGAGAGCGTCGAAGTAGGAGGAAAAATCCTCCACAGCCTCCAGATACTCCTTCTTGCCGCTGATAATGCTGAAAAACGCGGAGACAGTATCTGCGATAGCGATGAAATCACGGGGGGTGAGCTTACGCATCGAGGCCCTGGCGCTGAGACGTTCAAGATCAGAGGAGAGAGAAAGCTGTTCCCTCACTCTCCTCATCTCATCCTGATCGGCATAGAAGAATGAGACATGATCAAGTCTCTTCTCTATCTTCTCCCTGCTCTCAAGAGGATGGAGAATCGCATCTTTGAGAAAACGCGCACCCGATGCTGTCTTCGTCCTGTTGATAGCTCCGAAGAGAGAACCTTGTATGCGTCCGTCCGAGAGAGATGAGACAAGCTCAAGATTCCTGACAGCAGCACTGTCCAGAAGAAGATATGTATCATCCTCGATTCTCTCTATCGCCCTGAGCTGAGGCATCTCAGCTTTGACATTGTCATTGATGTATTTCAGAAGTGCGCCTATCGGGGAGAGAAGAGGATCTTTCTCTGCAATACCGAAAAGCGATAGCGAAGAAGCAGGGAACTGCTTTTCAGCTTCCTTCTTGCCTTCCCTCAGGGAGAAGTACCAGGCAGGAAGTTTAGTGACGATGGCTCCGGATCTGTCGAGAACCTGGCGGAATGATTTTTCCGTGAAATAAAGATCATCAGAGACGACAATCTCTTTCGGCTGCACAGACTCCAGAAGAGCTTCCAGCGAGAGAAACTCCCGCTCAGATTTCAGCGTGCGTACCCTGAATACTCCTGTTGAGATATCGGCCCAGGCTGTATAAAGCCCCTTGCTGCTTAAATCGACGGCAAGGACGAATGAGGAAGAGAGAGAATCCAGATACTCCTCATCGACAACAGTCGCGGGAGTATAGATTTCAGTGACACTTCTCTTTGCCAGCTCCCTAGGGCTGTCTGAAAGCGAAAGCTGTTCACAGATAGCGACTTTCTTCCCTGCATCCAGAAGCCGCTTGAGATAGTTCTTTGCGGCATGATATGGAATACCGCACATGGCTTCTTTCCCGCGATGCGTGAGCGTCAGATTGAGCAGCTTTGAGACTTCCGCTGCATCGGAGCCGAACATCTCATAGAAATCACCAAGACGGAAGAAAAGCACCATATCCTGATGCTTTTCCTTTATCTCCCAGTACTGGCGCATCATAGGCGTCAGATTATCATTCTTTTCCATCGTATCAATAATATGAAGTTGTGATGGCAAGCACAAGCTTGAGACCGGTATTTCCGATACCTGTGGAATCCCACTTGAAGCCTCTGTTCTGATCCCATGTCGCATTCTCGACAAGATAGAGGCCGAGAGGGAAACCCGGAATCTGCATCTTCAGACCTACACCTGTGGCGAAATACCAGTCAATGTTGCTGAACGATGAGAGATCGGAAATCTCATCAGTCACGCCTGTCGCGGAAACAAAGCCTTCAACAGCCACCATCTGATAAGCAAGCGGATACGTCAGGTCAATCTGGTTATGCCAGAGGAATGCCTTATCATAGATGACATCGAACCCGCGCCCGATATTCATGCCATCGATATAGAGCATTTCATAGCGTGTCGCACCTTCTTTTGCGTTATACCAGCCCCACTTGCCATCATTGTTCCAGAACTGGTCGAACATGAATGAGACAGAACCAGTATAGGAAAGCACAAGGCTGAAAGGCCTCTCCTCTTCATCGTAATGGGTGAAGAGCGAGTGGAAAACAGAACCAGAGAACGAGACTCTGTTGTAATTTGAAAGGCCCATGAGAATACCGCCTGCATATGTATACGAAGCACTCAGCACATAGCCGCGTGTAGTATTCTGTCTGAGGTCTCTTCCATCCCATGTGACGGAGAGCGTAAGCCTGTTGGACCACTGCCAGCCCTGATGATACTTCCAGATGAGCTCTTCATATGGCGTGTACATCGAGTCATCGAAGACCGCATGATTGAGGCCGATGGAAATACCTGCACTGAGTGTCAGAGAACCTGGCTCGAATGCGAAAGTATATCCGGTGGTATAACCCAGAGCAATTCTGTAGTAATCATAAGCCATGAGATAGGCATCGGAGGGATAGAGAGGATTATCTGTGGCGTACCACTCATCGGCACTGTTGTATCCCAGAGGGAATGTCACCTTTTCCGAATCGCGTCCATCGAACATCTCGGAATTAGGATTCTTCATCAGCGTATTATCCCTGTGGCTTCTCTCGAATGAGAGTGAGACTGAATTTGCCCATCTCTGATTCCCCACCCAATCATCAGAGAGTGATACAGAAACAGACTGTGTATCGGGAGAGAGTGTCGTGGAGATGGCGAGATCACGGCCAGTTCCTGCCAGATTCCTGTCAGCCCACTGGAGAAAGCCCGAAATGGGAAACCCATCGACAGTACCTCCGAACGTAGCTCCGAACTGAAGCTCCATCTGGCTTCCTTCCTCTACTGTGAATTCTACAATGACTCCATTCTCCGTCTCACCGTAAAGCAGATCAGCCCTTACTGTGGAAAGAAGTCCTGTATTCATCATGTTCTGCTGGCTGCGGATAAGCGCGGAACGGGAGAAGACATCGCCGACGTGAAGCGTAATCTCACGTTCAAGGACATAAGGCCTTGTCTTTGTCAGACCATTGATGATGATGTCTTCGACAACAGACTGCTCTCCTTCCACAATCTGGATGTCATAACCGATGGTATGAGCACTCTCATCACGGAGCGGAGTAAAGACAATCATCGATCTGATATACCCGTTATCGTAATAGAGAGAATTGATCTGAGCCTCCATCCTCGCTATATCCTCAGCATCGTAGGCATCCCCTGTCTTTATGCTGATCAGGCTGGAAACAGCATCATCGGAGAAGACCTCATTGCCGCTGAAGCGCACTTCCCCGATAGTCCATCTGTCCCCTTCTTCTATGGTATATTCCAGATTCACATAGATTACGTTGTCGTCCTCTTCACCTGTAGGAACAACATCGACACTCACGACTCTGGCATCGGGATATCCTTCAGAGCCATAGAGTGCAATTATAGCTTCCTTATCGGTTGCGACATTAGCCATGATGAGGTTACCGGCATTGAAGAATGATCTCTTCTTCTGTGCCATCACACCCTGAAGATCTTTGGCTGTCAGGCCGCTGATACCAGAAAAGAGTATGTCGCGGACCTTGTACTGCTTACCTTCTGTGACATGGAATACAACAGCAACTGTATTCGTCTCTTCGCTGAATGTATAATCGGCAGTGACCTCAGCATCCTTATAGCCCCTCTCAAGATAATAAGATCGGACAGAGTCCGCATTCACAGAAAGCATCGAGGGTGTGAAATAATCATTTTTAGCAATCGACTGTGCTCTGAGAAGAGGATTCTCACCTATTCTGTTCTCGCCTTCCACCGATACGGAAGAGACCATAGGATTCTCACTGAAAGTGAATTCGATGACTAAATGCTCATCCTCTCCTTCTCTCAAAGCCTCTGCCGAGACATAGCTGAGCCACGACTGGGCATAGAGCGTGCTGATCATCTCTGAAAAGAGTGAATCAGAGAATGGCAGTCCGAGATATGAAGAGAGAAGTGAATCGACAGTCTTCTCGCTGACATTTACCAGTCCATTATAGCGGAATGACGTCATGTTCATGCCATCCCACCAGACTCCATCATCATTTGCAGCAAAAGCAGAAGCTGCTGCAAAGAGAAGTATGATAAAAACGAGAAGAATCTTCCTCGCTGTGATTTTCATGGGCATTTCTCCTTCGTGCATACTATCAGATTGGTGCGTTTCCTTCTATAGACAAAAGCCAGGATGGAAGCGGCTTCACAAAACAAACATCTTCACCAGACAATACGCTTCGAGAATCCGAAACCGTAGGAATCGAGTATATCATAGAATGTTATGTTCTGAGGCCGTGTGAAAATCGTGAAGACAGCGAGTGGGTTATCCCACTCCAGAGATATCTCGATATCAAGATTGAGATCATCGGCAAGGAACGTATGCCTGTTTTCCGTCATGTTGTTCTCAGCATCGAGATGGATCATGCCTTCAAGATAGAGTTCTGGAGAGATGTATTTACCAAGATACAGCGTCGTCCCATCGAGATATCTTGCCATCGGCGAGAGCGCGGTATCGATATTCGATGAAGCATAGGAGACTGTATCGAGAAGAAGATTCTCGATGATATTCGTATGCAGCGAGAATGTATCGAGAGAGAGGGAGGAGCGTATCGACTGCTCGAGAGTGTTATCGCGCTCTGAGCTGATGATGCCGATACGGGAAAGGATATCGACAGATGCAGAGACAAGAGAGACCATCGAGGAGACAGAGATATCACCATAGATGGAGGTTGGCAGAATGGACTGTCCCAGAATCTGCATGATCTCAGAAAGCGGCTTGGACGGAGAGCTTTCGAATGAAGGACTGATGTTATCAAGCGTGGAATCTCTGAGGACAAGATAGATATCAACGCTGTTCCCATCGGCATCGAAGTCCCTGAGACGTGCTCTGAGATTCAGCACAGGATTGAACGAAGCCGCCTGCAGCGGATTGCGGGCGAAGCTGATATTTCCTTCCGTGATGTAGAAATTCTTCTGGAAATAGAAAATCTCTCCTGAGCGGATGTCCAGCGAACCGGATACATCGAGATTATTCATCTCGTCCACTCTGACCCTGAGTCTCTGGTTCTCAGCAAGATCTGCCCTGAGAATAGGATCGCCAGTAAGCGGGAAGACGAATTTGACATTCTCCGTCAATAGAAGATTGAGATCTGCTGTCGTAGTGGAGTTCACAGCCTTCTCCGGGTCTGTCATCCATTCTGGCATCGGTTCCATTCCGATGGACATCGTCAGATCGCGTGCACTCAGGTCTCCATTGAGATAGAGCACCCCATCGCTTCCCTGCCCGACATGGAGCGTTCCTACGACATCGCCCCATATATCGATATTTGACGAGGCAAGAGGAAGACGGATACCGATCCAGTTATCATCCTCTGCATAGACATCGACCCTCCAGACATCCATCGACAAGGATCTTCCCAGATCAATCGTAAGAGAAACGCGTCCTGGAGTTCTCTCGTAGCTAGAGAGATCGAGGACGGTGCAATCATCAACAAGAGATGTGAAAGTACTATCCCAGACGAGGAAGTACGGGTTATGGAGTATGACTCTCTCATCAGGCATCCAGAAGACATCAAAAGCA
Source organism: uncultured Spirochaetaceae bacterium (assembly GCA_944389085.1). GTDB lineage: Bacteria > Spirochaetota > Spirochaetia > Sphaerochaetales > Sphaerochaetaceae > Ornithospirochaeta. The sequence goes on from CALXLB010000033.1 coordinate 9,454, forward strand.
ACTTCATCTGCCATAAGATAACCGAAGAGATTCCATCCATTTGACTCTTTCCTTGCTGTTATCTCGCCGCGGGCCAGAGATGGCGAATGGAAGACGATGGATGGAGTGAGGAAGAGATCGGCAAAGCTTATCTCGAAGCTGTCGATGGTGAAGCGCATCGCACTATCGCCACTGACACCGCTGACTGTGAAGAGCGCAACAGGCTGCAAGTCAATTGAGAGAGAGTAGTTCCCATCATTGCCGAAATACCCTTCTGCAAGACTTCCGGAGAAGCCCACTCCATCTTCCGTATACTCAACACTGACGTAGCGCTCGCCTATCGTCATCAGGCCACCCAGACCGATAGAGCCCGTCCTGATAGTCCCCTTTGTTCCGATAAGACGGCTGTCAATTGCCCTTGATATGGCGTCTGAGAGATTGTCACCCTTTTCGAGCTCGAAAGCGATAAATGCCGAAGCTGTGACAACACGAGGACCATCTGCCTTCTCTATCGAAGCCGTCAGTGCTATATCAGCATCCAGCTCTCCGGTAGTTGAAGAATAACGGATGCTATCTGAATTCATGGAAAGCGTATCAGTTCTGTAAGAGACAGAGCTGAGCACAATCTCATCCCTGTCCACATACAAGTCTGCAAAAAGCGAGGCAGGATCATTGATCATGTCCTCTGAAACACTTCTGATGCTGCCGCTGAATGAGAGCGCATCCCATGTTCCCGCTCTTGCTGTCAGATTTATATTGCCGATCATGCCATCGATTCCGACGCGTCCCAGATTGAAATCATCGAAGCGGAGAAGACCTGAGAACATACCATCTTCAGAACGGAGAATCGAGAGAATAAACCGCTCCGCATTCTCCGACGCGAGATACACAGCGATAGAGGGGGATGTATAACCTATCTCAATCGTTCCTCTCAGCGCTGCAAAAAGCGGTGATGTTATAGAGATATCATGAAGACGGAGCGATGTGTTGTCTCCT
>CALXLB010000034.1 GCA_944389085.1 uncultured Spirochaetaceae bacterium
CTTCTTGTTCCATCCCCTATGTACAGACCTTTCAGGGAAATACCGGAGAGAAATGGCAGAAAACTCATAGAACATAATCTTGGCTATGAGGACGGTTCCTTCTATCTCGACAGAGAAAGATTCAGAAAAGATGCCGAGAATGCTGATATGATAATCTTCTGCTCTCCTCAGAATCCTTCCGGAATCGTCTTCTCAAGAGATGATCTCGAGTTTGTCCTGCAGACAGCAAAAGACAGGGACATCACGATAATCTCCGATGAGATCCACTCGGATCTGGCCCATCCGGAATCCAGGCATATTCCTATGGGACTGGCAAATGAGAGAATCGGAGCGAAGTGCATCACGCTTTTCGCCCCATCAAAGACATTCAACATTGCCGGTGAGCATTGTGCTTTTGCTGTCTTCTCAGATCCAGATATGGAAGAAAGGTTCAGAAAAGCAGAAAGTGCGCTCTGGCTCAATGAGCCCGGACTCACAGCAGGAGAACTTGCCTATGCAGCCTATGCAAAGGGCGCGGACTATAACAAAGGCCTCTGCCGCTATCTGGGAGAGACTGTGGACGCAATGAAGAAGTATCTCGCGCTCTCCTGCCCCGGACTTAAAATCGTAAACAGCCAGGCATCATTCGTGACCTTCATCGACTGCAGCGAATATTATCAGGCGATAGAAGCGGAGGTACTTGGACATCCTGAGAGATATCGCGGCGGCGAAGGCGGCGGAATCCTCTCGCGCTTCTTCGGTGTAGAAGCCGGTGTTGCAGTCAATGATGGCACCTGGTTCGGAAGCGACTGGAAAGAATTCGTACGCTTCAACTACGGAACATCAAGAGACCGCGTGATGAAAGCACTTGAACGCATGGTCAGAGCTGTAAAAGCCCTTTGACAGTATTGCCATCCTTATCTACAAGCGTGCCTGGCTGCCATCCCCTGACATAAAGAAGGATTGCCAGGCATTTCTTTCCATAGAGGTCCTCCATGGCTCTTGCATACGCTGTAATCTGGGCCATATGCTGTGCCTCATTCAGGAATCTGTCTGTTTTGTAATCAACGACAAGATTGAAGTCCTCGCCAAAAATGAGCAGATCCGCAGAACCTTCAGCAACCCCGCCGTCTGAAGGATAATAAAAACGGACTTCCTCTTCTGTCTCATGATTCTTAACCACCTGATCATAGAACGCAGAGGAAAGAAAACCCTGCCGGATCTCATCAAGCGAAGCAAGAAGCCCTTTCTTTTCCTCATCAGTCAATGAAGGAGGAAAGACAGGTATGTATTTCTCTCCTTTCATTGCACATTCAAGCAGATTATGCACCATAGTACCGAAATCCTGCTGGATAGAATGTGCCGAGACAATACTGTCAGAAGAAAGATGAGGAAGCTCTGGACCGCCCGCAGTAATCTCTGTCTCACTGTGGGATGAATCCTTGACCCCAAACCTCCGCCGTTCCCACAGCGGCTCGGAAGAAACAGGCTGCAGATACCAGGATGTATCTGGTTTTTCCTCTCTCTCGCGCAACACATCCCGTTGCAGTACAGAAGGAATGATTTCATCATTGATATCATAATTTTCAGAAAAGAGATCAAGAAGCGAGGTTCCAGAGCTTATTCTCCGCATATGAGCTGTAATGACTATATGGCAAGAAGCTCTCGTGAGAGCAACATACAGAAGCCTTCTGAGTTCTGCTTCCTCCCGTCGCTTCTTATAATGTGCAACTTCCTGGATTACAAGATTCGGAGTACCGCGTTCTATCAGATCAGGCATGATGCATGGCTTATCACCTTCGAAAGAAATCAAAGTGGACATCGCTACCTGATTACCAGGCCCATGATCGGCATCTGAGAGGAAGACTATAGGGAACTGCAAGCCCTTGGAGCGGTGGATTGTCATGATCCTCACACCTTCAGTATCAAGATGCTGCACAGAAGCATTCCTCAGTTTGCCTGCTTTGCCTACGAGAGGCCTCAGATAATCCAGAAAAACCGGAAGCGTTTTACCGCTTCTGTCGAAAAGCGAAGCAGCGGCCTGTATATAGCTGACATGCTCCTCATATACAGAGAGATACCGGTCTGATCTGATATAGGTGCTGTACCCGCTCTCATGATAGAGCATCGATATCAGGAGTGAGATTGAAATCCTTCCGACCATACCTTTCAGTTCCAGATACAGTGCTTTCACCCTTCCATATGCCCTCGCATCCTCGGAAGACTGGAAAGCAGGATCAGTGGAGAAAGCTGTACCTTCAAATGAGGAAAGGAAGAGAAGACCTTCATCGGAGATACGGGCAAATGGAGAACGCAGTACAGCCATATATGAAAGCTTATCTTCTGGATATACAAGAAGCTGCAGGAATGCATAGATATCCCAGCCTATGCCTTCGATTGTAGCTGAAGTACTCTCTTCAACAACATAAGGAATACCATACAGACGGAATGCTTTCTCAATAGGCATCTGCGGAGCTGTCGTACGAAGCAGTATCGCGATATCCCCATATGAAGGGCGCCTCACACCGCCTTTGCCATCAGGTACCAGATAATCATCACCGCCTATCATCTCCTCAATACGGCGAGCAATGAAAACCGCTTCTGCCTCCTCAGCTGGTGCATATTCATCCCCTTCAGATTTCTCATCAGAAGTAACAGCGAGGCTCAAAGAAGCATTTACGCCTGCAATCCCATCACGGCTTAAAATAGGCTCAGGGGATGCAAAGAATGACTTATACTCTTCACCTGTAAGCAGAGTCATCAGCCTCTCCTTCTCTATCTCCTCAGGCGAAAGAGAAGTACTGAAAACACGGCCGAACAGCGAATTGAAAGCATCGATAAGCTGTGGTTCCGAACGGTAATTTGCCGAGAGTGTCAGGATGTTACCATCCATTTTGATGATATCATCCTTGAGAGAACGGAATACGGAAACATCAGCTCCGCGGAAATAGTAGATTGACTGCTTGTCATCGCCAACGAAAAAAAGCTTTTCCCGGTCCAGCGCCTCGACAGAAGGAATGGAAGGAGAATGCTCGCCCAGACGTTCAGAGAGCAGATAGAGAAGATCACGCTGTCTGCCATTATTGTCCTGGAACTCATCAACCATGATGTACTTGAAGCGCTTCTTGTAATAATCACGTACATCTCTGTTGTTTATCAGGACAGAACGGCAAAGCGACTCTGTATCACGATATGACAGCAGCCCCTGGCTTCTCTTCTTTCTTTGCACCGATGCAATGAAAGCTTCTATCAGAACGGAAACAGAAGAAGCATCGTTCAAAGTCTTCTCCAGCAGCGACAGCAATGAAAGCCGGGAAAAGAATCCTTTAACGTCTTCCTCCTTGATGAAATCCTTCAGAGCCTTGTCATCCTTCCGCCTCAGCTTATTGAGATTGAAAACAGGGAGCGATGAGAAATCATCAGTCACATATGCTTGCAAAGCCTTCTGTATCTCTTCGTGCTGACCATTGGCCATATTGGCCGCATCCAGCTCCTGCAGTTTCGAAAACACATACTCTGCACGTTTCATGCAATCTGCATTGATGATGGAAACAATGGATGTGTATGATTCTGTATTACGTCCACTGTCAAAAGACGTGAGGATATCGGAAGAAGAGGAAGCAATCTCCTTCAGCAATGAAATTATCTCACTTGAAGTATAAAGGGAGGAGAGAATCAGAAAGCCTTCTTTGAGTTCATCCCTCGACTGCAATTCCTCATATACATTTTTGATCAGATCCTCTTCAGCCCCCTCCTCTGCTTCGAGTGACTGGAAATCACGGGTAATACCATATTCAAGCGAATCTGTACGGGCAATCTCACTCCAGAAAGAATCCATTGTCGAGATTCGTGCCTTCGGAAAATGATCTTTCAGATCAGCCTTCACAGATTCATCCGTCTCCGCAGCCAATGACAGAAGAGCATGTATTCTCTCATACATCTCTGCTGCTGCTTTATTGGTGAATGTCAGCGTGAGAATCTCATCTGAGTGGGCCTTCCCGGAAAGCACAAGGCGTACAAAACGCAGTGAGAGAACCGTAGTCTTTCCAGATCCAGCGCCCGCGGAGACAACAGTAGCCTTATCGGAGAGGATAGCTTCCATCTGCTCGGGGGAAACACTTTTGCCTGTTTTTTCAATCAGTTCTGCAAATGTCATTTTACGCTGAACCTCCTTCTGCAGATTCCACGATAAGCACACGCACGGCAGCTGTCATCGCTGACCTCGGCATGCCAGTCCCCATTACCAATCCCTGCAGCAGCCTGCTCCAGACTGTCAAGGAGCTCTTCTCGCTCAGGGGAGCGTGATGAACTATCAATCTGCCCGTCGAGCAGAGAGACGAAATATGCTCCAAGCACAGGAAATGTGAATTCATCAGATGCCTCTATCAGCAATCTGTAGATATGGAACTGATAGCTCCTTTCAGTTCTCTCATCTTTCTGGAATCGTCGGCCTTTTTTATAGTCATAGAGAATATAACCGGCATCTTCTTTGGAGCGGGCAATTCTATCAGCTCTGCCTTCAAGCACAAAGCCACGTTCAGGGAACGAAGCTTCCAGCGGCTCTTCAAGACCTTTTCCATTCCCAAGAGCCTCACTCTCTGCATCCATAGTTTTCACCACACTGGCAAGACGTGGAAGATAGCGTGACCGGAGATACCTGATGAGAAATTCCTGCGGTCTGGAAGCTGATGGAGGCATTTCTTCCACGTTTCCATGTTTATCACGGCGAATTCCGTCCATCCAGTCTTTCATCTCAGTTTCAAACAGGGAAGAAAGCTTTTTCTCATCTTCCCCGCCGCCATCTGAGTAGAACTTCTCAAGAATGCTATGCAGCCTCGAACCGATTTCCAGATGATCCATATCAGGGCTCTCATATGCTTTAAGATTCCTGAGACCGAAAACATACTGCAGAGCATAGAGATATGGACATTTATGCCAGGCGTTGTAGGAAGTATATGACAGCCTCACAGGAAGCTCTCTCTGCATTCCTTTCCTGTTATATGTCATATCATCATGCTTCTTCCTTATTCTCAGCGATGTCGGGAGTGAACTCTCAAAGCCTCTTTTCTGCACAGGAAGGATAGTTCCCACACTCTTGATGCATTCATTCCTCAATGCATCTGAAGAAGGAGGACTTGCCTCTGCAGTTCTATCAATAAGCACAGAGACAGGAAGCGTATATCCCTGATAAGTCTCAGATGAAGCAGACAGAACCAAATGCTCTGTCATAGCACCATAGAGAGAAAGAAGCTCTGCAGTAATATCATCTTCACTCCGTGTTTCCAGCAATTCATAGTCAGATAGGAAAGAAGCTTTCTTAACAACAGCCTTACTCTCTTTATCATTGAGACCTATTACAAAACGATAAGAGAAAGGGACAGCTGCATCCTGAGTGAACGGATAGACTGAAACACCATGTACTCTCTCCTGCGGCACATATCTGAGTCCTTCCAGATAGGTGATGAAAAGTGGGAACAAAGGCTGATTCTTCAGGTATCCGTTCTCCTTTGCAGCACCACACGCAGAAAGGAACGAGGAGAGTGCATTCATTGAGAACGAATATACAGCAGCATCTTCATCATTTCCTCTGAATTCCTCTTCCACTAAAAGCCCCGTCATCAACGTGTGTATATAGCTCTCAATCTTTCCAGCCTCTGTTTCCCTCATCAGTTTATCGAGGGTGAATCGGAGCACTCTGTAGTATTCAGTACCACAATCCTTCGGCAGTTTCAGATACCTGTCCTCACGGCGGTCAGGAGCACTGGTGATGGAGAAATCAACGGAAGCCTGTATGAAACGTCTCAGTGCCAGCGGATCCTTGAAAGGAATTGCGCTGTTAAGCATAAAAGCCTTAAGCGAATCAATCGAATAGGACGATGAGAAGATATCTGAAAGAAGGGAGAGAAAGGTACCGGGCGCTGTCTTAAGCGGCGATACACCCTCCCTTATATCCAGAGGAATACCAAAAAGATAGGCTTCCTCCTCCAGATATGGTCTGATTCTCTCAAGATTTGCCGATGTGATGGCAATCTGATCGAGTGTGGCACCACTCTCAGTGAGCTCTCTGATATTAACCATCAATGCCCTGAGTTCGCTTTTTTCATTTTTATAGAGATTAAGGAAGGGGATGTCTCCACTGAGGTTGTCAACAATTACTGCAAACGGAGATGATTTCAATGCCTCGACAAGCCTTCCTTCTTTAGGGAACGCATGTGGCATGATGATGGCATACTGCTTTTCCATGCTTTCAGGAATAGAGAGAGCTTCCAGCGAGCTCTCATAAGATCCGATTGAATTCAGGAATCTTCCGTATTCCCTCCTGATCAAAGCAATGTCATAGGAGGCATCGGCATTCTTCTTATCGAGGGAAAGAGCATCATCGAGGTATGGCAGAATCGGCCGGAAAAAGGAAGCAAGGCGTTCCTTCATCTCCGGATAATCAGGGGATGAAAAGTATCTGAGGCGGTCGGAGAGGTCATGGCTGAGAAAAGAAGAAAAGATCAGTCTTTCTGCCTCTGAAACGGGTTTTCTATCACCCTTTTCTGACATGAACAGAGATGAGAAGCTATCAAAAGCGATGACAGAGGAAGCTAGAAGACCTTTATTCCGCCTTCGTACATATTCAGCGGAAAAGGCTCTTGCACTCTCTTCTGTAGGGAACACAAGAACAGTTCCTCTTTCCACCATGTCCATCAGATCACATAACGCTGCCATGAGAGGATTATAGGCGAATATCGCACGATATGATAACCTTGAATCCATGGAAAATTGTCAGAGCGAGGCAAGAAGAATAAGAGTAAGAAGCATAGCCTTGATTTTCATCGCACTCTTCTTCTTTCTCTTCATAGGCCCAGTCGCAGCACAGCTTATAATCCCAAAGCCTTCTGCTGCACTTGCCTTATATCTGAAAATGCACATCCCTTATATTTTCCTCTTCCTGACATTCATCATCGGAACCAGACTTATTCTGAAAAGAAGCCTGACTGCCATCATCGCACCAGGAAGGAAGATAAAAGGCATGCTCATAGCAATTCCAGCCTTCACCTATCTGCTCTTCGTTTCATTATGTTCCCTGATACTGCCAACTGAAATTCATCCCAGCCATGTAGGAGCCGATGAATTTCTTTCATCGCTGCTGCCAGTACTTATTCTTACAACTATCCAATCCATCTCTGAAGAAATACTGTTCAGAGCTCTGCCATTTCATGTTGCTTATCCAGAAGGGAGAAACGAAAAGATTGCAGAAGGCATACCATTCATGCTTTTTTCAGGCATTATCTTCACAATCCCCCATCTATGGAACACAGAAGTCATTAATTCGCAGAATTTCCTGCTGCCTGTTCTCTGCTACTTCTCATGGGGAGCGCTTGCAGCCTTTCTCTCTCTGGCAACAGGCGGATTCGAAGCAACATCAGCGATGCATGCTGTCAACAACCTCTATATTGCACTCGTGGTCAATTACCAGAACTCTTCCATGCCAGTAAAAGCGCTATTTATCGCACAGGAAGCAGAAGACGTGGAAACACTTCTGCAGACCTGGACTATATTTGTGTTAACATACATTCTCCTACGGCATTTAGGATTAACGGGAAAAGGAGGCCTGAAATGGCCAAAAGAAGAAAGAAAGCAAGCAAAATAAAGAAACTGCTCATCACACTGATCGTACTCATCATTCTTTTCGTTGTTCTCTGTTTCATCACCCCATCATCATCTGGCAATGGCCTGACAGCTGACGGAAACATAAATTCACTTGAGCTTCCTTCTCCCATAGATGGCGAGCAGATAATCAGGCATACAGGCTATACACTCTCCTATAACGAAGAGTATGAAGTTCCTTCTTATGTGGCTTATGAGCTGACAAGGGATGAGGTTCTAGGTGGCGAAGAGAGAGATGACAGCTTCCGTGAAGATCCTGCTGTCAGAACTGGTTCTGCCACACTCAATGATTACCGCGGTTCCGGCTATGATAGAGGACACATGGCACCGGCTGCAGATTTCAAATGGTCTGCAGATGCGATGCGCGATACATTCTACATGTCCAATATGTGCCCGCAGGAACCATCATTCAATCGTGGCATCTGGGCAGATCTGGAAGCAGTTGTCAGGACAATGGCTTACGATAATGAATCTGTCTACGTTGTCACAGGCCCGGTACTGACGGATGGGCCATATGAGAGAATCGGAGAAAACAGAGTAGCAGTACCCAAGAATTTCTATAAAGTCATTCTCGATTATACAGACCCCGATGTGAAGGCAATCGGTTTCATTCTTCCGAATGAGAACTCGGATAAATCACTGCAGAGCTTTGCCGTGACTGTCGATGAAGTCGAACGCGTCACAGGCATCGATTTCTACCCCGCTCTTCCAGATGAAGCTGAAACGATAATCGAAAGCGAGATGAATACATCAGACTGGAATTTCACTGAGTTCATCCCCACTGGAGAAAAGCCTGACGAATCACAGCTTGAGTATGTCGCTCCCTCTGATTCCCTCCCTGAGAAAATACTGGATGCCGCGGCTGAAGTCTTTGTCGATCTCAAGACTGAAATCTTCACTTCCCTCGGGCTTGAAGGTATTGCTTCATCAATAGGACTGCTATAATAGCAACATGGATGACATATTTCAGCTCAATAAAGGCAAATTAGGCTTTGGCCTCATGAGACTTCCAAAAGATGGAAGCGGAAAGATAGACGCAAAAGAGACTGCTTCGATGGTCGACAAATTCATCGAAAGCGGTTTCACCTACTTCGATACTGCCTATGTATATCCGGGCTCTGAGGAGATTTTCAAAGAAACAATCGGGACAAGACACAGAAGAGACAGCTATACGATTGCCTCAAAGCTCTCTGGCTGGGCTCTCACCGATGATTTCACACCGGAGAAGATGTTCGAAGAGCAGCTGAGACGCACTGGTCTCGATTACTTCGATTTCTATCTTCTGCACAGCATAGAGAAAGATCATCTTCCGAATTATGAGAAATATGATACATGGGATTTCTGCCAGCGTCTGAAGAAAGAAGGAAAGATCAGGCATTTCGGTTTCTCTTTCCATGACACACCGGAACTGCTGGATAAGCTTCTCACAGAACATCCGGAAACAGAGTTCGTACAGCTGCAGATAAACTATCTGGATTGGACAAGCCCAAGAGTGCAATCTGCAAGAATCTATGAAGTTGCCAGAAAGCATAACAAACCTATCATCATCATGGAACCTGTCAAAGGAGGTCTTCTCTCCGATCTGGAAAGCACAATAACAGAGCCATTCGGAGATAAGACGCCAGCTTCAATGGCGCTCCGTTTTGCAGCAGGTCTGGACGGAGTCCTTGCTGTCCTTTCAGGCATGAGCACACCTGAACAGGTAAATGAGAACATCAGGATCTTCTCCAATCTCGAAAAGCTCTCATCGGAAGAAGAGAAAGAAATCGAAGAAGTCAGAGAAAGAATAAAGAATCTTCAGGTAATCGAATGCACATCATGCCGCTATTGCACTCCAGGATGTCCCGAGAAGATTGTCATACCAAACGTCTTCCGCTACCTCAATGAAGCAGCAGTCCGCAGTGACAAAGAGAAAGCAAAGAAAGATTATGCCGCGATGATAGCAGAAGGAAAATCAGGACGAGCATCAAGCTGCATCAGATGCGGCAAGTGCGAGAAAGTCTGTCCGCAGAAACTTCCTATCCGTACATTGCTCTCCACAGCAGAAGAGAAGCTCTGCTACACTTGCTTCAGCAAAAGCAATTAGCTATCTTTTCCCTGATGGAACTGATTTCGTCTATACTCGGTTTATTCAAAGACAGAGGGGCATGGTTTGCCTCTCTTCTCTTATCTCATATAGCACTTGCCTTCTCCGCGATTATCCTTGCAGGCATTATCGGACTGGCTCTCGGCATCGTCATCAGCGAGAAACAACGGTTTGCACCTGTTATCATGGGGGTTTGCAATGTCTTGTATACAATTCCTTCGATATCACTCTTAGGTATTCTCATACCATTCACCGGAATCGGAAACAAAACAGCTGTCATCGCCATGACAATCTATGGTGTCATGCCCATGGTGAGAAATACATATGCGGGACTCACAGGAGTCGACCCAGATATCCTGGAAGCGGCAAAAGGCATGGGAAGCACAGAGTCTCAGATGCTTTTCAGGATCAAGCTTCCGCTCGCAGCAGGAGTCATCCTTGCCGGTATAAGGAACATGGTCGTCATGATCATAGCTGTCACAGGCATTGCAAGCTTTGTCGGAGCAGGAGGCCTTGGTGTAGCTATCTATCGTGGTATTACGATATATAATCCAGCCATGACAGCAGCAGGAAGCATTCTTATAGCACTTCTTGCCATTATTTCAGATTTCCTTCTGGGGAAACTGGAGAAATACTTCAGGAAAAGAGGTTCATGATGAAAAGGATTCTTATTATCTTTTTTGCTATAGCCATGCTATTCACATCATGTGCAAAAGAAGACGAAATTGTCCGTATTGCCACAAAGCCTATGACAGAACAGTACATCCTCGGGGAAATGCTTGGCTTATTAGTCGAAAAAGCTGGTTATGAAGCAGAGATCACAAAAGGCATCGGAGGAGGCACAAGCAATATTCAGCCTGCAATGGAACGAGGAGATTTCGATCTTTACCCGGAGTATACCTCATCAGGATGGATTCTTGTTCTTGGACACGAAGCAAAAGAACTGCCGGATGATGAACTGTTTGAGGCTCTGAAAGCAGAATATGAAGAACAATATGGAATGACATGGCTCGGACTCTATGGCTTCAATAACACATATACAGTCGCAGTCCGTGGCGAAGTCGCACGTGAATATGGCCTTGAAAAGACATCCGACCTTTCAGCAATTGCCCCATCTCTGACTTTCGGAGGGAATCCTGATTACCTTGAAAGAGCAGATGGATTTCCAGCACTATGCTCTGCATACAGCCTTGAATTCAAAGATGTGCGCGATATAGATATCGGGCTGAAATATACAGCAATGCGGCAAGGCGATATCGATGTGACAAATGCCTACACAACAGATGCCCAGCTGGCAAACCCGGATCTGGATGCTGTAACGCTTGCCGATGACAAGAATCTACAGGTCAATTACTACTGTTCCACTGTTGTCAGAAAAGACACGCTGGAAAGATGTCCAGGACTTGAAGAAGCCCTGATGAAGATGGATGGACTCATCTCAGACTCAGAGATGGCACATATGAACTATCTTGTTGAAGTCGAAGGGTTGGATGAAAAAGAAGTCGCAAGAGATTTTCTAAAAGAGAAAGGTATCATATGAACTCTGTAGTCTTTTCCCATGTGACTAAAACATATGGTGACAAAACCATCCTGAACGATATCTCTCTGGAGATAAACCAAGGTGAATTTGTCACGATGATCGGACGCTCAGGCTGTGGTAAGACTACCCTTCTGAAGCTTGTGAACGGTCTTGTCACCCCTGACTCCGGTTCCATTCTGGTAAATGGGAAAGATTTGAAAGAAACAGATAAAGTGCAGCTGAGAAGAACTATCGGATACTCGATACAGAATGTCGGACTCTTTCCACATATGACAATTGAAGCAAATATAGCTTATGTCCCATCTATCTCATCAATGCCTGGATGGGACAAGACAGAACGGAAGGAGAAAGCCGCAGCTTTGCTTACGGCTGTCGGACTGGAACGGGATCTTCTCGACCGCTATCCCCACTCTCTTTCAGGAGGCCAGAAGCAGCGGGTAGGAATAGCCAGAGCCCTGGCAGCTTCTCCCTCCATCCTGCTGATGGATGAACCCTTCGGTGCCGTTGATGAGATTACACGTGAACAGCTGCAGGATCAGATTCTGAAAATACATGAAGAGAGAAAGATAACAATACTATTTGTCACTCACGATATCGCTGAAGCTCTGAAACTTGGCACAAAGACTCTGGTATTAAATGACGGCAGAATAGAACAATACGACACACCTGACAGAATACTGGACTCTCCGCAGACTCCATTCGTCAGAGAACTGATCGAAAAAAGCCGGAACTTCTCTGTGAGAGTGTAGAAGCATGCTTTTCCTCATATTCGGCCTCTTGTGCAGTGCGGCTGTATCAATAGTACTGAAAATCGGAGAAAGAAAGGAATACAACCGGTACAGCATGCTGACAGTGAACTACATCACATGTCTTATAGCCTTTCTTGCAACCCAGATCGGCAAGTCACTTCCTGCCGCAAACAATAACTTCAAGTTCTGCGTTCTGATGGGAACCATCAATGGGCTCCTTTATCTTTTATGCATGGTCATGAACCAGCTGAACGTAAAGAGAAACGGAGCCATTCTGCAGTCAACATTCGCAAGACTCGGTGTCATGGTTCCGACAATCATCTCCATAGCATTCTTTGGAGAGCGTCCATCGTGGATAGAGATAATAGGAATACTTCTTGTACTCATTGCAGTCTCTGTCATGAACATTCCTTCAGAGAAGACTGAGATTAAGGCAAAACCAGCTATCGGGCTGTTACTGCTTTCCCTGCTTTTCGGAGGTATCTCGGACAGCATGTCAAAAGTCTTCGAACAATATGGAACAAGAGCACTCGATGACTGGTTCATGGGAGTCACATTCTTTTCCGCATTCATTATCTGTCTTGCAACCTCTATTCTGAGAAAAGAGACGATAGGAAAAAGGGAACTTCTTCTTGGACTTGCACTCGGAGTGCCTAATTACATCTCCTCGCTTCTGCTTCTCAAAGCCCTTGCAACTGTAAGCGCATACATCGCATACCCCACTTACAGTGTGGGAGCGATTCTTGTCGTAATCACAATAAGCGTGCTGTTCTTCAGAGAAAGGATATCAGGATGGAGCAGAATCGGGATTGTCCTGATAATCACTGCAATTATTATGCTGAATATCTGATTTCAGTTCACACTAAAGGAATCAACTGTATAATCCGTGAACGGATACACTCCATGAGCCTTGATACCGATAGTCTCTCCACCGCCTGACAGAGAGAGCGTAACATTCTCCACAACTGATGCAGACGGAGATTCTTTTGTCCTGATGAAAGTACATTCCTCGATAGTAAAGTCAGCAATACGGCCATCAGCTGTAGTTGTCGTGATGGAATCAGGATGCGCGGTACGGACAAGAGTGAAAGATGTTATACCTGTAGAAGAAGCTGATCGGTCATGATTTCTTACATAGTCCAGGATATCACCAGTAACATCATCGGCATAAACATCTGACAAACTACCCGATGATACAGAAACAGGGAAGAAAACATCATCACCATCAATATATGCATAGGAAATCACGAAGCCAGAATTCGTTGCATTTGCAAGGACAGAAGCTTGTACATTACCTGAAACAGATCCGTTATATGTCAGATAAGATTTATTGATTGAGATAGGATAGTCAGACAAACTGATTTCAATCTCATCCGTAGAATAGAAATCCTTCCAGTCCACACGATACAACATCCCTGATGGCGTCATAGCTTTTATCTGATTAATATACTGATTAGCCAGACGATCCCTTACAGGGATATTTTCATCTTCAGAAGGAATCTCAATGGATGGATTATCCTCTTCTGGTTTCTCTTCTTCTACAGGAGGCTCAACAGGAACATCATCTTCGTCTGGATTCTCTTCTACAGGTGGTTCCACTGGTATTTCTTCTGTGGGAGTATCATCCTCTACAATCTCAGTTGTTGAGAAAATACAAGAGATAGAAAGCAACAGTACAACAACCAACAATGAGCAGAACCTGAACAAACGCATATTCGGAATTATATTCACAGAAAGAATCTAGTTACAAGTTTGCTATTTGTCTGATTTAGAAACAAGAAAAGCGATAAATACTATTATAGACAAGGGGCCATATCAAATAGGCCCCTTGCAAAACAATCACTCAGCAAATGAAATCTTTATATCAAGCTTGAACATTCCAAGTTTTCCATCCCCATCGAGAACATACCAATACTTGGTTGAGGTCTTACCATTATATTCTGCTTTAAGGTCATCTGTAAGTTCTTTTCCATATGGAACTGGATAAGAACCAACTCATTCCCGAGTAGCGTTACAGATGTGACATTACCATAGTTACCAAGATCAAGATAAGGAGTCTCTCCTAAATACTCCTTAAGTTCCTCAGATGGTGATACTTAGCCTCTGATGTATCACTAAGCTTGTTTGAAAACACCGAACAGAGCAGGAACATATGTATTTTAAGTTCCTCTTTGGCTCCAGCTCTCACACGCCCAAGGCAGTGATTGGAATCACATATATGCCGTCTTCCCGCTTGTAAGCATACGAGGATAAACCACATATTACAGCAAGGAAAGAGGCACCTTGGCCAGAGGCTTCCACAATTGCTTTATTTGTCTTCAGAAGTGTTTTGGCAGCATGGTCTATCTCTCCTGCCCCTAGCTTGATTTCTATCGCGCCCCATCTTCCATCCGGTGCTTCTATAATCGCATCGACCTCATTTCCTTTATAATCCTGATAGTGCCTTACCACATTACCTGAGGCTGCTGAGTAAATCGACAAATCACGCTCAACAAGAGCCTCAAATAGAAAGCCAAATGTCTGAAGATCGTTAATCAGTGAGGGCTGGCTAAGGCCAAGCAGAGATGCGGAAATAGAAGGATCGACAAAATGACGCTTCTCCATCTGTTTCAGCCGAAGAGACGAACGTACTGAAGGGTTGAATGGCAACTGATTGGAAAGCAAGAACAACCGGCTAAGTATCGATAGATATGAATCGATGGTAGCATCGCTGATTTCTCCATTCATATCACGCTGAAGAGTCCGTTTTGAGGCAGTTGTACTTTCATTGCGTGCCAACGATTTCATGAAGCGATGCATTTTCAGAATATCAATGGAATCAACAACCCGTGGAATGTCTTCCTGCAGAAGGCCATTCACATAATCTGAGGCAAAAGTGGAAGCATATTCATAAGGAATTCCAAGCGAGTCAGGCCATCCGCCTCGTGTGATATAGTAAGCCAGATCCTCAATCGAAACATGACCTGTATCAATACTCTCTGTGATTCCTTCCGCAAACAAAGAAGCCAAAGAGATAATTCCAGAAGATTCACCAGATTCATAAAGTGACATAGGTTTCATATCAATCAAAGAAATTCTGCCTGTACCTGTATGCATTATCCCTTTATTTACAGGAGTTGAGGATCCTGTGAGGATAAACCTGCCCTTCTCCGGGGATTTATCGACTTCATTTCGGACTGCATCCCAGATAGCCGGCACCTCCTGCCATTCATCTATAAGATGAGGCTTTTCACCTTTCAAAACAAATGAAACATCAAGCATGGCAAGACGACGGTTTGCAAAATTATCATCAGAGTCACCAAGCATAATTACACTGGCAGCCTGATTCTTTGATGCCCATGTCTTGCCAGAAGCCTTTGGCCCCTGAACACAGACAGCTTTGGACAACAAAAGTTTCTGTTTGATGAGATTATCAACAATCCTTAATCTGTATAATGCATTTTCCATATTGTCATTCTAAGTCACAATTCAAAATATATCAAAGTAACTTTTACAAATTTATCAAAGTGACTTTGACAAATTTATCAAACTGAGTTTGTAATTTTCGTGTTTTGAGACAGTCTGTCTCAGCATGCATCCCGGCTAAAGTGAAAAGAATTGGGTAAAAGAAAAGGTCTTAACTCTTCTATGCTGAAAGAATCAAGACCTTGTTGCCCAAAGCGGGACTCGAACCCGCATCACCTTTCGGAGACTAGTACCTGAAACTAGCGCGTCTACCAATTCCGCCATCTGGGCTTTAGACTTTATGAATATTACTTATGATTTCAATTCGATGCAACACATATTCAGGAAAAATACACCCAGTTAAGATTGTAACTTGCTCTGAATACAGGTATTCTCACACTCATGATAAGGATATTATTCCTCGGAGAAGTCACGGGGAGACCGGGCATCACAGCGCTGAAAGCAGGGCTGGCTGCGCTTAAGACTGAATATAGCATAGATTATACGATTGCCAACGGAGAAGGCATGACCAACGGCTTTGGTATCGGCAAAGCACATTCACTACAGCTTGGAAAGCTGGGAGTGGATACGATCACAGGCGGTGAGAAGCTGTTTTTCAAAGTCGACATGGTGGAGTTCGTGCCAAAAGCAGGTTTCATACTCCGTCCTGCGAACTATCCTCCCCTCTGTCCTGGCCATGGATACAGACATGTGGTCATAAAGGACAGGAAATTTGCAATCATCAATATACAAGGCAATGCAAACTTCCCAAGACAAAGCATCCAGAATGCTTTCTTCACAGCAGACAGCATCCTGAAAAAGCTCAAGGAAACAAACCCTGATGAGATTCCTATCGTAATCTTCCACGCCTCCACTACTGCAGAGAAGAAGACGATGAAATTCTACATCGACGGCAGAGCTGCTGCTGTTATCGGGACACATGCAAAGGTAATCACAGCAGATGAATGCGTAACAGAGAAAGGTACTGCATACATCACTGATATCGGAAGAGTCGGTTCATTCATGTCCGCAGGCGGCTTTGATCCGGAGACGGAGATAAAAAAACTGAAAACTCTGCTGCCTGTCCGGAGCCAGGAGAGCTGGGAAGATGGCATCATCGAAGGTGTTGTTGTCGATATCGATGAAGAGACGGGACGCGCGACAGGTATTACCCGTATAATGAAACATGTGGATATCAAAAAGCCACAAGAGAAGGCAATGGCGTGAAACAGACAGTCACTATAGAAGAGATAAAAGATGGCAAGATGATGGCAGGCTGCGATAAATCCCTTTGTGAGGGATGCAAAGCTTCTTTCTTCTGCACATCAAAAAAAGCTTCTTTCCAGGTATTGAACCCAGAGGAAATCGAACTCAAAGAGGGAGATAAAGCTGTCATTGATATGCCTCCCGGAAAGACACTGCTGACAGTTTTCATGAGTCTGGGGCTACCGCTTCTGATGTTCATTCCAGGTTATTTCATCGGCTCTCTCATCTCTGAAAGCGAAGGCGTCAAGCTTCTCGCCTCTCTTCTTGCTGTGGCTCTGGGATTTGCAATCGCAGCAATATTCTTCCGTGTGAAGAAAGATAAATACACACCACGGATCATAGGAAAAGAGGAAGAAGATTGAAGAAAACATTATTGCTCATTCTCTCACTGCTGCTACTCGCCTCCTGTTCGTTCCGCAGTGATGATGAAGAAGTCCATGAGAAGGCTGTCCTGCCTGATATCATTCTGGAAAATGCTGATTACACTCTCGGCCAGAGGGATGAGAATCCTATCTATATCAAAAGCTCAAGAATGACATTCTATTCCCATGACAACAGAGCAATCGTCGAGAATATCACATTCACATCCTATGACGATGACGGAAGCGTAGCCATCGAAGGCAGTGCCGGATATGGTGAGATAAACACAGAGACAAAAACGATGGATCTCTCCGGAGGCGTCAATCTCAAAGCTTCTTCAGGTAATATGATGATAGAAGCTGAAAGTCTTGTATTTGATAGCCAGAACGGAGAGATTGAAGCGGAAGGAATTGTGAGGGTAAGCTCTGACGATGGCGTTTTTGCCGGCACAGGCTTCAGAGGAGACCTGCTGGAAGAAGTCTATGCCTTCCGTACAATCACAGAAGGAGTATTTGAGATATGAGAAAGCTGGTTATTATATTTCTATTGCTTCTGCCTGCATTTCTCTTCGCTGACAACATCACATTCTCCGGCGGAGAGAGCTCTGTAGTGCTTCGCAATGGACGAGAGAACGTTGTGCTCTCAGACGGAGCTGCAGTCACTGTCGGTTCGATGCGTATCACAGCCGATGAGATCACGCTCTCTGGGGAGAACTGGCGGTTTGTGACATGCTCCGGCCACGCTTGCGTAATCGATTCAGAACGCGGTATCACAATCTCCACATCATCCATCTGGTACGACAGAAGCGCAGAACGTATTCTCATCTCCTCCTGGTATGAGGTGGAAGATACGACAAATGAAGTCTCTGTAACAGGTGCCTCGATGGAGTATTCTCTCAGCGATGAGCGTCTGCAGCTGGACAAGGATGTGACACTGCTCAAAGATACAGACAACAATGGTATAATGAGATGCAGTGCAGAAAGCGTCATCTTCTCCCGTTCTGACAATACTCTGCAGCTGAGGGGATCAGCGGCTGTCGACTGGGATGGAGACAGGTATGAAGCGGAAGTCATCAGTGTAGATCTCGACACAGAGAGCATCTCCCTCGATGGCAGAATAAAGGGAACGATAAATGGCTGAGCTGACAGTCGATCATCTTTCTAAGTTCTATGGTAAGAAACACGTTGTGAAAAACGTTTCCTTCTCCATGCAATCCGGGGACATCACGGGACTTCTTGGACCTAATGGAGCTGGTAAGACAACTTCTTTCTACATGATAGTAGGCTTCATCAAAGCAGATGGAGGTACTGTCACTATAGATGGAGAGAATATCACGAATCTTCCCATGCATAAGCGTTCAAGGCTTGGTCTGGCATATCTGCCGCAGGAAGCTTCTGTATTCCGCAAACTTACTGTAGAAGATAATATCCGCCTGGTACTGCAGACGCAGAGCCACATGACAAGGAGTGAGAGAAAGGATCTTCAGGAGAAACTCATCTCTGACTTCGGCCTTGAGAAAGTCAGAAAGCAGTATGGCTATACTCTCTCAGGCGGTGAAAGGCGAAGAACTGAGATTGCACGCTCATTGGCAACCTCCCCTAAATTCCTGCTTCTGGATGAGCCTTTTGCAGGAATAGATCCCAAAGCTGTCTATGAAATCAAGCAGATTATCCGCACTCTGGCCTCATCGGGTATCGGTATACTCATAACAGACCACAATGTACGGGATACGCTGGAAATAACCACAACAGCGCACATCATCTCCGATGGCGAGATTCTTGTTTCAGGTACAAAGGAAGAGCTTCTGAACAATGAAGAAGCCAGAGAAATCTATTTCGGAAGGGATTTCGACAAGGAGAGCACATGATCGGCCAAGGTCTGGAATTATCGCAGAAGCAGGAGCTGAAGCTCAATTTGCAACTGCTCCAGACTATGGAGATCCTCTCGTTATCTACAGAAGAATTAAAAGAGAAAATAAAGAAAGAAGCTGAAACGAATCCTGTCATTGCTGTAAGCGAACACTCAGCTTCCTTTGACAGGATTGCTTCAGAATACAGAAGGCATACAGATAAAAAAGAGAGCTATGGAGATAATTCCGGCCTCAGTGACAGCGATGAAGAGGATACGAACTGGATTGAAAGCATAGTATCTGGCAAGGAGACGCTGCAGCAGCACTTATTGACACAGCATGGAGAGATGAAGCTTGAAGACCGCGTAAAGGAAACTGCAGAAAGCCTGATCACAGCCCTCGACAACCATGGCTTCTTTCCTTCCTCTCCAGAAACATTGGTGCAAGAGAAGGATATCGGGTATGTCACTGAAGCTGTTAAGGTAATCCAGGCAATGGATCCCAGCGGAATCGGGGCAAGAGACCCGAAGGATTCCCTTATAATCCAGGCACGAAACAAAGGTCTGGGAAACGAAGAACTCAGGATTTTCAAAGCCATGATTTACGACAAGCTGGAAGATCTCACTGCAGGCAGACTCGATATAGTCGCAAAATCGCTGGGTACGGACAGAGAAGAGATTGAAGCACTCCTAAGCTTCATGCGTTCACTCACACTCTATCCCGCATCCCAGTTCAGTTCAGGCTATGAGACATACATCATTCCGGAACTGTCAATAAAACAGGAGAATGGACAGCTTGTCCTGAGGCTGAACAGCGATGCCCTTCCCTCTGTATCCATTGATTCCGAATATGAGAAAATGGCAGAGGAGTACAAAAACACAAAAGATAAGGAAGAGAAGGAAGCTGAGAAATTCCTCAAACAGAAAATCAGTGCAGCAAGAAATCTGATGAACCAGCTGGAAATAAGGGCAAGCACACTGGAGCGTACAGGTGCTGTACTGATGGAGAAGCAGAAGGAATTCTTCTTCAAAGGACCTCTCTACCTCAAAGGCCTTACAATGCAGAGCGTTGCCGATGAAATCGGAGTGCACGAAGCAACTGTCAGCCGTATAGCCTCATCAAAATACATCGATACAGATTTCGGAATCTGGGCAATGCGCTCATTCTTCTCTGCTTCTGTGAAATCTGATAATGACAGCAATCTATCAAGGAATGCCGTAAAGGAAATGATACGCTCAATCATTGAGGAAAACACGACAGGAAAGCCCCTTTCAGACCAGAAAATCAGCGACATCCTCAAAGAACGAGGTATCACTGCAGCAAGGCGCACAGTCAGCAAATACCGCCATGAACTGGATATAGACTCCTCTTTCAGCAGGAGCAAATGACAGACGCACTCTCCATCATCTGCTTAAAAAGAATACAAACAATATTCTTTTGTGCTTTCTTCAAAGCTGGGATACAATATGAAAAAGGAGGAAGCCTATGAATCTTACATTCAGAGGTATCGGATTCTCACCAACCGATGAAGACAAAGAATTCCTTGACAAGAAGCTTAAGAAGCTTGCATTCGCAGATGACTATCTGCATGACCTGGACATCACTGCAACAAAGGAGAGCCAAGGCATCGGATTCCACCTGGAAGCAACGCTTCATTTAACATGGAAGAAAGAGAAAGCAGTATCACAGGATGCCTACGAGCTTTATGAAAGCATAGAGCTTCTGGCAGATAAGATACAAGCTTCAGCTAAAAATGAAAAAGAAAAGACAATG
>CALXLB010000035.1 GCA_944389085.1 uncultured Spirochaetaceae bacterium
TGGCCTTGATTCCGACCTCAGCAAGCATTGCAACAGCCATTTCACATGTCTCTGTGGCCTTGTTGTAAGTAGGATCGCACATAATCGAGATCTCAAAACCATCAGGGTATCCTGCCTCAACAAGAAGGGCCTTTGACTTCTCGATATCCTGCGGAATTACACCAAAGTTATAATATACCCAGACATTTGAGTTTACAGGTGCTGTCGCAGCCGGCTCCCCGATGGCAGAATAGAGAACATCAACGATAAGCTCTTTGTCGATTGCATAGACAATCGCCTGGCGTACGCGTGGATCCTTCATGTACTCATTTGCGCAGTTGAACTGAAGGCCATGTGCTCCGATTCCCTCATATGTCTTGACCTGGATACCAGGTGTCTCTTTAAGACGTGGGATTTCGGAAGAGTTGACTGTAGAGATGTCTACCTGTCCTGTCTCAAGAGCAACGACTCTGGCGTTTGCATCTGTCACGATGAGGATATCAATCTTCTTTGTAGGAACCTCGCCTCTGAAGTAATCAGGGAAGGACTCGAGAACCATCTCCTGATCCCTGTCCCAGTATGCAAGCCTATACGGACCTGTTCCGTTCACAGACTCTGCTGTGAGTCCGAGATCCATTCCGTACTTCTCGATATAGTCAGCATCGAGAATCAGGTTTGATCTGTGTGTCAGGTTCGCAAGAAGGCTGGCCACAGGTCCCGGCGTCACGATGCATACTGTGTAGTCATCGACTGCATATACATCCTCGATGTATCCCCTTGCAAGCGAGCTGTAGCGCACTGCCGTGTTGTTCAGAAGCCTGTCGTATGATGCCACGACATCCGCTGAAGTCAGCTCCTTGCCATTGTGGAACTTCACTCCGTGGCGGAGGTTGAATGTCCATGTCACTCCATCCTCTCCTACGGACCAGCTCTCTGCAAGGTCTCCCTCGATGCTTCCGTCAAGAGCCCTTCTCACAAGCTGTGAGTATACAGCTCTCAGATAGACATCATTGGTGTTGTTCATCTGACCATCCATATAGTTCTGGTCAGAAGCGGTTGCAATCGTAATCGTGTCCTTGTACTCAGGCAGTGCAGCTGTACTCTCTTCTGCTTCTGAAGAACCGCCTGCGAATACAGACATTACAGCGAAGACCGCAATCATCATCACTGATAAGAATCTCTTCATAACTCCTCCTATTTTTTACAAACTTTCAGCAAAATGGCATGCAACGAAGTGCTCCGGTGCAATTTCTCTCAGCTCAGGAACCTTCTTCGAGCACTCATCCGTCGCAAATGGACAGCGTGTATGGAAACAGCATCCAAGAGGAGGATGACGCGGAGAAGGAACATCGCCCTGAATCTCTGCTTTCATCGTGTTTATCGTCGGATCGGGGACAGGAATGGCACTCAGGAGCGCCTTCGTGTATGGATGAAGCGGATTATCGAAAAGCTCATCCTTGGCTGTTATCTCAACAATATGTCCGAGATACATGACCGCGATTCTGTCACAGAGATGATGAACAACACTGAGATTATGGGAGATGAAAATGTATGTAAGTCCCCTCTTCTCCTTCAGCTCCTTCATCAGATTGAGTATCTGAGCCTGTATTGATACATCCAACGCTGAGACAGGCTCATCACAGATGATGAGCTCTGGACGGAGCGTCAATGAACGTGCAATACCGATTCTCTGCCTCTGTCCTCCGGAGAATTCGTGAGGATAGCGTGTATATTGCTCGCTGTTGAGACCAACCTCAGCCATCAGCCGCCTTACAGTCTCCTCTCTCTCTGCAGGTGTCCCGATCTTGTGCTCATCGAGAGGTTCCTTAATGCAGGCACCGACTGTAAAACGAGGATCCAGAGACGAATAAGGATCCTGGAAGATAATCTGGATTTTCCTTGCCATTTCCTTGCTATGGCGGTTTTTCTCACCGAGAATAGACTCTCCGTGAAGTTTTATCTCACCAGAGGTAGGTCTGACCAGGCCAACAATCGCATGTCCGGTCGTGGATTTACCGCAGCCGGATTCTCCGACTATCCCGAATGCTTCCTTCTTATATACATTGAACGATATACCATCAACGGCTTTTACATATTCCTTCTTCGAGAAGATTGTCGAGCCTTTTACCGGATAATATACCTTGAGATTATTTACTTCGAGAAGAACTTCTTTGTTTTCCATCATTCAGCCTCTTTCGCATATTTCCAGCATCTTACTTTTCTGCCATCTTCCAGTGTGACAAGCGGTGGAGCTTTCTTGGAGCAGATTTCCATGCACTCCTCGCATCTCGGAGAGAAACGGCAGCCTTCAGGATAATCCTTTGGACTTGGAATGCTTCCCTTTATGGAGAAAAGCGTATCCTTTCTATCTGTAGGGCTTGGAATCGAGCGCAGAAGCCCTGAAGTATATGGATGCAGCGGTTCTTTGAATATGCTGTTCACATCGGCATATTCAACAGCAAGGCCTGCATACATAACCATGACTCTTTTCGCAATCTGTGCAACAACACCAAGATCATGGGTAATGAGGATGATTGATGTATGATTCTCCTCCTGCAGATCCCTCAGCAGGTGTATGATCTGTGCCTGTATGGTCACATCCAGAGCTGTAGTCGGCTCATCTGCGATGAGTATGTCAGGGTTGCATGCAAGGGCCATAGCAATCATGACACGCTGTCTCATACCACCTGAAAGCTGATGCGGATACTCATCAATCACAGCCTCAGGTGACGGTATTTTAACCTTCTTCAGCATCTCGATAGCCTTTTCCCTCGCCTGCTTCTTATCGAGTCCCTGATGCATGTGAAGAATATCACAGATCTGATAACCGATTGTGAATACAGGGTTGAGAGATGTAAGCGGTTCCTGGAAAATCATAGAGATATGATTTCCGCGGATCTTGCGCATTTCCTTCTCGCTCTTCTTGAGCAGATCCTCCCCCTTGAAGATGATTTCACCATCAATAATCTTTCCAGGCGGAGTTGCGACAATCTGGAGAATCGACAAAGAAGTGACACTCTTACCGCAGCCTGACTCTCCTACGATAGCCAGAGTCTCATCAGGCATGAGATTGAAATCGAGACCGTCAACAGCAGGAACGACTCCTTCCTCAGTATAGAAATATGTCTTGAGGTTTCTGACCTTAAGCAATGGTTCAGCCATATCGATACTCCTTACCTGGTATTCTTGAGCTTCGGATCAAGCGCGTCACGCAGTCCGTCACCGACAAGGCTGAAGCTCATGACGACGAGTGTGATTGCGATTCCAGGGAATATAGCTTCCCACGGATTGGATCTGAGAACATCCTTAGCCTTATTCAGCATCGCACCCCATTCCGGATTAGGAGGCTGGACTCCAAGACCAAGGAATGAAAGAGATGATGATGTAAGGATTGCGGTTCCAAGATTCAGAGTCACATTGACAATCATCTGAGAGACTGAGTTAGGGACAATATGCTTGCATATGATTTTAAAACTGCTCTCTCCTATGACCTTTGCAGCTCCGATGTACTGGGCATCCTTGTTTGTAAGAACGACACCACGGACCATTCGGGCTATCGAAGGTATCGAGAAAACGGCTATTGCCACAATCGTATTGCCAGTACCGTTACCGAGAATCGCGACAATGACGATTGCAAGAAGCAGACCAGGGAATGCAAGAAGAACATCTATGACTCTGGATATCACAGAATCGACCCATCCGCCGTAGTAACCAGCAAGCACACCGAGGATGATTCCGATAAGACAGCCGGAGAGAACCCCTGAAAAGCTTATATACATTGATATCCTGGCACCATAGACAATTCTTGTGAGGATATCACGACCGAGATAATCAGTGCCGCATGGATGTTCAAGGCTTGGCCCCTGACCAATCTCCCTCAGGTTCTGCTCAAGCGGCCCCTCTGGAAAGAACAGAGGTCCGAAGATAGCCATGAAGAAGAAAAGTCCAAGTATAACAAGTCCGATAACAGAGACCTTTCTCTTGATGAAACGTCTGAAAACAGGATTCTTCATGAAGGCCTCACTTTATCTTTACTCTCGGGTCTACAAACCCGTAGAGGATATCGACAATCGTATTTACGATAACAAACGAACAGGAAAGGATGAGAACCGTGCTCTGAATGGCAGGATAATCTCTTCCGTTCACACTGCTGACAAGGAATGTACCGATTCCTGGGATGTTGAAGATCGTCTCAACCATCGTCGCTCCGGCAAGAAGGCTTCCGAACCTCAGGCCGATAGCAGTGAGTACAGGAATGAATGCATTCTTGAAAGCATACATGGTTATTATCTTCGTCTTGGATACACCATATGCCTTGGCTGTTCTTGTATAGTCCTGATTGATGACATCAAGCATCGAAGACCTTGTTGTCCTCGATATCATTCCGACAGCACCAAGACCAAGCGTCACTATCGGGAGAATCGCGTGTTTCCACGTTGTCATACCAAGACTTGGCAGCACTCGCAAATGCAAGCAGAAATACAGCATCAGAAGCATAGCGAGGAAGAATGACGGGACAGAAACAGCAATCATGGAAATCACCATGACTATATTGTCCCCTGCTTTATTATGGAACGTCGAGGCGATGATCCCGGCAATGACACCAAGGAGGGATCCTATAATCGTTCCACCGAAAGCAAGAATTATCGTGTACTGATACCTGTTGGCAAGTTCAGTCGCGATAGTCTTATGCGTAATAATCGAGGTTCCTAGATCACCATGGAAAATACCAGCTATCCAGCGTAAATACTGGACAATAAGCGGATCGTTAAGACCATAGTACTCCCTCATAGCCTCAATTGTCTCTTCACTGGCACCGGCGCCCTCCGATACCCCGTAAAGCAGGGTAATCGGATCGCCGGGAATTATTCTCACCATGAGGAATACAACAACTGATACCAAGAAAAGAGTCGGAATCAACTGTAGCAATCGTCTGAGAATATATTTCAGCATATGGCAGCTATCACACTCATCTCTAACAGATATCCACCATCGATCTTAGACTCGATGCAGACTCTGGCCGGTGCTCTTCCAGGAGTGGTCCAGGCATTGTAAACCTCGTTCATCTCAGCCTTCAGAGCCATATCAGCAATATAGATCGTGACCATGAGAAGGTGGTCTTTATCAGTTCCATGCAGCTTGAAAAGCTCATCAAAGCGGTCAAGAAGATATTTTGTCTGCTCCTTGATCGTCGCATGCTTCTTTCCATCAACATGACCTGAGAAATAAATCACACCATTGTGAACAACTGCGCGTGAAAATGTCGGAGAAGGATCAATATATTTGATGTCATCCATACAGCACCTCCTTATTTGATGATTCCGAGCTTCTTTGCAATAGGAATGGACTTCGTGTAACCGAAAGCACCTGGGTATGCAATCTCCTGAAGCCTTGCGATTGCATCGTAAGCAGCCTTATCGTTGCCATTCATCGTCTGGAACCAGTAAAGGCCATAAAGCATTCCACATTCCTCAAGATGGACTCTATCAGGTCTGTTGAGAACCTTCTTTGCCATCTCTTCCTCGTTGATGAAGTCTTCCGGCTTCACGATTCCCTTATAAAGCTGGACAGCTCTCTCATACCCGTAATCCATCTGCGGTGCATGTGCTTTGCTGCAATCAATGAGATCGAGGCTCTTCTTTGCCTCATCGAACTTGCCAAGCTCACAGTAAGATGTGAAAAGCCAATGGATAAGAGGATAATGCTCATCTGGAATTGAATAGTTGAGACACTGTCTGAAATCATAGATTGCATTCTCATACTCTTCATGGATATTCCATGTAGTGGCTCTGTAATACCAGTATGTCCAGTTCTGAGGATCGAGCTGAATACAGAGTGTGAAATCAGCTACAGCCTGTCTCCATTCATTAACTGCATTGTGTCTGCGGCCTCTGCCAAAATAGTTCGGAGCATAGAAAGGAGCATATGCGATTCCGATAGAATGAGCATCTATTGCTTCCTCTACCTTTCCAGCATTCGCAAGAGCGACACCCTTCTTATACCATGCAAGAGGATCTGTCTCATCCTTCTTGAGCTCGGCATCTGCTTCCTCAAGCGTTGGCTGCATCATGAGGATATTTCTCATTTCAAGGTTCTTTTCTTCGTTGTAAACAAACTTCATTCGGTATACCTCCTGGACAGCATCCCGCTGCCTCAATCATGAAAGAGTTTAGATTAATTGCAATCGATTGTACAAGGTTTTCCTGTATCAAATTCGCATAAATATACAAGAAAATAAATATGTACATTTTAATTATCCTTATCATGTCCAAACGAAGCAGAAATTACGTAAATCCGAAGATTAAAAAACCGGACCTCAAGGATCCGGCAACATAGAAAAAGTATAAATCTCACTTGCATCTTCTATAGACAGCTTCCATATCCTCTCTCTGCAGGATGCGGAAATTGCCAAGAGTACGCTTTCCATAGAATGTCGCTTTATCAAGAAGCTCTCCCAGTTCATCCTCGCTGAGCGTTATATTGATTTCAGCAAGTGATACCGGCATACCAAG
>CALXLB010000036.1 GCA_944389085.1 uncultured Spirochaetaceae bacterium
GACTGGGGCATCAAGAACCTTGAGAAAGCTATCGACAACGGATCTCCTACAGTCAAGAGGCTGAGCACTCCAGAGGCTAAGGCTAAATTCAAAGAGGCGACTACGATAACGCCAGAAATGGAAGCAAGAATCAAGGCGAGGTATGGCAAGTGACACTCAAGTGTATGGAACTCCGTGAGTTTATAGCTCGTGTAGGAGAGGATAGAGCTTTACAGGCTTTATCCTCTTTTACTGTAAAGAGGAATCCTGATGTTGAGAGTTTCATTCGCAATAATGCGGTTGCCTATGAGAAGAGTGACAATGCCAGAACCTATCTTGTGATGACGGAGAATATTGATATTCTTGGATATTTCTCACTTGCCCTTTCAGTCGTTGATATCCCTTCAGGAATTTCGAAAGCTATGATGAAGAAGATGAGGGGATTTGGAAGGTACTCTGCGGATTCTGTTCCCTGCTATCTTCTTGGTCAGCTAGCACGTGATGACAATGCCTCGCATGATGATTTGATGATGCGTGATTTCATCGATTTTGCAATCGAATATGTCATGACCGCAAAACAATATGTTGGAGGACGATTTCTCCTTATAGATTGTGTTGATGACCTTGTGGATCTGTATGAGAGGCATGACTTCATAAAGATTAATAAGACTGGAGATCTGAACCAGCTTATCATGTTCCTGGAATAAAACAGGATTTGCATTTTATATCAATCCAAGATGCTGTTTTGATTATCCTCAGGTCTGATATCTGTTTCTGAAGTGGGATTCAAGTTCTGAAAGATTCTCCCTGCTGCATTTTGTCGTTGTGTTCGCCAACTGCTTATTGTTTGTTATTTCACCTACATATCAGTTGTATCCTTTGCAGATTTCCATCTTTTTCTCGTTTGGAGTCCTCCAGAGATTTTCAACAAGGAACAAGCTTGTGTTTGCCATCCTTTCAGATTTGGATATGCCCGTGCTCTTTTTGGTTCCAAGCAATATAGACAAGTTGGTTTATGAATTGCAGCATAAATGGCTCCTGGCTGAATATTGCAGAATGCGAGTTTTCGGCTCTCGGCAGGCAGTGCCTTGGAAAAAGGAGAATCCCTGATCTTGAGACCCTGAATGATGAACTTGATTCTTGGTATTCGGACAGGAATGGATTGCAGAAAGCCGTTGATTGGCAGTTCTCTGTTAACGATGCTCGCACAAAGCTCAAGCGTCTTTATCCTATTGTAGAGTTTTAGATGTTACGGAGTACTAGGCCGCTATTACAAATCTTATTTAAGGCTTTTTATTTGTCCTTAGATGTCAAGTTTCAAGATAAAAATCATTGAAGCCTGGTATCTGAGGACATTTTCCATGCCACAAGGAGGCAGGCAGATGCTCATTGACTGCGATGCTGATGGCATAAAAGGAGAGCCCTGCATTTAATGAGGGTTGTTCAACGGACTGATGAGAGCTATCCTGAACCTGCTAACTATTCAGGGGTGCTATCCGTTCAGTTCTGGAAACATGCTGGTATCGATAGCACTCAGCTTTTCTTCCCTGAGCTTTCTCTTCAGCCTGCTGTAGCCTCCGAATCCGTTATAAAGTTCCTTCTTTCTCAGAAGCATCCATCCTATAGAAAGCATCTTGTTGGCAATATGCACGGCAATCGTGGATTTTCTCTTGTGCCTGGCTTCAAGTGCGACCCATTCATCCCTGAGAGGGCAGCTGGCCTTGAGGGATTCGATGCTCCATGCTCCCTGGACTATATTCTTCCTGACAGGCTTGCATCCTCTCCATGAAATATTGCCCTGAAAATTATAGTCGCCGGACTGCTGGACCATAGGGACAAGGCCGACATAGTTCCTGAGCTGGGATGCAGAGTAGAAACGGCTTCCGTCACCTATATATGCAAGAAGGGATGCTGCAACGATGGTCCTTATCCCCGGAAGCGACAGCCAAACAAGCGATGTCTCGGGATGTTTCATGAGCGCTTGTCGCATCATGCTCACATATTCCTCGATCTGTGATTCTATGAGCGTAATCCTTGCCTCTACCATGCAGGCATCATTTGCTGCCATCCCTTTGAGGTATCTTGCTATATTCTCAATCCTGTCTGAATTGTTCTGGAGATCGGATTTCTTAAGGAACGGAATCCCATTCTGGTTGAAGTTAGCATGGAGCTTGTTGATGTTTATTGTCCTGTCCTTCTTTGCAAGGTTGTATGAATTGATTATCGCCCTCAGCTCCGATTCCTCTTCCGTAGGGACCTCCACGGTGCACCATGATGATGCCTTTGTGTCCCTCACATAATGTGCGATTCTTACTGCATCAAGCCTATCTGTCTTGATCTGGGCTTCAAAAGCCTTATGAAGCTTCCCCGGATTCAGAACAACAACCGATGCAGGCGAATATTCCATAAGCTCCCTTGCGAAATTGAAGGACGATGTCCCTCCTTCCATCGCTATAAGATCCCCATCTTTCGCCACTTCCGTGATGAAATGCATCCTACCATCTGGATTCATCTCTCCTGTGATGATCCTCCTGTCCTCGAAATTCTTCTCCTGAGTGAGTATGCAGCCCTTGTAGGTCTTCTTTGCGAGATCCAGTCCTATGATACGGTGGAACTTTCCGATGTCCTTCGGTACTCCTTCCATGGATATGCCTCCTTAGATTGTATTCAGCCGAGGAAGAAACGATCCATTCATCATGGAAGTGAGCAACGCTCCTTCAATTTTATTATTGGGCTCTGGCCTGCAGCATAGCCGCTGACCAGTCCCCCTGAATAAGTAATCGATGAACTGAAGCTGCCTATTTTTAACAAAGAGGTAGTTACAGATATTCTGTACTCCATCACTAAAAAGCTATGGCTTGCTTCAGCCTCTTCTGGCCGTCACCAGAAGATTAGCATCGCTTTTACTTCTCAGCTAAGGACATCTTAATTTAACTGTCGACGATTCGCTGGTACTGATTTTATTCATCTGGATAATCGTCCATATCATTGAACCAGAATCCCATCTCTTCAGCACATTCTCTGAGATCTGGAACATCAAGCTCTGTTTCGATTATCGGATAGTCCTGTCCTGCTAACTTGACCTCGGCGTTCTTTGATAGCAATAATTCTACAACGTTTGAATAGAGAAAAGCGTCTGTGAAGATGATCATTTTATTATTGTTAGCAATGTGTGCCTTATAGTCATCTTCCCAGAATTCCTTTGAGAATGCAGAGAACAGGTGTTTGCGTTCAGTGCTATTGTAATCAATGTCATATCTGTTATTGTTGATGCCTTGTTCAGCTTCCATCATATCCTCAACTTTCTTGAACTCAGCTATGATGGTCATACATGTGGAATGTTCGGAAGAGTAGCCATACCAGATTTTCATAATTTATCTTCCTTGTCGATGTATCTGATAGTTACCAGTGCATTGTGGCCAGTCAGGTCGTAAATGAAAGCGGGATACATCTTCGATTTCGTTGTAATCCTCACAGATAAATCATCAATTCTCTTCAGATCATATTTACGGTTGTATGCTAGGAAGTATTCAGGTACAAATCCGAAAGGATCAAACGAGGATGGGTTGATGTTGCTATATCCGCTTTCGATTATATCTTTTTCATACTGTATGGAGAGTGCTTTTCTTTCAGCAAAATCATGATAGAACTTCTCGATGTGTCCCCCAGATGTAAATTTCCCTTCTATCTCGATTATCCCTGGAAGTTCTGAGCCATTTTCAAACAGCGATCTGAAAGCGGAAAAACGGTAATCGTAGTTATATGCTATAAGCAGTGCAATGCCTTCATTCGTAAATGATGATTGCTTCAGAAGCCCCTTTGCATCGATATGTGCATAATCGAGGGAATCATCATCTTCACCATAAGGAGCAAGAAAGGGTAGATTGCCTTTGCGTGTGCTGCTGATTTCAATCAGTATTCCGTTGTCCTTATTACGCTTTATCCATTCATAAAGTCTGGACATGACAGATTCCGAGCAATCCGGCTCCCGAGGCAGCAATAGCAGTTCCCGTACTCCCCAATCCTTTATCATGGGGAATGCCTCATCAAGATCATCTATCGTCGTTTCATCCACAAGGTAGTTGATGCCTACATTGTAGAATCCGAGAAGATACTCGAAACGTTTTACGAAATCTTCAAAAGGTATTCCTCTGTGACTGTAATAAGTATCCCTGATTCCATCCATGCTTATGCGGAGGAAATCCACATAACGGGAGATTGACGGAGTCAGCTTCACAAGATTCTCAGTACAATTCGACGTCATGCCTACAGCAAGAGGCGTCTCTCCATGAGTGTATTCAAGGACTTCCTCAAGAGCAGAGTAGAGTGATGGCTCTCCGCCTCCGAAAGAAACTGCCAAAGTACCTTCTTCTGCGGCTTTCTTTACTATACCTTTTACAAACTTGGGATTCAGCATATGCTTCCTTGACTTATCAACATAGCAGAAAGGACAGCGGAGATTGCATTCAGTTGTCAGTGCAATTGAGAGATAGCGTGGTGCATCTGAAGGTCTCTTACATGGTATCTCATCAAAAAGATAGTGAATCCCGGTCTCTCTTTGGTGGAACTCAAGGCCACTGTTGCTTCTGTGGACAGAGCATTTCTCCAGAGAGGCAATCATCTCATCAGATATTCCAAGTTTTTTGAGTTGTTCTTTTTCTTCATCGTATATCATCTTTCAATCCTTTCATTCTGGCGTAGTAGCCTTGAAGCTGTATATAGGCCTGATATGCTTCAGTACATCACAGATCCCTTCAAGCATCGGAAGGATGTCATCGAGCGACTTGTAAGCCATCGGGCTTTCATCTAGCGTCGACTTAACGACACAGGTCGAGTAGATACCTTCCATCTCCTTCCTGAATTCATCCATCGAGAGTGTCTTGTAGGCTGTCTTTCTGGAAAGCCTTCTGCCCGCTCCGTGAGGGGCGGACATGTTGTAGTCAGCATTGCCTTTGCCTCTGCAGATCAGAGCACCATCCTTCATCGATATCGGTATGAGCACAATCTCTCCATCATGAGCGCTGATAGCACCTTTCCTGATGACCATATCCTCGGTATCAATGTAGTTGTGGACCGTCTCGAAGTGCTCATAATCATCGAGTGTCTTATCATCTCCGAAATAAGCTTTGATGATACGTTCTCCGATAAGATGGCGGTTGAGGGTAGCATACTCACCGGCTATCCTCGAATCATGGAGATAGTCATCAAAGTGGCTTCCCTCAAGATAAGCGAGGTATTTGTCAATGATCCTGCCATCCTCACTCTGATACTCCTTCTCCGCATTCTTCAGTGCTGTCTGTATCTCCTTCTCCCTTCCTTCAGCCTTGTATGTCCTGATAATCTCTGCCTTCCGTTCAGAGAGCGTCATACCGCGATTCACGACCTCATCAGCAAGATTTTGATAGTACTCGGCAATCTGCGAGCCTAGGTTCCGGCTTCCGGTATGGATGACAAGATATATGTTATCTTCATCATCCTTATCGAGCTCGATGAAGTGGTTACCGCCTCCAAGCGTACCAAGCCCCTTTTCAAGACGGCCGGGGTACCTGAGATGGCCAAAGCACTTCAGCTCTTTCAGCCTTTCAAAGTCTGCAACCTTTGTCTCGTGGATATCGGTACCGGTAGGGACAGTGGCATGCACAGCCTCGTCAAACCTCTTGAAGTCGATATCAACAACACCAAGCTTTATGCAAAGCATCCCGCAGGATATATCAACCCCGACAAGGCTTGGGCAGACTTTCCCGCTACGTATTGTCTGTGTATAGCCGATGACGCATCCTTTTCCTGCATGTGCGTCAGGCATGATGCGGATGTTCTCTCCTTCAACGAAAGGAGCATCGCAGAGTGTCTGGATCTGCTTTTCGCTCATTGGATCGAGATTCACTACATAGACAACAGCAGATGCATACCTGCCCTTGATAACCTTGGGTTCCATAACCCACCTCCTGTTAAAATGAGACTTGTGTCCCTTATTGATGACTTTGATTTACGCAGACGGATTTCCCGCCTTGCAGCCTAGATGTTCGCGAGAGTTATCTGATGGAAATCAGCGTGTCTGTGCTGTTGATGGCCAATACGCTGTAATAGCACCAGATGCAGCAGCTGCAATGCTCTGCCATGATGTCATCTGTGCGCATGTATTATTAAGCGAATGCATATCGGCCTCCGAGAGAATATCCTTATATAGCTTTCCCACCTTGTCAACAAAATCCTGATTATTTCTGTGGAAAACAAGACTGACTGGGCTGATAATAAGCAGTACATCAGAAAGCAGGAGGTGGGTATGAAGCTTGCTGAAGCACTGCAGGAACGTGCTGATCTCAATATGAAGATAGAACAGCTTAAAGCGCGGCTGAACGCATATGCCCTTGTCCAGGAAGGTGAAATGCCAGCAGAGGATCCAGAACAGCTTAAGAAGGAGCTTGATGGGGTGATGGATCGACTTGCATACCTCATTGAGCACATCAATCTGACAAACGCAGAGACGACGATTGACGGTAATAGCCTGACAAGTCTTATTGCGAAGAAGGATGTACTTACGCTGAAGATTTCGGCATATAGGGATACGGTAAGAGCTGCAAGTCAGACAACCTATCGGGCAAGGAATTCAGAAATAAAGATCAGGCCATCTATTTCCATCAGGACATGGCAGAAGGAGATAGATACGCTTTCCAAGGAACTCCGTGTCCTTGATAACAGCCTTCAGGAGAACAACTGGAAGACTGATCTGATTGAGTAATCGTATTGTAGGTAGCGAAAGCAGGGTGAGCATCAGGGGGTGTTGGTTCCCCTTTATAATTAACCAGCTCCGCAGAATAACACAGATGGGCCTGTGTCTTGATTTATCGTTAAGTCCCGATCGAGCACAAGTGCATTGTTATTGTGAATCTTTACTACCAGATGCTGACTGTAATCGCGAGGGTGGGATTGGGGATTTATTACATTCCATATATGGAAGCTAAATTCAAAAGAGTTGCAATCATATCAGCACTGATTTGTGGGTATTGACTTATGAGTTTAGATGACATCGAAAAAATGATATCCGTGGAAAATAGCGATAAGGAAAAGAGTAAGCTTGAACTTGTCCATAAAGAAGCCGCTCTTGTTAATCTGTCAGAAGTTGAAGACATTGAGAATTTGATCAGGAAATTGTTCTGGATAGCTCTCGTTGAGTTCAATGGGGATGTCGCTAATGAGCTCGTGATTTCAAGTGAGAAGTTTTGATGGAATATCCCCGAAGAACTTGACTTTGATGATTTTGATGAGCCGATTGAGATAAGGTATTCATTCGCAAAACCATCTCAATTCATTGAGTTCCACTGGAACAAAGAGACAGGGGACACCATATGTGTTCGGATTGATAATCCGGATGCTATGGATTTCATAAC
>CALXLB010000037.1 GCA_944389085.1 uncultured Spirochaetaceae bacterium
ATATGAAAAGGTCGAAAACCTCATAAAACGGATTATTGAAAACCCAAATTCGCTGAAATATAGGGATTAAACCGCAAATTAACGCTTCAAACGCGGTTTTTTAGCAACGCTGTGCAGATAAGAGTTTTTTCATAAAAAATCTCCTGCCAAAGATTCTAAACATCCAAAATCATTAAAAGAAAGCAGAATTCAGGACTCCAAATATCCTTTTTTTTAAGGCACCCCAAAAATTGTATATGTCACTATTTACACATTCCGAATATTTGTTTCATCAGCCATAATGAGGAGAAATTGTGACAAAATGCCCACTGAATGAACACTAAATGAGCGTTTCTGTTTGACATATCATCAATAACGTATAAACTGAAACTGTGTTCCGTTTTCAACGGAAAAGGAGCCTTGGAATTGCCATGGGCAGGTTATTTTGGCCTGAAACTCTCCTTTTCTGCGGAAAACTGAGACAACCTCATAGGCATTAATAAGGAGTGTGAGATGAATAACGTCAAAGAAACAGTCTGTAAACCGGAGCGTCCTGTAAAGATTCTCCAGTTCGGAGAAGGTAATTTCCTTCGTGCATTTGTTGACTGGATTGTAGATCTTCTCAATGAGAAGGGAGATTTCAATGGAGATGTGATGATGGTCCAGCCTCTCAAGGTAGGTATGGGAGACATGATCAACAGCCAGAATGGAATCTATACGACAGTGCTGCGTGGTGTACAGAATGGAAAGCCTGTTGAGGAATTCAGAAAAATCACAAGCGTCAAAGGCTGCATCAATCCTTATACTCAGTATGATGAATACATGAAGCAGGCAGAGAATCCTGACCTTAGATTCATCATCTCCAACACAACAGAAGCTGGTATTGCATATCATGAGGGAGACAAGCTTGATGACAAGCCACAGGTATCCTATCCGGGCAAAGTCTGTGCATTCCTCTACCATAGATATAAAGCATTCAACGGTGCCCCAGATAAAGGCATCATCGCAATCCCTTGTGAATTGATTGACAAGAATGGCGACAATCTCAAGAGAATCGTAAAACAGTATGCAGAGGAATGGCAGCTTGAAAAAGGCTTTGTTGATTGGCTTGATACTGCCTGTGATTTCTGCAACAGTCTTGTTGACAGAATCGTTCCAGGCTATCCAAGAGCAGAAGCAGAGAGAATCTGCAATGAACTCGGATATCAGGACAATCTCCTTGATAGTGCAGAGATCTTCCTTCTGTGGGTTATTGAATGCCATGGAAAGACTCATGAAGATGAGCTTCCGACAGAAAAGGCAGGTGTCAACGTCATCTGGACCGATGACATGTCATTCTATCGCACAAGAAAGGTACGTATTCTCAACGGAACCCATACAATGATGGTTCTGGCAGCTTACCAGACAGGCCTTAATACTGTTGAAGAGTGTATCAAGAGCCCGCTCATCTTCCCGATGGCAAAGAAAGGTCTTTTTGAGGAAATCATCCCATCAATGGATGGAGACAAGAAGCAGCTTGAGGAATATGCAGGAGACGTGCTCGAGAGATTTGCCAATCCGTATATCGTCCACCTTCTTCTTTCCATCTCTCTCAACAGCGTATCCAAGTTCAAGACACGCGATCTTCCATCACTCCTTGGCTATTACAAGAAAGAAGGAAAGCTTCCTGATGTTCTCTCATTCTCCCTTGCTGCTCTGATTTCCTTCTATGAAGCAACGGAGTATGAAGGAACAGCTCTCAAAGGAAGCAGAAATGGCGAGAAGTATCTCATTCAGGACAGCCCTGAAGTACTGGAGAAATTCCAGAAGCTTTACTCTGCTGCCTATGAGAATACAAAAGCCAAAGCAGAAGCTATTGCAAAGAGTGTTCTTTCCGACACGACATGGTGGGGAGAGGATCTCACAGCAGTTCCTGGACTGGAAAAGAAGATCAGCGGATATCTTGAGACTATCTGGACTGATGGCATGACAAAAGCTATCGAGAAAATCTGAGGAGAAAATGGCTGCTAATCTTATCAGAATAAATACCCGCGATAATGTAGCTGTAGCAATCAGCCCCCTGATGAAGGGGGATGTAGTAACGGTGGATGGTGATACATTCACCGTCTTCAGTGATATTCCCGCAGGTCACAAAGTCGCACTCAGCGATATCAGAAAAGGCGAAAGCGTCATCAAGTATGGCTACCCTATCGGTGCTGCCACTGAGGATATGAAGAAAGGCTATCATGTTCATGCTTTCAACATCCACACACTTCTCAATGAGAATGCCGAGTATCATTACGACAGAGAAGTAGCGGAAGAAGCTATCAGAGAAGCTGAAGCTGATAAACTCAGATGGAAGGATCACATTCCTACAATCAAGGCATATGTCAGGAAAAACGGGGAAATCGGTATCCGCAACAGCCTCTGGATCATACCGACTGTAGGCTGTGTTAACAGGATATCAATGCAGCTTGAAGCCTGGGGAAACGAAAACCTCGACCTTGAAGATGGTGTACATGCCTATACTCATCCATTCGGCTGTTCACAGCTGGGAGATGACCATGAGAACACAAGAAAGATTCTTGCAGCTCTTGTTCATCACCCGAATGCAGGTGGCGTCCTTGTAATCGGGCTTGGCTGTGAGAACAATACAATGGATTCGTTCAAAGCTCTTTTAGGTGATGTTGATACAGAAAGAGTCCGTTTCCTTGTCTGTCAGGAGTCAGAAGATGAAGTTGCCGATGGCAAACGTCTGCTTTCCGAGATTGCAGAAGCAATGAGGAATGACAAGAGAGAAGCTGTTCCGATGTCCCACCTGATAGTAGGCTTTAAATGCGGCGGTTCTGATGGTCTTTCAGGAATCACGGCAAATCCTCTCGTCGGCCGTTTCTGCAATGAGCTGACTGCAATGGGTGGTACAGGAATCCTTACAGAAGTACCGGAGATGTTCGGTGCCGAGCAGGTTCTTATGAATCGTGCAGTAAATGAAGATGTCTATAATGAAACTGTAAAGCTCATTCAGGATTTCAAGCATTACTTCACTTCTCACGGACAGGTGGTTTATGAAAACCCGTCCCCAGGAAACAAAGCCGGCGGAATCTCCACACTGGAAGACAAGAGCCTCGGTTGCGTCCAGAAAGGAGGCAGAGCACCTGTCACCGCTGTTCTTGGCTATGGTGAAAAAGTAACCACTCCAGGCTTGAATCTCCTTTCAGGTCCTGGCAATGATATTGTTTCAACCACGGACCAGAGTGCAGCTGGTGCACATATGATTCTCTTCACAACAGGAAGAGGAACTCCGCTGGGAGCTCCTGTTCCAACTGTTAAAATCGCAACAAACCATGATCTTGCAGAGCATAAGAAGGATTGGATAGATTTCGATGCCTCTGCAATGCTGACAGAAGAACCACGCAAAGTGACAGAGAATCTGATAAAGCTCATCATCTCCATTGCGAATGGTGAGATTCACACTAAAAATGAGATTAACGGATATTCCGAAATCTCAATATTCAAAGACGGAGTTGTATTATGACAGAATTTATGGGAAAGGATTTCCTGCTTGAGAGCGGGATGGCAAAGACTCTTTATCACGAGTACGCTGCAGACGCACCTATTTTCGATTATCACTGCCACCTCATTCCTGAGCAGATTGCAGAAGATAAGAGATTCACAACAATTACCGATGCCTGGCTTGGCGGTGACCACTACAAGTGGAGACAGATGAGAACATGCGGCTTTGACGAAAAACTCATCACAGGAGATGCAGATCCATATGACAAGTTCCTTGCCTGGGCTGAGACAATGGAGAATCTTATCGGCAATCCGCTCTATCATTGGACACACCTTGAGCTCCAGAGATATTTCGGAATCTATGATGTTCTTTGCAGAAAGAATGCAAAGAAAATCTATGATGAAGCCAACGAGCAGTTCAAATCAAATCCAGAGCTTTCTGTATTCGGCATCATGAAGAAATTCAATGTCTATGCAGTCGGTACAACAGATGATCCTGCAGATGATCTGAAGTGGCATAAGGTAATAAGAGAAGAAGGAAAGTGTCCTGCAAAGGTCATCCCATCATTCAGACCAGACAAAGCACTCAATATCGATAAGCCTGATTTCGCAGACTATATCGCAAAGCTTGCAAAAGCATCTGGAATGGAAATCAAGACAGCAGATGATGTAATTGCAGCTCTTGAGAACAGGCTCCAGTTCTTCGTCGAGATGGGCTGCCGTGCATCCGACCATGCCCTGATGACATGTCCGCATACTTTCTGGGAAGCAGGAAAGGTAAATGAAGTCTTCCAGAAGAAGATGAACGGAACAGATGTCACAGCTCTGGAAGCAGATGCATGGAGGACATATGTGCTTTCAGCACTTGCACGTGCATACAGAAAGAACAACGTTGCAATGCAGCTCCACTTTGCAGCTATCAGAGACAACAATGCCAAGATGTACAAGGTCATGGGACCAGACACTGGCTATGATGCTGTATATGATGCAGAACTTGCAGCAGGCGTTGCTGCATTCTTCTCAGCACTCACTGATACAAATGACGTTCCGAAGACAATCCTCTACTCTCTCAACCCGAAAGATTACTATGCGCTGGGAACTCTCATGGGCTGCTATCAGGGAGGAGTAAGAGGAAGAATCCAGCTTGGTTCTGCATGGTGGTTCTGTGATCACAGAGACGGTATGGAAGATCAGATCAAGACACTTGCAAATCTTGGTGCTCTTCCTCTCTTTATCGGCATGCTCACCGATTCCAGATCATTCCTCTCCTACTCCAGACACGAGTACTTCAGAAGAATACTCTGCAATGTCATCGGAGGATGGGCTGATAACGGAGAAGTTCCTGCAGACAGTGAAATGCTGGGAGAGATTGTCCGCAACATCTCCTTCAACAACGCACAGAGATATTTTGAGGGTTAAATCTCAATGGAAAAGCCGAGAGAAGACGAAAAGCAAATGAGCGCCGTAGTGCGCACCATCTCAATATTGGAAGCACTTTCAGAAGTTGAGAGCTGCAATCTGGAAAATCTTTCCAGAAAAACAGATCTGCCAAAAGCGACGC
This sequence comes from uncultured Spirochaetaceae bacterium, assembly GCA_944389085.1. GTDB lineage: Bacteria > Spirochaetota > Spirochaetia > Sphaerochaetales > Sphaerochaetaceae > Ornithospirochaeta. Next base: position 5,033 of record CALXLB010000037.1, read on the forward strand.
TTCTTCGTTTTCTCTCGACGCTGACAGCTCTCGGTTATGTGTATAGGGACGGAGCCGATATGTATCATCTGACACTGAAGATGTTTTCTATCGGTTCCAGGTCCCTCCGCCATATGGATCTGGTCAATACAGCAAAGCCATTTGCGAAATCACTTTGCCAGGAACTCGGCGAAACCGTACATATGGGTATTCTTGAAGATGACAGTGCTGTCTATGTATTAAAAGAAGAATCAAGTTATCCATTGAGAATGTATTCTCGCGTCGGCAAGGTCATACCCCTTTACTGCACAGCCATTGGCAAAACCTTCCTCGCAGATATGAGTGAAAAAGAACTCGATGCCTATCTGCAGAGGAATCCTTTAAAGCCTTTTACCGCAAAGTCCATAAAGACACCTCAGGCTCTTAAAGATGAGCTGGAAAGAACCAGGCAGAGAGGCTGGGCTATCGATGACGAAGAACATGAAGAAAACATGCTCTGCATCGGTGCACCAATAAAAGACAACACAGGCAAAACGATAGCCGCGATGTCTGTATCATGGCCACTCTTCAGATTCAACAAAGACAGTTTCCAGGAAATCACGGAAAAGATCAAAGATACCACAAACGAACTATCAAAGGTGCTTGGATATCTGGGGCCCGAGGAAAATTAAGACTATTTTCGATTTTTCTCTTGACAGTAACCTACGGGGGGGGGTAGTATTACGGTCGGAGGAAATAAATGAGAAAATCTATCACACGTTTTGCTCTGATTCTTTTGTTCACGGTAATTTTCGCAACGTCATGTGACATGTTCGGTGGTCTCTTCGGGCCAGTCTCTCCTGATGAGGATATGGCTGAGAGAATCGAGAAGAGTATATCATCGGATTTATATAGAACAATGTTTGAAAAAGACAATGTTGAAGTAATGGTTTCTGAAACAACTTCTGAAGATGGTACTGTCATAACAACATATACTTCTAAGAATAACAGCGGTCTGGCTATGTATACGACAGTTGCATCAGGCGCAACTTTCACAGAGCAGATCAACGCTGCAACAGGCAAGGAAGTCCAGACAAGCAGATACAGCTATCTTGACATCAGCGGAGATGTCTCGATGTCAGTCAACAGCGAGATTATCAAGGAGAATGGTACATACACAACATGTACTGTCAGATATGATGGAACTCTCTATGACATGCTTTCATATGCAGATTCTCTTTGGATTGAAATACCAGTTGCGGAACCAGAACCAGCACCTGAAGAGTAAGCAAAGGCAGTCGCAAGGCTGCCTATTTTCTTCTCTCCATTCTATTTCCTTTAAACTTAAAACACAGCTGAAAGATTTTTACTTGTTAGCAATCTATCACAAAGTTTACCATCACAACTGATGCAATCAATACTGATTGTAAATTTCCATAACACTGATATACTATGTTCATGAACGATCAATTCATTGGAAGAGAACGAGAAATCAAAGAGCTGAGAGCAGCAATCAGGAATAATACAAAAGGGATTCTGGTTTATGGACCTCGTCAAGTCGGCAAAACCAGACTAATACAAGAAGCTGTATCTTCAGATGATTTCCTACCTGTTGTCCATGAATGCGTGACAGGAAGCTATGAGTACAATATGGAACTACTAGCTGAATCTATTGCCAATGCGACAGGGATGGAATATGCAAAAAGCATACGGGATTTCTTCCAAATGCTTTCGTTCCTTGAAACACTCGATAATCAAAAGAATATCGTACTCGTGATTGATGAATACCAATACCTCAGAGAAACAAAGGATAAAGGTGTCGTAGATTCATACCTTCAGCGTTTCATAGATTCCATCAAAGGTAAGATCACAGTAATACTATGCGGTTCATATGTATCAGCAATGAAGGAACTTCTTGAGTACGGCAATCCACTATTCAGCAGACTACAGATCATAATACCGCTTACGACATTCGACTACCTTGATTCCTCCCTTTTTTACCCACATCTCAGCACAAATGAAAAGATAGCATTCTACGCTGTCTTTGGAGGGTATCCTTTTCTACTAAAGAATATTGATGAGAATGAAAGCCTTGAAGAGAATATCGAAAGGCTTCTGTTATCACCATATGGAGCAAATAGGGCAATAATAGAAAATGTTCTGTTGCAGGAAGCCGGACGTACCGGTATGCCAATAGAAGTTCTCTCAAGAATCGGAAACTCAAAAGTACGGTACAATGAAATCGAGGACATGATGACAGGAGATGTATCGGGAACTCTTGATCGAATTCTCAAGCGGCTTATATCAATGGAGATAATCGAGAAAGTTTCTCCAATCAACAAACGCAATGAAAGAAAACGCACATTCTACGAAATACATGACAATCTTATACGCTTCTATTTCACATACATTTACAGTTTAAGGACGATGCCTTTCAGAATGAAACCGGGAATTATTCTTGAAAAGAACATATTACCATCCCTAAATACTTATATTTCAAAAAGGTTTGAAGTTCAGGTAAGGGAATACTTCCTGCGTGCTGATCCTACGGAGATCGAGGATATAGGAAGTTATTGGTTCGATGATCCAATGACAAAGAAGAACGGAGAATACGACTGTGCTATAAAATACAGAGATGGCCGATTCGGTATATTTGAAGCAAAATATCTCAAGAAACCAATGAATGAAAACCTGAGAAATTCTGAAAAGGAAAAAATGGTAAATATACAAGGCCTTAATGTAGATTACTTCGGCTTTGCATCTTCCTCAGGCTTTGCCTTCAACACAGACAATCTTACAGATATCTACATCAGCGGGGATGAGATGTATCGGGTAGAACGTATTGTCTGATTCTTGCAATCCGCTAAAAAAGAGCAATGGACTCTTTCTAGAACATTTCCATTCTTCACAAAAATCAATTACACTCCCTCCAGCCGTTTTCTAGCAAGTTCAATGTATTGCTTATCAATGTCGATTCCGATACAGCGTCTGTTCTGTTTTACAGCTGCAACGTAAGTGGTTCCGCTTCCTGAAAATGGATCAAGAATCAAATCGCCTGGTTTTGTAGAAGATGTAATGATACGTTTAAGAAGCAGTTCTGGCTTTTGGGTCGGGTGATATCCAAACCTTTTCTCATGATGAGGAACTGCTGGTATCGTCCAAACATCATGCATCTCCATATTCCCAATTTCATACATCCTTTCATAATTGAAATAATGTTGCTTACTCTTGCCATACCACAAAAGGAATTCATAGGAGAAACAGAACTTAGTCTTGTATACCAATGGAGGTGGATCAGTTTTGTGCCAGATTATTGTATTGATGAGCTTAAAACCTGTTTTATCCAAGGCTCTTTGTACATTCTGCAGATTATGATGCGTGCTAGATATCCAGATAGTACCTTCACTCTTAAGCAATCTAAAACATTCGGAGATCCACTGCTCAGTAAACACTTTGATATCAGGATAATTCTTCTTTTTATCCCACTCCCCTTTGTTTACAGAGACAATCTTTCCGCTGGATATTGATAATCCTCCATTTGATAAGAAATATGGGGGATCAGCAAATACCATATCTACGCTCTCAGAGTGTAATGTTTTCATTATCTCAATACAATTGCCAAGATAAAGCATATAAACACCTCTATATGTCTATACACAAGAAGAGCTACTTTATGTCAAAAATTTTTTTATTCTGACTTTTTTGCTTTTCGGGACATATAGTGGAGTAAAAATTTCAGCCACAATGACTTAGTCATCATTGCAGGATCAACTGGTGTGTATAGTTACGGAAAAACTTCAGAAAATCTTCTTTGCACCTTCAATCATCAAAACCATCTGGCTCCTGTTCAGGTACTTGTGTTTCATAAGTTCAATCTCCCTCCGTTGGGGATGCGGTTTTCATGCCTTTGTATACTGCAACATGCCCGGTGAATATTCGCATGTAATAGCACTGGTGCGTCACGTATTGAGCACCGGTTTCGAAATCATATTGAGCACTACTCAGTACAGTAGAGTCTTTTTGGCGAAGTATTGCCTCATGTTGAAAATCACAGCAATCAACCGTGACCTTTATTGAAAGGATAGGTTGAGATGTTTTCAACAATATGTCGACATCAATTCGCCAAGCTTTACATACCGTTCTTTTGGTTCGTACTGAGAAGACAGCTGTAATGGTCTCATCTCTTTTTTCAATAACTTCGAAGATGAAGCAAATCTGACCTTCAGAGCGTAGCTTGTTGCAAAGATATTCATCGATAATCAGCAAGTCCATTTTTTTTTCATGTCTTGTGATGAAATGTGCGGCGGGTCAGGATTCTTATTGGGGTAGATTGTCAGAAAGAATAAACGGTGCTGAAACTGCGATTTATTGGGTGCTGTTTCTTGCGTTTAGATGGTGCTCATCCGGGCGAATACTCACCAAGAGTTGAATACTCTGCAAGAACGTTCTAAAGTGGTATTTGAAACAGGATGTCCAGGAGAAGAAGACCTTCTGCGACATGAAGACTGACAACAGGGAAGAAGACTGAGGGCTTCGACCGAAGCAAGCGACACAGTTCCAGGCAGGCTCTTCATCCTGTTTATTGCTTTGATACTGAATTCAGTTCTTCATGCCTAGTACACCAAATCTGAATTGATGCAGGACTCCGGAGGGCTCCGAGTTTTCGGAGAAGCATTGGACATCTTTGATGAGCTTATAATCGAGGTACCTTCCGGTTGCATGCCCAAGTCCAGGCTGAAACCTAAGAAGGCTCAGAAGATGGGGAAGAAGAGTAAAAAAGATTTACACTAATTCGGCTCTTAAAATGAGGCTTCGTGCATAAGTGTGGGTAGAAGAAGCCTGAGATAGAAAGCCAAGGATATAGAAAAAAGCCATTCAGATTCTCTAAGGTGATTAGTGACCAAACCAATTGCCAAGGAGAAAAGAGA
>CALXLB010000038.1 GCA_944389085.1 uncultured Spirochaetaceae bacterium
ACCTCGGCTGACTTCTCACAGTTCGTTGTTACTACGCTGTCATAGGCGATGTTGCAGCCTCGGCGCCTGTGAGACCTCCCCCGTTAAGAGCATTGACCTTCCTCGCATATAGCCTCCGCATTTACTCCTCAAGCCCAGTTCTGGATTTCATCTTATCATGCAGACTCATCCGCTTGATTCAGCCTTATATGCGGTTCCTGTCCGTAGACCCGCGATTTTGCCTCCAGCTTCCTTCAGACCCATGCCTCGCGGCATCGCCCTTGCTCTTGGCTAGCGATTATGGATAGTTCCCTATCCCGAACTGTACTCACAGTGGACTTTCACCACCAAGTCAATGCCCATGCAGGGCAAACATGAAAAATCGCTGCAAGACTGGCGCCTGCAGCGATTTCTTAACTTCTGACCATCCCAGATCAGAAAAGCTTCTTGTATACAGCCCTTACAGCATCGGAGGCCTGATCATCTCTGACTCCGAAAAGAACAGAGGAAGAAGAAGCACCATAATTCACGAATGTTGTCTGGATGCCATTGTCCTTCAGCGCCTCAGCAGCTTTAAGATACGCATCAGAAGAATCCATACCATCGCCTACAACACCGAGGATAGCGTGTCCATGATCAACTTCAATAGAATCCAGGCCGAATTCTTTTGTAAGACGCTCGCACATAGCCTGACAGACGCTCTCATTTGCCATTTTCGAATCGAAGAACCAGACAATGCTGTCGATTCCGAAAAGGGAATAACTGGGTCTGATACCGAATACATGGAGCATGGTAAGAAGTGCATGCCGGACACCATACTTCTTGAAAAGCATCAGTTTTCTCAGCCTGATACGTGAAAGTCCAGTACGTGCAGAGACTGCAGTTGCCCCGAAATCATTGGACTCAGGGACAATCCTTGTACCAGGATCATCAGGCTTGTTGGTATTTTTCACGACAATAGGAATACCAGAGTCATAAATAGGGGCAATAGCCTCTTCATGGAAGACTGTAGCACCTACATCAGAAAGCTCCCTGACTTCCTTATAGGAAAGCTCTGGATTGACTTCGGCATTCTCAACAATACGTGGATCTGCACGGTAAATTCCGGAAACATCCGTCCAGTTCTCATAGAGATCTGCATTGACGGCTCTAGCTACGATAGATCCCGTGATATCAGAGCCACCGCGGGTGAATGTCTTTACAACACCCTGCTCCGTCTCCCCATAGAAACCAGGAATGACATAGCATTTCTCCGGATCAAGCTTCTCTTTGAGCTTCTTATATGTTGCTTCATTGACAGTGGAATCCTGATTGATGACAATCACATCCTCAGCATCCAGAAATTCCCAGCCAAGATATTCACTGATGACGAGGGCTGAAAGATACTCACCTCTGGAAGCTGTATAATCTGCACCACGGCCTGCATCTATCATGCATCTGATATCATCAAGACGCTCCGAAAGCTTCACATCATCAATCTTCAGTTTCTGGGCAATCTGCACAAAACGCTTGGATATCTCATTGAATACGGGGCGGCATGTAAGCCCTTTCTGCACAAGACTATTACACTTATAGAGAAGATCTGTAATCTTCTCATCTTCCTTATTTCTCTTGCCAGGAGCAGAGACTATTGCTATACGACGATTCTTATCGCTTTCGAGAATCGCTTTGACCTTCTTAATCTGATCTGCATCGGCGACACTGCTTCCACCGAACTTAGATACTATCATAGCTTCCCTCCGCAATGATTTTATTTATTTTGCCGGTAACAAGGCAATAAGGACTTTCTTGCAAATTAATTGCATTTCATATATTAATCAATCGCTATGGAAAATGAAGTCAAAGAAAACATAATGGGATACGAACCTATCCCGAAGCTCATCATGAAGCTGTCCCTTCCCCTGATGCTCTCAATGCTTATTCAGGCGCTTTACAATGTAGTAGACAGCATCTTCGTTGCCCGTGTCAGCGAGACAGCCCTTACAGCAGTATCGCTTGCATATCCGCTTCAGAGCCTGATGATAGCCTTCGGCATCGGAACAGCAGTCGGTGTGAATTCATATCTGGCAAGGAAGCTTGGTGAAAGAAGCCAGAAAGAGGCAGAAGCCGCAGCAGATAATGGCCTTTTTCTCGCCATAATCACATGGCTGGGATTCGCGCTTTTCGGCCTCATCGGTACAAAACCCTTCATTTCCATCTTCACCGATGACCCTGAGCTGATTGCCCTGACCTGGGATTACGCTTCCATCTGTCTTATCTTCTCTTTCGGCATATTCATTGACATAACCGCAGAGAGAATCATGCAGGCAACTGGAGACTCAATCCATCCTATGATCACACAGTCGCTAGGTGCTATCACGAACATAATCCTTGACCCGGTTTTCATCTTTGGATTCGGGATGGGTGTAAAAGGTGCTGCAATTGCTACAGTTCTTGGCCAGATTGTATCTATGATCTTCGCACTTTATTTTGTACGCAAGAACAAATATGTAACCCTCCATCTTTCACTCAAAGGATTCAGACCATCGGGCAAGATCATCAAGGAAATATATAAAGTAGGTGTTCCTACAATCATCATGAATAGCGTCAGCACAGTCAGTGTAAGTGCTCTGAACTCCATCCTCATCGGATTCACAGCCACTGCTGTATCCGTTCTCGGTGTTTACTTCAAGCTTCAGTCATTCGTCTTCATGCCTGTATTCGGCCTGCAGGCTGGAATGATTCCAATCATTGCATACAATTATGGAGCAAGAAAGAGAAAGAGAATGACAGGTACTCTGAAAACAGGTGGAACAATTGCTGTAATCATCATGCTTCTCGGCTTCCTGCTCTTCCAGTTCTGTCCGGAATTCCTGCTCTCGCTCTTTGCCGCCTCTGATGAAATGCTTAGAATAGGAACAAGAGCTCTGAGAATCATCTCGCTCTGTTTCATTCCTGCGGCAGTCTCAATCAGCCTTACATCAGCTTTCCAGGCAACAGGTGTAGGATATGCTGCAATGATTGTATCCATAGTCAGACAGATAGTCGTACTTATTCCTGTTGCATGGCTGCTCAAAGCTACCGGCATTCTCGATAACGTCTGGCTTGCTTTCACCATCGCAGAGGTATTCGGACTCACATGTTCAATACTTTTCTACATCAATATATACAGGAAGAAGATCAAACCAATAGAAGAATGAAAGATGTTATGCAAAATTGTTGACATATTTTTGCATAAATATTAAATTATCCCCAGAAAAAGAGGCGAACAAATGAAAAAATATGCAGTTATCGCAATAGTTATGCTCCTCATTCCTTTCATGGCATTCGCAAATGGTGCCGCAGAGGAAGAGAAAACAGAATATGTTTTCGCAACAGACGCAACATGGCCACCATTTGAGTATATCGATGAGAACGGCAATCTCACAGGTTTCGAGGTTGAGCTTGTTCCAATGATCGGTGAAGCCATCGGCAAGAACTTCGTTGTACAGAACATTCCATGGGACACAATCTTCGCAGGTCTCAGAAACGGTCAGTATGATGCTGTTGCTTCCGGTGTCACGATCACAGAGGAAAGAAAAGCTACTATCGACTTCTCCACACCTATCAACAACCAGGGACAGGTTCTCATCGTTCCATCAGCAAAGGCAGATGCAATCAAGTCAATTGAAGATCTTCCTGAGGGTGCAAAGGTCGGTGTACAGATCGGCACAACAGGAGACTTCGCACTTGAGGCATACCCTGTTGATATCAGAAGATATGATGACATCGGCCTTGCTATCGAAGATATGCTCAATGGCAATCTCGATGGTGCTGTCTGCGACTCTCTCATTGCTTCCGACTTCGTTCTCAAGAATGAGAACTATGCAAACCTTCTTACTGTAGCCGGTGAACCGTTCACAGCAGAAGAGATTGCAATCGGCGTACAGAAAGGCAACACAGAGCTTCTGAACATGATCAATGAAGGTCTCCAGATCCTTATGGACAATGGTCAGTTCGACGAGCTCAAAGCAAAGTGGGGAATCATCTGATAAACCACAGCGTATATGCCACCGGCGGAAAACCGGTGGTTTATTTTTTTCTCTGATTATGCAATTCTCTGCACACAAATGCATAAGTATTCAGATTTTAGTTGACTAAAAATGCAAGTTTATACATTATGGACTTTACGGATAATTAATTATGGACAGCAAAGAAATCGAAGAGAAAATCAAGGCTGAAGCTATACGTCAGCATACTGTTTCCGTTGACCCGAATGCTCCTGGCAAAGGTTCAACAACAATCAATATGACAGATGGCGTGCTTATCCCGAAAAAGGGAGAAAAGCATGTCTTCACATCGTGGAGGCTCACCTTCTTCGGTGCGTTGATCTTATCAGCAGTGCTGATCATCTTCTTCCCGGACCCGTACCGCCAGATATTCCTCACCTGCCTGAGAGGTGCCCCTGTCACATTCGAAGTCACCATCTTCTCAATCATAGGAGCCGTGATCATCGGTACTTTTACAGGACTTGGATCCGTTTCCAAGCGCAGATGGATAAATATGATCTGCGGTGTTTATGTAGAGCTTATCAGAGGTATTCCTCTTCTGGTCCAGCTGATCTTCATCTACTATGCCGTAGGTTCGTTCTTCCACGTTGAAGGCATGATGGCTGCAATCTTTGCCCTCTCCGTCTGCTTTGGAGCATACATGGGAGAGATTGTCAGAGCTGGTATCCAGGCAATCCCAAAAGGACAGATGGAAGCCGCAATTGCACTCGGAATGTCCCGTTCACAGGCATTCAGATACATCATCCTGCCACAGACAGTGAAAGTTATTCTGCCTGCTATCGGAAATGAGTTCATCTCCATGCTCAAGGATTCCTCTCTTGTCTCTGTACTTGCACTGGAGGATATTCTCCGCTGCGGAAGAATGTACATTTCACGTACATTCCTTTCCCTTGAAACGATGCTCGTTGTGGCACTGATTTATCTTATCATCACATTAGTACTTTCACGTCTCGTAGGACTGCTGGAAGAAAGGCTGCACAAGAATGGCTAAGATTGAAATACAGAATCTGTCGAAAGACTTTACTACCCCAAATGGCGTTCTCCACGCTGTGAAGAATGCCTCTCTCACAGTCAACGATGGCGAAGTCGTTGTTATCATCGGGCCATCCGGTTCCGGAAAATCTACAATGCTCCGTTGTGTGAACGGACTGGAAAAACCAACCTCTGGCCATATTCTCATCGATGGCGTAGATACAACTGCCCCATCCACTGATATAAGGAAAATCAGAGAGGATGTCGGCATGGTATTCCAGTCATTCAATCTTTTCCCGCATCTTACAGTCCTCGACAACATTACTCTCGCTCCTATAAAGGTGAGAAAGATGGACAGGAAAAGCGCAGAGGAACTTGCGATGAAACTTCTCAAGCGTGTTGGGCTGGAAGAGAAAGCAGAGGTCCATCCGCCACAGCTTTCCGGCGGACAGCAGCAGAGAGTTGCTATTGCAAGAGCTCTTGCAATGAATCCGAAAGCTATGCTCTTCGACGAGCCTACATCAGCACTCGATCCGGAGATGATCAAGGAAGTACTCGATGTAATGCTCTCTCTTGCAAAGGATGGCATGACCATGCTTCTGGTCACACATGAAATGGGCTTTGCACGAGCAGCCGCTGACAAAGTAGTCTTCATGGACAAAGGAGAAATCATCGAGACGGGAACTCCTGAGAAGATGTTCACAAATCCTGAAAGCGAGAGAACACAGGACTTCCTGAATCATATTCTTTGATGAGTGAAATATTAATAAAGTTCATTGGAGCCTGGAGCATATGCAACCAGGCTCTTTTCATTACTTCTTCTCGAAGCCCAAGAGGCACTTGCGTACGATATTCAGCAGCTCCTCAGCAATTTCCGAAGAATTCCTTTCCATTCCGCTTCCAAGCCACTGGAAAAAGAGCACTATGCAACCACCGGTAATGAATGCTGACACCTGATGCATTTCATGCACTGAAGAAAACAAATATTCACCGGCTGCAAGGAAAGTATCCATCATATTGCCGAATTTGCTCTGCAGAAAGAGCATTGTCTCAGCGTGATGAGAGGAGTGATAGAGAGCCAACACCAGAGCCTTGTTCTCATCTGTGTAATTTATGACATTGCGGAGGATATCGGACCAGTCACCTGTTGCCTCATCCATGATCCGTGCGACTTCAGTATCGAAAATCCAGGAAACAAGATCCTGAAGACTTTTAAAATGATAGTAGAATGTATGCCTGTCATATCCTGCAGCAGCTGCTATGTCCTTGACTGTTATGCGGCGTGCAGGCGACTGAGACTGAAGCTTCCTGTAAGCTTCTGCAAAGGCTTCCTTAGTATAGTCTTCTTCTCTTCCCATATATTGATAATCCGGAATAAGGAAGGAAAAAGCAAGGGGATGATGTATGAAACGACCGCTTTTCAGCGGCCGTTCAACATCAGATCAGACCAATAAGCGTTCCGACGATATGCACTGCAAAAGAAGCAAGCCATGCAATGGCACATTGCAGAACAACCACACCCAAAGCCCAGCGTCTTCCAAGTTCCCTGCGGACTGTGGCGATAGCTGCTACACATGGAGTGTAGAGAAGCGTGAATATGAGGAAACCGAAAGCTGTGAATGGAGTGAAGAGAGTGGAAAGGACGGAAGCAGTTCCTCCCAGAAGAACTGTAAGTGTACTGACAACACTCTCCTTTGCCGTGAAGCCTGTAATGAGTGCTGTGCTGATTCTCCAGTCGTCAAAACCAAGAGGACGGAAGATAGGAGCAATCAGAGAACCGATGGAAGCAAGCATGCTTTCTGAAGAATCCGAGACAGGATTGAGCCGGATATCAAAACTCTGCAGGAACCAGATGATTATGGTTGCGAAGAAGATGATTGTGAAAGCCCTTGTCACAAAATCCTTTGTCTTCTCCCAGATCAATTGCAATACGGTCTTCGTACTCGGCATTCTGTAATTAGGAAGCTCGAGGACAAAAGGTACAGGATTTCCTTTGAATCCTGTGTGCTTGAGAATCAAGGAAAGCAATATCCCCATGACAATACCGATTACATAGAGAAGTATCATAACAAGTGCACCATTCTCAGGGAAAAACGCATATGTGAACATTGCATATATCGGGAGCTTTGCCGAACATGACATGAAAGGCACAAGGAGGATTGTCATCTTTCTGTCCCTCTCTGATGAAAGCGTCCTTGTTGCCATAATGGCAGGGACAGAACAGCCAAAGCCAATGAGCATCGGTACAAAGCTTCTGCCTGATAGTCCAATCTTTCTCAGCAGTTTATCCATGACAAATGAGACTCTGGCCATGTATCCGCTGTCTTCCAGTATGGAAAGGAAGAAGAAAAGCACGACAATGATCGGCAGGAATGAAAGGACACTTCCTACTCCCGTGAATATTCCATCGATAATCAGAGAATGGACAACAGGATTCAATCCATAACTGGTCAGAGCTGCATCCACAGCAGCAGTAAGCTTATCAATGCCAAGTGAAAGAAGATCGGAGAGGAAAGAACCGACAGGGCCGAATGTCAGATAGAAAACAACAGCCATGATAAGTATAAAGGCGGGAATCGCCGTATACTTTCCCGTGAGGAATTTATCTGCATTGAGAGAACGGAGACGCTCTTTCGATTCATGAGGCTTAACTACACTATCAGCACAGACGCTCTCAATGAATCGGAATCTGGCATCAGCGAGAGCTGCATCGCGATCCGTGCCGCTTTCGGTCTCCAGCTGCTTGAGAATGTGCTCAAGGGTCTCTTTCTCATTCTCATCAAGAGAAAGGGCTTTCATTATCGGTTCATCTCCCTCGACAAGCTTTGAAGCTGCGAATCTCACAGGAATACCGGCACGCTCAGCATGATCCTGGATCAGATGCATGATTGCATGAAGGGAGCGATGTATCGCCACATCCTTTGCCTCTCCTTCTGCAGGACAGAAATCCTTCAATCCCGGAGCTTCCTTGAAGCGTGTGACATGCTCAGCATGTTTGATCAGCTCTTCAACACCTTCATTCTTGGCAGCAGAGATAGGGACAACAGCAACGCCTAGGCTCTCCTCAAGCTGATTGATATCAATGGTACCGCCATTCTCCCTGACCTCATCCATCATATTCAGAGCAACGACAATAGGAACATCGAGCTCAATAAGCTGCATAGTAAGATAGAGATTGCGTTCTATGTTGGTCGCATCGACTATGTTGATGATTCCATCCGGTTTAGCATTGAGTATGAAATCCCTGCTGACAATCTCCTCATTGGTATATGGTGAAAGTGAATAGATACCTGGGAGATCAACAACTGTAGCGTCCTCGTGACCTCTGATCTTTCCGGACTTGCTATCTACCGTGACACCGGGGAAGTTCCCCACATGCTGGTTTGATCCTGTCAGCTGGTTGAAAAGCGTAGTCTTACCGCAGTTCTGGTTTCCTGCCAGTGCAAAGACTATAGGGGTGCTTTCACTTATCAATGGACGATCGGTAGGCTTATGTTCTCCCGGCTCACCGACATGGGGATGCTGAATCATTCTGTGAGGCTGTACATTCCTCCGTTCATGCGGTGCATCTGTCTTCTCGCATTCAATACGTGCGGCATCCTCTTTTCGCAGTGTCAGTTCATACCCTCGGACGAATATTTCCAGAGGATCTCCCAGAGGAGCTTTTTTTACCAGAGTGACGACTGTCTCGGGAGTAAGTCCCATATCCAGGAAATGACGACGGAGGGCGGCGTCACCGGAAACAGTGAGAATCCTGGCACTCTCACCTATTGCAAGTTTATCAAGTGTAATCATCATTAATCTCTCACCGGCGATTATATCCAGAGAGGAAAAGCAATTCTACTACTGACAGAAAAAGCCCTCCCACACGGAAGGGCTTCCATCAAGAAATGATGATCAGTAAGCAGCATTGAGCCACTCGATTCCGTCAATCTGTACTGTGAAGTACGGTGCTGACTGGAATTCTGACTCATGGAATGCACCATCATATACAGCCTCTTCACTATCTGCTGTGAAGTCGCCATCTGTATCGAGTGCAAATGCATGTGTAAGAGTCTCGCCACCGACTGTGAATGTGCTTGTATCGAAGACCTCAAGAGATCCATCAGCAAGAGCTGCTTCGACTTCAGCAACCTTCTCTGCTGTTCCAGGAGCTGCAATAGCTTCATTGAGCGGAGTCATTACGACAGCACCTTCTGCCATACCCTTGCACCAGTCCTGAGGAATCTCTTCGCCATTTACATAAGCCTTGATAGCTTCATAGAAGTAAATAGCCCAGTCGATTCTTGTGGAGATGAGAGAAGCATTAGGAGCAATGCCAGTCATATCGTTGTTGTAACCTGTATGGTATACACCGCGCTGCTGAGCTGCTGTTGCAGGTGTTGTATTGTCTGAATGCTGCGAAATCATCACACAGCCCTGATCAGCAAGTGCGAGAGCTGCATCGGACTCAGCTGTAGCATCTGACCACGAACCTACGAAGGATACCTTCATTGTTACAGATGGGCAAACAGACTTAGCACCGAGATAGTATGCTGTGAAACCGGAGATAACTTCTGCAAATGAATATGCACCAACATATCCGATTACAGCTTGTTCTGGTGTAATCTTGCCGTTGTCAATCATTTCCTGCATCTTCATACCTGCGACAACACCAGCGATGTATCTGCCTTCATAGATATCAGCGAATGCATTGTGTGTATTATCTCTTCCATCGAATACGGAAGCGCAGTTCGTGCAGCTGATGAACTCAATCTCTGGATAATCATCTACAACTTCCAGCATGAAAGGCTCGAAACCATAGCTGTTATTGATGATGATCTGGCAGCCTTCCTCTGCAGCTTCGATGTTGGCATCTGTACATGTTGCGTCTTCACCGATGTTGAACTTTGTCACCCACTCGACTGTAATGCCATCTGCTGCAAGCATCTCTGTAGCTTCATCGCGGCCTCTGATGAAGTTGTAAGTATAACCCTGGTCGTTTTCGTCTCCGATACACAGAAGACCGACTTTAACTGTATTAGGGTCGGATGCAGTCGTTGCTTTCTCTGCCGAGCCTGCTGCAAAGACGAAACCGGTCAGAAGCATAAGAACGATAAGTACTGAGAATAATTTTTTCATACACTCTCCTTTATTGGTCTCTATGAATCAGGAAACCTTAATCTGATTTTAACAGAAGTTTCATGATAAGCAATCAATAAAAGCCTCTGCTGTATGAAAAAATCCGAAATAAAAATGGACAATCATACAATTTCAGATAGGGATTTCCCTCCCTTGTATCACCTCTCTTCTCTGAAGTAATTATTGCCCAGAGAAGCTGGCGGCTGTTTATCACGGCTGTTCTTCATACTTGTCAGAACAAGTACTATGACAGTCACTATATATGGCAGAATCTTATAGAGCTCTGTAGGGATGAATGGGATTGCAACTCTCAGGTACATGATCATCATTGCCCCGAAGAGTACAGATCCCCAGATTGCGTTGAGAGGCCTCCACATACAGAAAATGACAAGAGCAACAGCAAGCCAGCCTACACCGGAAAGCCCTTCATGGTTCCAGACACAGCCAGCTGTAGTCATGATATAGACCATACCACCGATTGCTGAAATGCCACCACCGATGATTGTTGCCAGATACTTGTACTTCACAATATTGATACCAGCGGCATCGGATGTGGAAGGAGATTCTCCTACAGCTGTCAGATACATACCCCACTTAGTCTTCTTCAGGAAGAGATACATCAGTACTGCGACTACGATTGCAAGATAAAAGAAGACAGTATGCGAGAACAGGATATTTCCAATCACCGGTATATTCACGAATACCTTCGGGAAAATCGTCGCGGAAAAAGCTTCCTTGAGGTTATTGCTAAGTGCTACATAGCCTCCTTCACTTACCCTCATGAACTCTCCGACAAACTGACCGATACCTGTTCCGAAGATGGAGAGAGCAAGACCGGTAACATTCTGATTAGCCCTGAGCGTGATGGTCAGGAAGCTGTATATGGCTGACGCTGCCATACCAGCTGCGAAAGCTGCCAGGATTGCTATTATGATAGCGGCAGGGCCACTGGCTGCAGCTCCCGCTGCTTTCTCATAATAGAAAGCTCCAGCCAAGCCGAAAGCACCGCCCATGTACATAATACCTTCGACACCAAGATTGAGGTTACCTGATTTCTCTGTGAGGATCTCTCCCAGCGTTCCATACATCAGAACAGTGCCGAATGTAACAGCAGCGACAATGAGTGCGATAATCGTAGACATCATACACCCTCCTCCTTGTTCTCCTTATGGCGGAAGATCAGCTTGTAATTGATGAAGAATTCACAGCTGAGCATGCAGAAGAGCAGTATACCTGTGATGATATCAGCAATAGATGCCGGTACCGACATCCTTGTCTGAAGCGTATTGGAACCTTTTTCCAGTACAGCGAGAATCATGGAAATGACTATCATGGCAAAGGAATTAAGCTGGGAAAGCCAGGCAACGGTGATTGACGTGAACCCGACTCCATCGGCAACACCGCTGTAGAGCGTGAAGTTAGCACCCGATACGATAATGAAGCCGACAATACCGCTGATGGCTCCGGAGATGAACATCGTACGCATGATAATCCAGCCAACGTTCATACCAGCATAGCGGGCTGTATTGACACTGTCACCGATGACGGCAATCTCATAGCCCTGCTTTGTCTTATTCATATAGATATACATCAGGACAACAAGTACAAGAGCAATAATCCAGCCGCAGTTGACACCGAAAACCGTCGGAAGACGAGCTGAATCAGAGAACATAGGAATAAGCTGTGAGCCCTTTCTGCCTTCCCATGGACCACCTTGAAGCCATGCGACGATGCCTATGGCTATATAGTTCATCATCAGCGTGAAAAGCGTTTCATTTGTATTGAACCTTGCTTTGAAGAAAGCTGGAATCAAAGCCCAGAGGCCACCTGCGATTGCAGCGGTAAATGCCATTATGAGCAACAAAGGAACATGCGGGATCCTATCATGCCAGAAGAGAGCAAAGTAGGTAGCAGCGACAGCGCCCATTGTAATCTGCCCCTCAGCTCCGATATTCCAGAACTTCATCTTGAAGCATGGAGCAATAGCCAGTGCGCATCCCAGAAGCGGGATAGCAGTCCTGATTGTCTGCTTAAGATAAACAGGGCGGGAAAGAGAGCCCTGGATTATGACACCATATGCTGAAAAAGGGTTGGTTGCCGTAAGTATCATTGGCAGGCATCCCAGAAGGAGCGCAACAAGGATGGAACCGACACGGATCATCCACATACTGCTGCGCTTCATCTCTGTGCGCTTTGCCAGTCTGATCAAAGGAGTTTTCTCTGCTGCCATTATTCCCCCTCCTTTGTATTGAACTGAGTCATCATCAATCCGATTTCTTCCTTTGTAGCAGTTCTGGCATCGACTGTGCCAGCAACCTGACCGCCGCAGAGCACGACAATGCGATCGGCAAGTTCAAGAAGGACATCCAGATCCTCTCCGACATAAAGCACAGCCGCTCCCCGCATTTTCTCCTCTGTCAGAAGGTTGTAGATTGTATAGGATGTGTTTATATCGAGGCCGCGGACTGCATAGGCTGTCATCAGAACCTCTGGTTCACTGGCGATTTCACGTCCGACAAGAACCTTCTGAACATTGCCACCAGACAATCTGCGGACAGGGAAATTTATATCAGGAGTGACGACCTCCAGCTCTTCAAGCACCTTCTCTGCCAGCTCAGAAGGCTCTTTCTTCCTGACAAGAATGCCTTTGCCTTTCTTCCAGGACCGGAGAAGCATATTGCCCGTCATGCCCATTGACCCTACAAGCCCCATACCGAGCCTGTCTTCAGGAACGAAAGCCATACCGATACCAGTCTGCCGGATCTTCTTCGGAGTCAGGCCCACGATCTCTTTCTCGCTGCCATCATTCCCAACAAGTCTGATACTCCCTTCTTTGATAGGATAAAGACCTGCAATAGCTTCCAGAAGCTCTTTCTGCCCGGAACCCGAAATGCCGGCAACTCCAAGTATCTCTCCTGTATATGCCGTGAAAGAGACACTATCGAGCTTCTTTACCCCTTCTTCATCAAGACAGGTAAGATTCTCAATGACAAGCTTCTTCTTAGGATTATCATATTTGGGCCGATCGATATTGAGCGTGACAGCACGGCCAACCATCATATCAGTCAGAGCCTGCGGAGAGGTCTCTGCTGTGTTCACTGTACCGATGTATTTACCCTTTCTGAGTACAGCGACTTTATCGGAAACCTCCATGACCTCATTGAGCTTATGAGTGATTATGACAATGGCCTTGCCATCCTTCTTCATATTCTCGAGAACAGCAAAAAGTTTCTTTGTCTCCTGCGGTGTGAGTACCGCCGTTGGCTCATCAAGGATGAGAATTTCCGCGCCGCGATATAGCACTTTGACGATCTCGACGGTCTGCTTCTGGGAAACAGACATATCATAGACCTTCTCTTCAGGATTGATTTCAAAGCCATAGCGCTGGCAGATTGACCTAACCTTCTCATTAGCAGCTTTAAGATCCATTCTGCCATCATTGAGACCAAGTATGACGTTCTGTGCTGCCGTGAAGACTTCTATCAGCTTATAGTGCTGATGAATCATTCCAATGCCGAATCCATAAGCTTCGCGTGGCGAATGGATGTAGATTTCCTCTCCATCCTTGAGTATCCTGCCATCATCCGGCTGATAGATACCTGAAAGCATATTCATAAGCGTTGTCTTGCCACTCCCGTTCTCACCGAGGAGTGCAAGGATTTCACCACGGTTTATGCTGAGGTCAATACTGTCATTGGCAACAACCTGTCCGAAGCACTTGGTAATGCCTTTCATTTCTATTGCGCACCTGTTTTCCAAAGCCTTACCTCTTGTTTTTATCTTAACACAGGAAAATCACAGGAAAAGAACAAAACGCAACAACTTGAGACAAACATCAACAGATGTGACGGAAAATCATGAATTATCCCAGGGAAAACCGCTGAAAACAGGCTCCCCTGTATAGATATGGGCCTCTGTCTCCCCTCTGAGCACTTTCATCACCTCTCTCATCATCTCTTCCTGTTCCACCTCTCCGGGGTAGATAGAAAGAGGGGCAATCCACTCTGTCCGCCTCCTGACTCCCGAGACAATATCAGAAAATCTTACAAGGCCACCGGTAAGGATAATCCGGTCAACGCTTCCACAGAGGACAACAGCCATCGATCCGATAGACTTAGCTATCTGGTAAATCATTGCCTGCCAGACAAGAGAGGCATGCTCATCTCCTTTTTCCACCATTTTATGAACAGCATTGGAGTCAGATGTACCGAAATGGCTGACAAAACCGCCTGAGCGTGAGCACATAGCCTCCAACTCAGCAGGAGCATGAGACTCCAGGAACTTCGCTGTTTCCATCAGCGGGATGCTTCCAAGCCTTGTAGGCGTGAAAGGACCATCGCCTCCCGCGCCTTCCGTACCATCAATCATCCTGCCATTCTTATGTGCGGAAATCGTGATTCCACCATCTATATGACAGACAATAAGCGAAAGCTCCTCATACTTTTTGCCAATAGAAGAAGCATAGAGTCTTGCAACTCCCTTCTGATTCAGCACATGGGACTGTGCACGTCTGTAAATTCCTTTCAGCCCCGTAATCCGTGCCAGATCGGAAAACTCATCGACATTGGTCGGATTGACTGTATACATCGGCTTTGCGTATTCAGTCCCCCACTCATACGCCATCATAACACCAAGCTTCGCAGGATGATCGCTTCCGCCCTTGTCATCTCTTGTATCTTCATAGAGCTTTCTGTCGATGACCATCACCCCTTCTCTCTGGGAGTAAGCACAGCCCCCTCTGCCAATGAAGACATCTATATCCTCAATTCTCAACCCGTTTTCAGCTAATAAATCCAGTACTACCTTTTTTCTGAATGCCATCTGATCATTTGTCGTAGAAAAAGAGAGCAATAGAGGGGCATCATGGAAAACACTTTCTGTGAAAATCTCTGCATCATCATCAAAAACACTGACTTTCGTAGAAGTCGAACCAGGATTTATAACCAAAAGCTTCATGGTCACATCATAGCACCTTTTATATAATAGGGTCGTGAAACTTCATAAAGACTTCTTCATCTACTGTATATTCGGTACCATGGCAACGCTGGTAAACATGCTCAGCTATGAGCTTCTGTACGCACACATCGGCCTTATCAATACAATAAGCGTCGCCCTCTCATGGTTCCTTGCAGTCACCTTTGCATTCTTCACAAACAAATACATTGTCTTCCGCGTAAAGGGAACAAAGGAAAAACACAGCATACTTTCCCAGCTCATCTCCTTCTATCTCTGCCGTGCAGCCAGCGGTGTACTTGATATCATCATCATGTTCATCGCTGTGGATATCATGGACTGGAATCATACACTCTGGAAATTCATCTCAAACCTTGTCATGGGTCTTTGTAACTATCTTGCAGGACGGCTTTTCATCTTTTCCAAGGTCAAAGAAAAGCAATAATGTTATTATAATAACTTAATGTTATAATATAGACATTATTGTTATTATCTGTTATCTTCCAGCCAAGGAGCGTATATGAGAATCGCTATATCCGGCTATGGAAGAATGGGCAAGCTTATCTACAGCATGCTCAGAGAAGAGGGAAAGCATCAGATCACAGCTGTGATCGACCCTTTCAGCCAGAACGCAGAAATAACAAACAGCAGGATTGATGAACTGAATCGGGAAGTTGCAGATGTGGTAATAGATTTCACTACATCTGATGCAGTACGTGAGAATGTAAAACGATACATTGAAATCGGTATGCCTGCAGTAATCGGAACAACAGGTGCAAGCTTTGACGATCTCCAGTCTCCATCTGCACCAATCATCACATCCGGGAATTTCTCCATCGGGGTATCACTATTCATATCACTGGTGAAGAAAGCAGGAGAACTGGTGAATTCCCTCCCATCCTACGATGCCGCAATCACGGAAATACATCATAGAAACAAGGCCGATTCCCCATCAGGGACTGCTCTGATGGCAGCAGATGCGCTTATCAGCGTGCTTGGAAGAAAGAACGAGATTGTTGCAGGGAATCCTGAAGGAAAGATCAGAGACAACCAATTGCAGATTTCTTCTCTCCGTGTCGGTTCTGTTCCAGGAGAGCACAGTCTTACCCTCGACAGTGACTCGGACACAATCACTATCACGCATACAGCAAGAAACAGAAACGGCTTTGCATCTGGTGCAATAAAAGCTGCAGAGTGGATTATCACATGTCCACCAGGTTTCTATACAATGGATGATTTCATCTCAAATCCAGGAGGTTCTCATGATTGATTTCAGCGGAGTCTATACAGCACTCATTACCCCATTCACAGATCTTGGCACAGTAGATTACAAAAGTCTGGAAAGAATTGTAAATCAGCAGATAGAAGCAGGTATAGATGGGCTGGTACCTTGTGGCACTACGGGAGAAAGCCCCACCCTCTCTCATGAGGAACATGACAGGGTCATTGCTCAGACGATAAAGTATGCAGACGGCAGAGTCCCTGTCATTGCCGGTACAGGCTCAAACTGCACAACAGAGGCAATCAGGCTCTCACAGCATGCGGAAGACTCAGGAGCAGATGCAGTGCTTCTGGTGAATCCCTATTACAACAAACCGACACAGAAAGGACTCTATCTTCACTTCAAAGCAATAGCGAACTCTGTGAAGATTCCCTGCATCCTCTACAACATAAAAGGAAGGACAGGAGTCAACATAGAGACTGAGACACTGGTGAATCTTGCAGAGGAATGTCCAAACATCGTAGCTGTCAAAGAAGCTTCCGGCTCCATTGAACAGATGAAAGCTGTCATAGCAGCTACTGCAGATGGCTTCTCTGTTCTCTCCGGAGATGACAATCTTGCCATAGAACTTATCAGAGAAGGAGGAGATGGAGTTATCTCTGTAGCTTCAAATCTGTTTCCACATGAGATGGTTACGATGACACATGCCGCACTTGAAGGCAACTGGAATGAAGCTGACAGACTTGAAAGATGGTTTGCTCCATTCTTCAAAGCCTGCTTCATCGAAACCAATCCCATCCCGATCAAGACAGCAATGGCACGCTTCGGATGGTGCCGTGAATCATTCCGTCTTCCGATGTGTCCTCTGGAATCTTCCAAGCACAGGGAAGAGCTGTTTGCAGTTGTCGATAGGATGATGGAAGAAAAAGGAGGTCAGAATGGCTAAGGTAAGCGAATCATTCATGCGTCTTCAGGCAGGTTATCTCTTCCCGGAAGTCGCAAGAAGAATAGATGCATGGCAGCAGAAGAATCCGGGAGAGAAAGTCCTAAGACTGAGCATCGGCAATACAACAGAAGCTCTGCCTCAGGCAATTGCCAGAGCAATGCATGAAAAGATTGATTTACTCTCATCAAGAGAGACTTATACCGGCTATGGCGATGAACAGGGAGACAGGCCATTGAGGGAGGCCCTCAGGGAGCATTATCAGAAGGAATATGGTGTCTCCATGCCCGTTTCGGCTTTCTTTGTCTCTGATGGAGCGAAAAGCGATGCTGCAAACATCCAGTCAATATTCTCCGCTTCTGCTATTCCAGCCATCCAGGACCCCGCCTACCCTGTCTATGTCGATTCATCTGTCGCAGGCGGACACACAGGAGAATACGAGAACGGAGGATACAGGGGAATAGTCTACATGCCCTGCGATGCTTCAAACGGTTTTGTCGCGGTTCCTCCAGCAGAACATGCAGATCTAATCTATCTGTGTTTCCCGAACAATCCAACAGGAGCTGTCGCCACAAAGGATGAGCTTAAAGCCTTTGTTGATTATGCACACAGGGAAAAAGCAATCATCATCTTTGACAGTGCATACTCAGATTACATAGAGAGTGAAGGAATTCCTCACTCCATCTATGAAATAGAAGGTGCGGAGGACTGTGCAATTGAAATCGGTTCTTTTTCCAAAAACGCAGGTTTCACTGGTGTAAGACTTGGCTGGACAATAGTACCAGAACATCTTTATGGCGATGAGACAGTACACAGACTATGGAACAGAAGGCAGTGTACATTCTTCAACGGGGCTTCCAACATCGCACAGAGCGGCGGTATCGCGGCACTCTCTCCTCAAGGGAGGAAGGAATGCCTCGATCTTGTCGGATACTACAAGAAGAATGCTGAAATCATCCGTACTGGCCTATCTGAGATTGGACTTGAATGCTATGGCGGTATCAACAGTCCATATATCTGGACGAAGTGCCCTGATGGAATGTCCAGCTGGGACTTCTTCGATTTCCTTCTCGATAAAACCCATACAGCTGTCACTCCAGGTTCAGGATTCGGAAAGAAGGGAGAAGGATTTGTGAGAATCTCCGCATATGGGCACAGAGAGAACATCGAAGAGGCTGTTGCTTCAATCAAGGAGAATCTATGAGCGAGAAGACATTTCCGCTTTCCGCACCAGAACTGAAAGCATTTGCCGAGAAACATGGTACTCCTTTCCATATCTATGATGGCAGAGCAATCAGGAAAAGAGCGGAAAGCATGCTCGAGGCTTTTTCCTGGACTCCGGTGTTCATCAACTACTTTGCAGTCAAGGCATTACCTAATATAAACATACTCCGCCTGCTTCACAGTGCAGGCTTCGGGGCAGACTGCTCATCGCTTCCAGAACTTCTGCTGGCAAGGGAGGCTGGGATTCCTGCAGAGAAGATCATGTTTTCATCCAATGATACATCGGACGAGGAATTCTTAGCCGCTCTCGACATGGAAGTGATTCTCAATCTGGACGATGAGTCATATATCTCCGACATTCTCCGCCTCAACGGGAAACTGCCTGAGACCATCTCATTCAGATACAATCCAGGCTCCGAGCGGACAGGCAATGCCATCATCGGCAATCCAGTGGAAGCGAAATACGGTGTCACGCATTCACAGCTGATTGGCTGCTATCAGAGGGCAAAAGAACTTGGAGTTAAGAACTTCATGCTCCACACCATGGTCGCCTCCAATGAGCTGAATGAGGATTACATCGTAGAAACAGCGAGAATGCTCTTCACACTTGTCGATGAAATCAAGCAGAAAGCTGGTATCAGGATTTCACAGCTCGATCTGGGAGGAGGAATCGGAATTCCTTACCGTCCAGAAGATAAGGAGATCTCCTTCTACAGCCTTTCAGAAAAGATAAGAACTCTGTATGAAGAAATGATTGAGAAGAAGAACCTTGGACCAGTCAGACTTTCTTTTGAATGCGGCAGAACCATCACGGGACCATATGGCTACCTTGTATCGCGGGTGCAGCATGTAGAACACAAATACAGGGATTATGTCGGACTCGATGCCTCCATGGCCGATCTGATGAGACCTGGAATGTATGGGGCATACCATCATATTACTGTCTCAGGAAAGGAGAAGGAGAAAGCTGATCACGTTTATGATGTGACAGGATCGCTCTGTGAGAACAATGACAAATTCGCTGTCCAGCGTACATTGCCAGCGATAGAGAAGGGAGACATACTCATAATCCATGACACAGGAGCACATGGACACTCCATGGGATTCAACTACAATGCAAAACTCAGACATGCAGAGTATCTGATTCTCGATGATGGCATATACAGAATAAGGCGGAATGAGACTTACGAAGACTACATCCGCACAATGCTGAAAGAACCTCAGAGGCTCGATTAGATTTCAGCAAAGAACGAATCAACGACTTCAAGAACGCCGCCAGCGATAGCCATAGCTTTATCTGACGGCGTTCTGTATTCAGCCTTCTCCCCCCGTGGATCAATGTCTGCAATCTTGAAGCCTTCTGTAACGTAAAGCCCTGAGCGGAGCATACCGCGCACCATTCCATCAATCTCGCTCTTCTGCTCTTTCTCCCCGACATATGCGACTGTCTCACCTTTTCTGACAAGATCACCGAAGGTACGTATACCACGGAAGACCCCTTCAGCATTGCTTCTGATGACTCTCTCTGAAGCATATCCCGCGATATTCCCGGGTATACCTGTATTAGGGGCGGCACTTCCTTCTCTGATGACTCTTCCAAGATTATGACCCCGCTGGGTCTCAATTACAGCATCCGCGTCCTCAGGAGCAGTAAAGCCAGGCCCGAGCGCGATAACAAGCGGTGCCATATCAGCACGGGTACCAAGATTCTTCTTGGCAATAATGGCATCAATCACGACACCGGGGTGAAGCAGAGAAACTGCTTTCGCTTCAGGATCCACAAGGACAGGAACAGCATCCTCATCGAAGGCGCGGAACGCATCCTCAGCTCTTTCTATGAGAACGGCACGGATTCCATCAACAGCATGCTCTTTCTCATAAACAGCCTCTGCAAAGCTCACGTTCCGCCTTACCTGGGTCGGCTGTGCTGTCTCCAGAGCAAGTACATCGTAACCGGCTCGTTTAAGACGGATGATGACACCTGTAGCCAGATCACCGGCCCCGCGGACGATTATAAGACGTCTTCTTCTTTCGCTTTCAGGAATTCCGCACCGCTTCTTATACTTCATCAGGATTTCCGCACCGACAGAGACAGCCATCTCTTCCGGTGTCTCTGCCCCTATATCGAGCCCCATAGGTACAGAGATTCCCTTCTTTGGAATCACACGTGAACGTGAGGAAAGAATTCCGACATAGAAGGCATGGGAATAATCGATAAGGGAAAGGATCTCACTGCTGTCATGTGTTGTAATCACAAGTGCAGAATATGAATCAAGAGAAAGCCCTGAAAGCAATTCCTTCCAGCTCTCTGCTGTATGGATTTCTGCTGCAAAAGGACAATCCGCACTGCGGATATCATAAATATAGATAGCAAATCCAAGAGAATGGAGAACAGCTGCAACAGCTTCTCCCACATGCCCATACCCTATAACAAATGCACGTCTCGGCTCTTTCACAACATCAATCATAAGCTTCATCAAACCTCTGCCGGAATTAACGGATATTTCCCTTCCTTTTCTTTCCCTTATAGCTTCCACAGCCTCATCTCTGGCTAGTCTCTCAACCTGATGACCTCCTATCGTAGAGACAATGGAACCGCTTTCAGTGACAAGCATGCGCCCGCTCTTGCGTGGTGTGATACCGCTTGTAGCTGTAATAGTCACAATGGCAAATGGAAGATTAAGCCGTTCCAGTTCAGCAGCTTCCGCAAAAAGAGAATTCATACATCCATTCTAATTCCAAGCAGCTCGGTAAAGGAAGAGATAATATAATCAGCGGGACTTTCTCCATTCCTTTCCGAAATCTGAACAGTACGGAACCCTGCTTTACAAGCACTCTCTATACCCATTGCCTGATCTTCAAAGACAATGCACTCCGAAATCTTCAGTGAAAGAGCGGCTGCGGCCTGAAGATAGACGTCAGGATAATGCTTGTCCCTTCCGCATTCCTCAGTGGTAATGACAGTCTGAAAGAGATGGAAGACATCATTGGCCTTCAGTGCATTCTCAGCATCCTCTCTTGCAAGATCGGTTGCAACAGCCAGATTCACTGAGCGTTCTTTCAGAAAGAGAAGGAAATCCCTGCTTCCATCTTTCAGCTTAACTTTCGCATATTCTTTCCGTGCCATGAACTTCCATTCGGCAAGTATTTCATCTGCATTCTCAGACATGGAAAAATGAGAGACGGTATACTCCGCCGCCTCTCTGAAACTCATATTATCGATCCGCTCCAGATACTCTGAAGAAGGAACAAGGCCGTGATTTGAAAGGAATTCTGCATCCAGCTTATTCCAGAGGGATGCTGTATCGAGAAGCGTACCGTCAAGATCGAATATAGCGCCCCTGACACCTTCCAGCATTATAGAGACCCCAGCAGCTCCAAAGCACCGATCATGGAGAAAAGATCCATTTCTGTTCTGACTCCGCCGATAATCACATATGGCTCAATTACAGAAAGCATTGCCATCTCATCGACCGAATCCATCGTAAAGACAAAGAAGGAAATGCAATCAAGCAGATCAAGCATATCAAAGCTGCTGAACAGATTCACAACACCATCTGCAGTGAAGACATCCTCAGCCTCGACTCCTGTCATGGATTCAAGCAGTGACAGATCTTCATCGCTCATATCCTGCATGGATTCAGCAATAAGCTCTGATGTGATATATCTAGCGATTTCTGTATTCAGCCCTATATTTGCAAGATAGTAATCTGCTGTTTCTGAGTCGAAGTCAGCTGCAATCACAATGCTCTCTGTGAATATCTCATCGTCGAAAGAAAGGTCCTCAGGAATCAATGAAATGGTAAAAAGAGAATCATCAGAAAGGCTGATGGAAGCGGTCAACGATCCATCGATTACAGAAACATATGGCTCTGTTCCATCATCATAAACAATGGAGACATTATCATAATCAACAGTGATAGCAGCCTCAACCTTACCTTCTGTAAATGCTGGCGTGACTGTTATGGTTCCAGTCGCTGCATGGCAGTTAATGGAATTCAGAGGCATCAGAGAGAAAAGCAAAGAGAACAAGGATGAAGCTATATCAGAACTGCTTCCTGATACGAAATCAGCTATTCCAACATCGCTTTCTGAGAGCATCGGAATAGCAAGCAACGCAAGAGCGTCATCGCCATTCAAAGCCTTGTAAATCTGTTCTTCCCCCATTCCATCGTACATGAACGCAGGAATTGAGAACAAAGGCAACGCTAAATCAGCAGTAGCAAACGCACTGGTGAGCAAAACCAAAAGGAGCATAGCTCCAGCAAACAGTTTTTTCATACCAAGATGATAGCATCTGAAAATTCTCCGGCATAGTGAAATCAATTCATCAGCCTTACTTTGCCAGTCTTTTCACCATTCATCATCCAAGCATAGACAGGAATCACCACAGAGATAGCTCCAAGCCATGCCAAAGGAGTGGAGAACACAATCCCTTCGTATCCTATATACATACCAAGAATAAGTGATGCTGAACATCTTGCCACCAGTTCCACAATACAAGCTATAAATGGAGCCCAGGTACTTCCCAGAGACTGCACAGCTGTTCGATACACACAGAGAAGCCCAAGTACAGGATAGAATGGCAAGGTAATGAAGAAGAAAGTCCTGCAATACTCAAA
This sequence comes from uncultured Spirochaetaceae bacterium, assembly GCA_944389085.1. Taxonomy (GTDB): domain Bacteria; phylum Spirochaetota; class Spirochaetia; order Sphaerochaetales; family Sphaerochaetaceae; genus Ornithospirochaeta. The sequence goes on from CALXLB010000038.1 coordinate 23,065, forward strand.
GACCGCAGGAGAAGGAGAAGAAACAAAAGCAGGAACAATGAATGGCATTATCAGAAGGATTATGAGAATCATCAGCACATCAACAGCTTCTGTCAGAGCTAGAGAGGTCCATACCCCCTTTCTTATTCTATCTATCTTTCCAGCCCCTAGATTCTGGGCTACATAAGCTGCTATTGCTGTGATGAAAGCATTGTTGACGAGAACAGAAAGCTGGTCGACCTTAGTTGCTGCCGTATAGCCTGCAATAGCCTCCGTCCCCAGATTATTCACACACGACTGCATCACGATCTGGCCGATGCACATCACAGACATCTGAAAACCCATTACAGCACCAAGCCGTAAATTGCTGACAATATATTTTCTGCCGTTTATGAAATCACTCTTTGCAAGAACAAGCAGCTTATACTTTCTCATACCTGCAATGATTGATAGTATAGCGGAAAGCAGCTGAGAAAGTACTGTAGCAAGTGCCGCTCCCCCAACCCCCATTCCGAAAGGAACAATGAATACAATATCAAGCACGATATTCAGCAGAGAGGAAAGAACAAGGAAGACCAGAGGCAAGCGGCTATCTCCCATTGCCCTGAGAATATTGGAGATGAGATTGTAAAGAACAGTCGCTCCGGTTCCTGCAAGAACGACAAAGAGATATATCTCCGCCTCTTCTGCAATCTCTGCAGGAACTTTCATTATTCTGATTACATCTCTGGCAAGAACACAGGTAATGATTGTCACTACAAGTGAAAATACAAGCGAAATATAAAATGAAGCTACAATATTGCCTCGCGCAGCTTCTTCGTCCTTTGCTCCAATACATTTCGCCAGGATGATTGAGAATCCATTGGTCATACCCTGAATGAAACAGAGTATGAAATAGACAAAGACTGTTGTTGCACCGACCGCAGCCAGTGCATTCTCACCTATCGTCTGGCCAACTATGATGGTATCAGCTAACGTATAGAAAAGCTGGAAAAGATTTCCGCCTATCACAGGCAGAGAGAATTTCAGAATAACTGGAAATGGTCTTCCTTCTGTCAAATCTGTAGCCATAGCGGGAAGTCTTAGCACAGCTGTGTTAAATTATCAATAAGAGGAGATTAGATGAAAGTTATTCTTGTTTCATTTGGTTCCAGATGTATATCAGAAGAGATGAAAAACCTAGAAGAGAGGCTCATTGCCCTCTCTCCCGTTGAAACGGAAACAGCTTATCTCTCACACATCTCTGAAGGTAAAGAACTGGAAGAGATAATCGAAAAGGAAAAAGATACTGCCATAATGCCTCTCCTGATTCAGAAAGGACATGAATACAGGAAATTACTCTCCTTCTCCAGACCAACAGGAGAACCTCTTCTTTCCTCCTTTTCTGACACGGAACGCATAGCAGTTTTGCTGAACAATCTTCTTGAGAGGGGAAATGGCAGGAAGCATATTTTAGTTGCTCATGGCTGTGAAGGAGAAAGAATTAGGGAGTATGATGCAATAAATGCCAGGCTGCGTGATGATATACATATCGTGACACTTAAAGGAGAAGGGAAATTCACTCCTGAAGCAGCTGAAAAAGCAGAGGAAATCATCATTCATCCCTTTCTGCTGACAATCGGTCATCATGCAAACCATGACATAAAAGAAAATCTCATACCTGCGATACAGGGGGCCGGAACACATGTGGTTTATCAGAATGAAAGCATTCTCTCGCTCTCAGATGAATTTGCATTGATTTTCGAAGAGCATTTCATGGCACTGTTAGAAAAACTCGACCTTCTCCGTACCATCGGAAGCAAATAGCACTCTCTTTCTGAGACCGAATACCCTCTCAGCAGTCTCACCGCTCATAAAGTCTGACTTGCTTTCCATACTTTCCAGACGACCGGAAGATAGCGTTATGACAGAATCAGCTACATCAAGTGCTCTTGAAATATCATGAAAAGAAACAATGACAATCTTTCCCATCGCTTTCAGCTTCTCAATCTCTCTTTCAAAGACTCTTCTGTAGCGTATATCCAGATTAGCCTCAGGTTCATCGAAAGCATAAAGCATCGTCTTTCTGGAGAGTACAAATGATAGAAAGACCATCTCACGCTCCCCGCCCGAGAGTATTGTAAGACGTTCATTCATAAGATTCTCCAGGCCAAAAGAAGAGAGAATTGTATTTCCATCCGGATAGATATCAAGCAGCGAAGATACTGTGATATCTGCAAAGGGAAGCGTCTGGGGCAGCAATGAATGAAACTCCTCACGTTCTCTGCGTGAAGTGTTCCTCAGTTCCTTTCCAGAGAAAGTGATGGAACCTGAATAGTCTCGTACAGATGATGAAAGTGTCCTCAGAAGCGTAGTCTTGCCGCTTCCATTCTCACCAAGAAGTGCATAGATTCTTCCTTCCTCCAGATCAAAGGAGAGATTATCCAGGAGTATCTTCTTCCCTGCCTTTACCGTCAGACCTTTTACTGAAATCATCGTCGAGCCCTCCTTATAAGAAGGAAGATGAAGAAAGGTACACCAACTGCAGCCATGAAGACTCCAGCAGGAAGTTCTCCCGGCATTATCACAGTACGTGCAAGCAGATCGGAAAGCAGAACCAGATCCATTCCAGCCAGCACTGTAATAAACGCAGTCCTGCGGCTCCGGGATGAACATAGATAAGAAGCCAGATGCGGTGTAACAAGACCTACAAAGCCCAGCAATCCCGAAAACGAGACAGCACTTGCAGCAAGCAAAGCTGCCAGTATTGCAAGTACTGCCCTGATTCTTGCCGGATGATACCCCATGGAAGAGACAATCTCATCTCCGAGCTTTATCGTATCCATCAATCCGGCAAAGATGAAAACCATCACAGCAGATACAGCGATAATTACAGCTGGAACAATGAGTGAAGAGACCTGAACAGAAGCAAATCCTCCTATAGAGAATGCGCTGTAGGAACTCATCACTTCCGGATCCAGAGAGCTTATTGTACTGATGAGGGCATTGAAAAGCGCATTGACAGCAATTCCTGCAAGAATAAGCGCAGAAGAGGATGTCCTCGTTCCAACCAGCGCTGCAATGGCAAAGACAAGCAAGAGTGCCAGCACACCTCCCATGAATGCCACAAGAAAAAAAAAAAAAAAA
>CALXLB010000039.1 GCA_944389085.1 uncultured Spirochaetaceae bacterium
CAATAGGGATTGAAAGGGAACTGGGACAGACTCCTGATGAAGCTCTAGGCTTAGAAGATATGTCGTCCTCAGTCCCATCAATTATATCGTTTATAACCCCATGTTATGGGATTTATTGTTAGGAGGAAAGATATGGCAAAGACCGAGATGGTATTCATACTGGACAAGAGCGGATCGATGGCAGGGCTTGAGGATGACACAATCGGAGGCTTCAATTCCATGATCGAAAAGCAAAGAGGACTCCCCGGAGAAGCGACAGTGACGACGGTCCTCTTTGATTCCGTAATCAGCTGGTTACATGATGACAGGAGCATAAGGAGCATAGATCCGATGACAAGGATGGACTACATAGCAGGAGGCTGTACTGCCCTTCTCGATGCTGTTGGAACAACCATTGCCACAGTACATAAAAGGCAGAAGAATATGGAAAATAAGCCTGCCCATACCGTATTCGTCATCATCACAGACGGAGCCGAGAACTCAAGTCGCGAATTCTCGTATCATAAGGTGCAGAAGATGATACGTAGCAGAAGAAAAAACTCCGGATGGGAGTTCATATTTCTCGGAGCTAACATAGATGCAACAGAGACAGCCAGCAGCCTTGGAATATATAAAGACAGAGCAGCAAACTACAATGCAGACCACAGAGGAATCTCAATTAATTTCGAAGCTGTCGGATCTGCACTCTGCACGCTAAGGGAAACTGGAGATATCAAAGAAAATTGGTGTGACAAGATTACCAAGGACTTCGAGGAGAGATAGCATCTGGTTGATATCAAAGCCTAAGGTAATTATGCATAATACAGGCAATCAATCACGAATTGACCATAATGCCCCTCCATATCTCTTTAAAACCGCCACAGAGGCTTTTCATTTTCAGTGGGGGGGGCAAAATATTCATTCATTCGAAGTTTCACACAAATACTGCTTACTTGCATTACAACCGAAGTGATTGACTCATGAAATCATGATTCAGAAAAAAGGAAGAACATCAGATATCCGGTAAACTATCAAGATTTTTCTTTTAAAGTTATAGCTTATCTGTTATTATAACTTCTGAGGTTACAATATGAATACACTAGGTGACAGAATCAGAGAATTGCGTGAGCAGAAGAAGATGACACAGGAAGAACTTGGTAAAGCAATAGGAACCACAAAACAGACCATATTCAAATATGAAACTGGAAAGATAGAGAACATTCCATATTCCAGAATGGCAGATCTCGCTCGCGTCCTCGATACAGAACCTTCGGAGATACTTGGCTGGAAATCAGCACTTGGGACAACGGCCGAAACCGAAGGTGTAATCTCCATACCATTCATTTCGCAGAAAATATCGGCAGGTTATGGTGAAGATTTTCTATCAGATGACAGTATCACTCTCAAGCGCATCCAGATTCCTGAATCGATGGCACGCAGCGTACTCGACAAATCAACACTTGTCAGCGCGGAAGTAAAGGGAGACAGTATGGTCGATGCCAATATCTATCCGGGAGATTTCGTTATTTTCGCCAAGGGAATGATCAAAGGTGAAGGTATCTATGTCATAGCTTTTGCTGGCGATATCATGGTGAAACGTCTCTCATTCGATGGACCGATGAATAAGCTCACTATCATCAGTGAGAACAAGAATTATCCTGTCCGCATTGTAGATGCCGATACCGATGGTGTCAGGATACTTGGAAAAGTCATAGGCTGGATTCATAACGAACTTTACTAATTTCCATATTTTATTCCTATCATTATGATATGATTAATAATGTATTCAATATCATAATGATAGGATTTTATATCATACTACGTTCATAAAACAAATATTCACTACGTGTACAATAAATTTCAGCATGGGAATAAATTGGAAAAGAGCTTATTGACGGGAAGCCCTTCTCTGTGAGAAGTTAGTCCGGTATGCAGAAAATCAATCTCTTCAAAGTACTCAACAAAGAACAAGCAGAAGCAGCCTCTGAAATCAAAGGTCCCCTGCTCATTATCGCAGGAGCAGGTTCTGGCAAGACACGCATGATAACCTACCGTATTGCACACATGCTTGAAGAAGGGATTGATGAAAGGAACATTCTTGCGCTGACCTTTACCAATAAAGCTGCGAAAGAGATGAGCGATAGAATCAAGGCTCTGGTCGGAAAACCGCTGAAAGACCTGACAGCCACAACATTCCATTCATTCGGGCTTGGAATACTGAAGCAGTACATTCATCATCTCGGCTATCATAATGATTTCACGCTTTATGACACCAATGACAACGAGGCCCTGATAAAAAACTGCATTGTCAGCTGCGGCTACCAGATACCAGACTATAATGTCCGCACGCTCCTTTCATTCTTCAGCAATCTCAAAACAGGACGTGAGACGCTGCAGGATCCGTCAGGAGCTATTGCGGAGATCTACAGCGAATGGCTGCTGACACAGAAAGCATATAACGTTGTCGATTTCGACGATCTTATCCTGATTCCTGTCAGACTGTTTGAATCAAAACCAAGAATTCTTGAAGCTGTACAGGAAAGATACAAATACATCATGGTAGATGAGTTTCAGGATACATCACTCCTGCAGTATCGCATGATTTCCCTGATAGCCAGTAAATACAGGAATATTGCTGTCGTCGGCGACGATGACCAGTCCATCTACTCCTGGAGGGGCGCAAACTATGAGAATATAATCTCATTTGAGAAGGATTTTCCGGAGCGCAAGGAATTCAAGCTGGAACGGAACTACAGATCCACAGGTAATATACTCACAGCAGCGAATGCCCTTATTATCCACAACACAGAAAGAAAAGACAAAAAGCTATGGACAGAAGAAGGCTCTGGATCTGCTATTTCCATCAAACGGCATAGGACAAGCGAAGCAGAAGCTTACTGGATCGGCGGGCAGATCAAAAGCGAGATGAGAAATATCCGAGAGCTCAGGTACGGAGATATCGGAGTGCTTGTCCGCACCAATGCCCTGATCTCTGAACTGGAAAACGTCTTTGCTGAGATGAATATCCCAGTCCGGGTCTCAGGAGGCCAATCCTTCTTTGACAGACGGGAAGTCCGCGATATCCTCTGCTACCTCAAAGCGCTGCTGAACAAGCACGATGATGTCTCTCTGCTTCGTATCATAAATACTCCAAGACGTGGTATCGGACGAACAACAATAGAAAAACTCAGGAATACTGCAGACGAGAGAAAAATTCCTCTTTATGAGGCAGCAGAAGCCATGACAGGAGAAGCCTCTCCGCTGCAGGAGAAGACAAAAGAGAATATCAAAGCTTTTCTCAGGCAGATGGAGACATGGAGGAAATCCGCTTCCACCCCTGCGAATCTCATATCCCGCATTGTGGAGGATATCCACTACAGGGGAATGCTTTCAGAAGAATTTCCAGACAGCCCCAAATCCGTAGATTACAGAATGCATGGCATCGAAATACTGGAAAACAGGGTAAAACGGTATCTGGAGATGAATGACGGAGCTGAGCTCAAAGATTATCTGAATGCTGTGACCCTTGTAGGGGATGAAAAAGAAGATGATGGGAACAAAGTCAACCTCATGACCATGCACGCATCAAAAGGTCTTGAATTCAGAATCGTCTATCTTGCAGGAATCGAAGATGATATCATCCCGTCATCACGTTCTCTCGAAGAAAACGCAAGGAATATCGATGAAGAGAGGAGGCTTTTCTATGTAGCAATCACAAGAGCCGAGGAAAAGCTTGTCATCAACTATGCAGATACAAGAATATCCAGAGAAGGAGAAGAGAAAATTGTCATTCCTTCCCGCTTCCTGGAAGAAATACCTTCCGATCTGTTCAAGAACGAAGAGAAAAGCCCTGAAGAACTGAAAGCCGAACAGATAGCCAGAATGAAAGAACTGCTGGAACGGAATAAAAAGCACTGATGAAAGCTGAAAAATAAGGCTTGCATATGAGAACCGAAGTTCCCATATGCAAGCTCTTGAACAAAAATACGGATACCTATTTCATAACATGCCAGTACTTCAACGTCCTGAATCGTTTGTCGGAATCTCTTTCAAGATGTCCTCCTGACACAGCAGAAACTATACACTACGTTTATGCCTGCAGTCAATGATATTCTTCATAAAATTGCGTTATTTAATATAAAAACAAGATAATTCGCTGAATATGAAAGAAAATAGACCTGATAAACAAAGTCTTTCTGCATATTCAGCCACGGAAAGAAATTCAACAAGATTCAAATTTAAAGCACAATAACGCCCCTTACAAAGAAACACACTTGTGCCAGGTCCACCGAAGTCTGCATACGTGTCATCTGCGTGCAGACATTTTTTTCACTGCTGTAGTCTGATTATATTTATCATTCGATCAATTTCATCCGGTTGGAGATATGGAATCTTCCAGATTATCCGGACAAAGCTATTGTCATCAATTGATTTTTTGTTCCGTTCTTGGATGCATAAAAACTATATTATCAATATCATTGATATCGCAAAGTACTAAACTAAGCATATATAAGAAAAAGACCAATGGGTCTTTTTCTTATCGCAATGCTATATCATTCTTCGCTTGTATATTTCTTGTAGAACTCTCTCAGAGCAAATCTGACACCAGCTGCCCAGCCAAGACCCATATCAGTAAAAAGCTCTTCCAGCTCTGCTTTGAAAGAGGGTTCAATAGAAAAAGTAGTCAGAATCTTCTTTTCTTTCTCAGACCCGGCAAAAACCTTTTTTGCTCTCATTCCGCTGAGGCTTTCATTCTGCATTATTTCATCTTTGCCATCAATTTTCTTCAATGCCATATTCTCTAACCACCCTTACTTCCAGATATCCTTATCCAGCTCGATTATCGCCTGTTGCGTAGCAGGTTTAAGTCCTCTGCCCCGGACTTTGAAAAGCTGCGGAGCTTTAGAGGCCTCCTGAGCCTTCCGGAACAAAGGATCAACAGGAATCCTGTAGACTTTGAACCGTCCTGATGACTCAGCTGCATTATAAATGTCTCTGTGCTGTCTAATTCTTTCATCATAAGAATTTATAATGATTTTATTATGTCGCACATTCGACCTCATATTCTTTTTCAGTCTCTGCAGTTCATCAATGAATATCTCTAATCCGTCGAGGCTGAACACCTCTGGCGTCATTGGCGTAATAATCTCATCGCTGGCAATGAGTGCAGACCTCTCAAGCCGTCCAAGGCCTGGAGAGAGATCCAGAAGGATTCTGTCATATTCCTCGGAGATTTCCTTTACAAGATCCTGCAGAATAAATGGTTCTTCAGAAAGCTTTGTCTCGCTGTAGTTCTTGAGAGTACCACCAATACCAAATGTAGGCAGTACAAAGAGGTTCTCCACATCAGGGATACTTACTATAGCATTACGAGCAAAGCATCTGCCCTGCAGAACATCGGCAAGTTCATACTTCGGGGGTTCCTTGAGAAACCAGGATGAAAGATTGCCCTGAGGATCGCAGTCAATGGCAAGCGTCTTCTTCCCATCAAGTGCCGACTGACAGGCAAGAGTACCGGAAATAGTTGTTTTCCCTACTCCTCCTTTCTGCAGATGGAATGCAACTGTCTTTGCCATCAATATCCTCCGAACTTCTTCTGAGTATATAGCACTTCACAGTTTACTACAATCTTTATTTAATAGAAAAAACATGAAAATCTATAATATTCAATTGGATTTATATTATTACATATAAAATAACTATCGTACAACTATGAAAATTTATAATTATTTGTATTATTTTAAATTAATTCAGTCCGTTCAATCAGAACCATTACAACCAGTGGTAACAAGTATTATATAATTCTCGTTCCCTTTTGTGAAGAGCAATGCCCAAGTTTGGTTTTTTCTGTATAATCACAGCATGAGACTCATAAGCTGGAATGTCAATGGACTGCGTTCATGCCTGCAGAAAGGATTCATGGACTTCGCTATTTCTTCAGATGCTTCTATCATTGCTTTACAGGAAGTGAAAGCTTCTGAGGGAGCTATTGATATATCAATCCCCGGATATCCATATCAGTATTTTTCCTATGCAGACAGAAAAGGCTATAGCGGAACAGCGGTCTTCTCCAGAACAGAACCTGCAGATATCCGATACGGACTGGATGACGATGAGTTCAACCATGAAGGTAGAGTAATCACCTTGACATATCCTGAATTCTATTTCATCTGCGTTTATGTGCCAAACAGTCAGCAGGA
>CALXLB010000040.1 GCA_944389085.1 uncultured Spirochaetaceae bacterium
ACAGCGAGATCCGTCTCAATGTCCTCAGGGCATCTGCTGGTGCCATCATCGAGTCCGATATCACGCTGGCTGCAGCTTCTAATGCTATCGTCATCGGCTTCAATGTCCGTCCGACACCGCGTGCACAGGCTCTGGCGGAGCAGGAGAAGGTCGAGATCAAGAAGTACAACATCATCTACGATGTTGTCGATGATATCCGCGATGCTATGGAAGGCAAGCTTTCGCCTGAGATCAAGGAAGTCGATATCGGAAAGGTGGAAGTCAGAGAGACATTCAAAGTGCCTAAGGTCGGTCTCATCGCTGGCTGCTACGTCACAGAGGGCAAGGTCAAACGCTCTGCACTTGTGCGCGTAATCCGCGATTCCATCCAGATCAATAAGGATATGATCCGCATTTCCTCTCTCAAGAGATTCAAGGACGATGCAAGGGAAGTCAACGAAGGCTATGAATGCGGTATCGGTCTCGAGAACTGGCAGGATCTGCAGGTCGGTGACGTTCTGGAGATCGTAGAGACTGAGGAAGTCAGAAGGAAGCTGGAAGTAAATGAGTGAGTTTTCACAAGCGAGGCTTGAACACAGGATCATGGAGGCGGTGGGACAGCTCATCGTCTCCGGTGCTATAAAGAATCCGCACCTGTCACCATTCACATCGGTGACAAGAGTGGAGCTCTCTCCCGACAATGCTACTGCTACAGTCTATGTTTCTGCAGTTCCGGATAACCGCATTGATCCATCGGTGAAGGCTCTGGAAAGTGCCAAGGGCTTTATACAGTCCCGTCTTGCTTCTCTGCTGAAGACAAGGAATACACCTGTTCTCACATTCCGTCGCGATGATTCTTACAGGGAAGCGGAAAGGGTGAACAGACTGATTGACGAGGCACTGGGAAGGTAATGCCGTCATCCTTCTCTATCAGGCTTCTCGATAAAGAGAAAGGAATCACATCCTTTCAGGCGCTTTCTCCTTTCAAGAAGGCTATGAAAGGTATAAAAGTTGGACATGCCGGAACGCTCGACAGATTTGCTTCCGGCATGATTGTCGTACTTACAGGAGGCGCGACAAAGCTCAATCCTGTCTTTTCATCATTTGATAAGGAATATATCGCATCCATTCGCTTCGGCAGCGAGACAGATACACTCGATCCGGAAGGAGAGGTGATAGCCACCGCATCCTGCCCTGATGAGGAAACCGTGAAGGCTGTCATACCATCATTCATCGGTCGCCAGATGCAGCGTCCTCCCGTCTACAGTGCAATTCATGTCGATGGCAGAAGGGCATATAAGGAGGCGAGGAAAGGGCACGATATCGAGATGCCTGAACGTGAGATTGAAGTCTCATCAATATCCCTTCTTTCTTTTTCCGGAGACGAGGCTGTGATCCGCGTCTCTGTATCCAAGGGCACATATATAAGAGCACTTGCAAGGGATATTGCGCTCCGTGCGGGATCGAGAGGATATCTTACAGAGCTGCGACGTATACGTACCGGCCCCTGGACGTTTTCAGACAGTGATAAAGATACTGATCAGCTTCTGGAGATGACAGGACTGCTTTCCTCTGTCCAGCTTTCACAGGGCGAGAGAAAGCTCATCGAGAATGGTACCATCCGTGGCAGGGCAGTGCTCTCTGACAGCAATCATTCCCTTCCTTATTGTTTCCTGTATTTTGACGATGAGCTTTATGGCATCGGTGAGAAAACAGATGGACGGTACCGGGTTCTTGCGAGGCTCTATGATTGACATTCCATTCAGAGAGCTTGTGGAGAAGGGGGAATTCAGAGAGAGAACCGCTGTTTTCTCAATCGGTGTATTCGATGGTGTCCATCTGGGGCATAAGGCAATCATAGAGAGTCTGATAGCCCTGAAAAAGGAGCGTGATGCAGAGCTGAGCGTTGTCATCACATTCAGCGAGAATCCAAAAGCAAGAAGAGGTGTTCTTGACACTCTCAGGCTGAGGAAGGAATACATCGCATCTTTTGGTGTGGATTTACTTGCAGTGATTGACTTTTCTCCTATATTCAGTAAGATAACAGCTTGTGAGTTCACGTCTCTTCTTCTTGAGGCTTTCAGACCTCGGGGAGCTGCTGTGGGAGAGGATTTCCGCTTTGGCAATCCATCGTCAGAAGCAGATGGCAGAGGACTGGAGAGGCTTCTGAGGGAAAAGGGATGTGAGGCTCCTGTCAGAATAGTTGATTCCGTTCTGGACGAGGAGGGAAAAAAGATTTCCTCAACCCGTCTCAGACAGATGATAGAAAAAGGGGAGCTCGGGTGTTTCCCGAGACTTTCCGGTCAATTCTACAGGGTGGATCTTGTGCCGTTACCTTACAGATCCTGCTCTGAAGGACTGATTTTCAGCAGAGCATCGATTCATCAGCTCCTGCCGCCACCAGGGTTGTATGATGCCGCTCTAATGGGACAGAATGGAAAAGAAGTGATAGCTGAGGCTCGGATTGATGAGGATTATCTCCTCATTTCCGCTTCAGGCCTTCAAGTCCTATGTTCCGAATGCGGGAAAGATGGTCTGCTCCTGGATTCTTTATATCTGGAGAAGAGAAGATGATCACAAAGGAACAGAAGAAGGAAATCGTGGTCAAGTATGGCAATGATGCCAGGAACACAGGTGACGAGAAGGTGCAGGTTGCACTTCTTACTGCAAGGATCAATGACCTGCAGAATCATTTCAAGGTCAACCCGAAAGATCACGCATCAAGACGTGGACTTCTGAAGCTCGTCGGTCAGAGAAGACGCATTCTTAAGTATATCAAGAACCGCGACATCAACGAGTACCGCCAGCTTATCGCAGACCTCGGACTGAGAAAATAAAGAACTATGGGGAAAGCCAGCTTTGTCTGGCTTTCTCTCGTAATATAAAGAACAGAAAAAGAACAAAGAAAGAAGGAAGATTATGGCAGAAGTACATTCAGTATCGGTCAGAATCGGGGACATCGACCTCGTGTTCGAGACCGGCAAAATCGCAAAGCAGGCTAATGGAGCAGTCTATGCTCATTATGCAGGCAGCGCAGTCATCGCTACAGTCTGCTGCGGCGATGCACCATCTGAACCGATTGACTACGTTCCAGTATCGGTTGAATACAATGAGAAATATTATGCTGCGGGCAAGATTCCCGGAGGTTTCCTTAAAAGAGAGTCCAGACCAAAGGACAAGGAGATTCTTGTTTCCCGTCTTATTGACCGCCCGATGAGGCCGCTCTTCGATAAGGCATTCGGACGCGAGATCCAGATCGTCCCGACTGTCGTCTCTTCGGATATGTGCCACACTCCTGATATCGTTGCAATCAATGCAGCATCCTGCGCTGTCACCATCTCCGACATCCCATTCTATGGTCCGATTGCTGCTGTACGTGTTGCCAAGATCGGAAACGAATATGTCATCAATCCTACATTCCAGCAGATTCCTACAGCCTCTCTCGATATCGTTGTCGCAGGTACTCATGACGGTATTACGATGGTTGAAGGCGGTGCAAAGGAAGTCAGCGAAGATGATATGCTTGGTGCAATCGCAGCCGCTCAGCCTGTAATCGCCAGAATCTGCGAAGCTCAGGAAGAGATGAGGAAAATCTGCGGCAAGGAAAAGCTTCCTCTGATGGAAATCGAGGAGAAGGATCTTTCGTGGCTTGAGCCTATCAAGGAATATGCTTATCCGCTTGAGAAGGAAGCATCCTTTGTCAAGGGCAAGATGAACCGCTATGAGGCTCTCTCCAAGGTCCACAGCGATGTCAAAGCGAAATTTGCAGATCTCATTGCAGAGGATGAGAAGAGAAGCGGTGAGGTTGATAAGATGTTCGAGGATATGGAGTACAACATCCTCCGCTCTTCAATTCTCAATGACGGTGTCAGGACAGATGGAAGAAAAGTCACGGAAATCCGTCCTATCACATGTGAAGTAGGGCTTCTGCCTTGCACACATGGTTCAGCGCTCTTCACACGCGGTGAGACACAGTCCCTTGCTGTCACAACTCTCGGAACAGTGCAGGATGAGCAGCTCTTTGACAATATCGATGGCGAGAAGTCCTATTCCAACTTCATGCTCCATTACAACTTCCCTCCATACTCTGTCGGAGAGGTCGGAAGGCTTACTACAGGCAGAAGGGAAATCGGCCATGGACACCTTGCACAGCGCGCTCTTGAGGCAGTGATTCCGGGAAAGGATGAATTCCCGTACACAATCCGCGTTGTCTCCGAGATCATGGAGTCCAACGGTTCTTCCTCAATGGCTTCCGTCTGCGGTGGCTGTCTGTCCCTTATGGATGCCGGTGTTCCTATCAAGAAGCCAGTTGCAGGTATTGCCATGGGACTCATCACAGAGGGTGCGGATTATTCAAGATACGTTATCCTTTCAGATATCCTTGGCGAGGAAGATCACCTTGGAGACATGGACTTCAAGGTAGCTGGCACAAAGGACGGTATCACAGCATTCCAGATGGATATCAAGATTGCTGGTGTTACACCTGAGATCATGAGAAAGGCTCTTCAGCAGGCTAAAGAGGGCAGGATGCACATCCTTTCCATCATGCTTGAGACACTCCCGGCTCCTAGAGCTGATATCTCAGAGCTTGCACCTAAGATCCTCTCACTCAAAGTACCAGAGGATAAGATCGGCGCAGTCATCGGAACTGGTGGAAAGACCATCAAGTCAATTGCTGCTCAGTCCAATGCAGAGATCAATATCGATGATGATGGCACAGTTATGATCTATGGCCGTAACAATAGCGCAGCTCAAGAAGCAAAACGCCTTGTGCTCTCGATTATCGAGGAGCCTGAGGTCGGCAAGATCTACCATGGAACTGTCAAGAGAATCGTCGATTTCGGCGCATTCATCGAGATTCTTCCAGGAAAGGAAGGACTCTGCCATATCTCCAAGCTGGCAAGGACAAGAGTGAAGAATGTCTCCGATGTTCTCTCAGTCGGCCAGCAGGTTGATGTTAAGCTTATTGAAATCGACAGAATGGGTCGTCTCAACCTTTCCTACATCGATGCACAGCCCGATGCTGAAAAAGACGAGAAGAAGGAAAAGAAAGACTGATGACTATCTCTTTCAAGGCCGAGAAAGGAGCTGTAGTTCCAAGCTATCAGACAGAAGGAGCAGCTGGCGCTGATGTGTCAGCTTTCCTTCGCTCTCCCGTCGTCCTTGAAAGCGGAGAGTATAAAGCTATCCCAACGGGGCTCTATCTTGAGATTCCCGCAGGCTATGAGGTGCAGGTCAGGCCGCGTTCCGGGCTTGCACTCCGCTCTGGTGTTACTGTTCTCAATGCACCAGGCACTATTGACTCAGATTACAGAGGGGAAGTGAGGGTAATACTCATAAACCTCTCAGATAAACCATTCACAATAAACAACGGTGACAGGATTGCTCAGCTCGTTGTGGCTCCTGTCGCCAGATGCAGCTTTGAGATGAAAGAGGAACTCTCTGAGAGTGAAAGAGGGACGGGAGGCTTCGGTTCCACCGGTGTCTGAGAAACCCACAAAGGGCAGATTCACGCTGCTTTACCGCTTCATCACCATCCAGTTCTTACAGAATTTCGCAGTAGCTTTCACTTTCTTCTTCTGCATTTTCTTCATCAATTCAATCCTCCTTCTCGTACAGAGGATATTGCTGAAGAACATAGACCTGATGACTATGCTGGAGATGGTTGCTCTCTCCATGCCCCAGTTCCTGATATATACATTCCCGTTTGCCTCTCTTGCAGCTTCCTCCATGGTCCTGGGAGATCTCGGATCATCGAATGAGCTTCTTGCCATCAGAAGTTCAGGTATCGCTGCTGGAAGAGTCTACAGACCTCTGATAGCAGCTTCGATTGTGCTTTCATTCGTGACTTTCTTCTTTGCTGATGTCGTTCTTCCATGGTCGAGTGTCGTCTATGAAGAGAGGCTGCAGCTTCTGATGCAGGAAATGCCGACTTTCGAGATAGAATCCAACAGTGTAAACACAGTTGGAAATATAGTCCTCTCAAACGGCGAGACGGAAGGGAATATCATTCATGATATCGTGCTTCTTTCAGAGGATGACGGTGAGAACCGTACCGTACTCTCAGAAAGAGGTACTCTGACGCTGATTGACAGCTGGAATTATATTTACTCACTGAAGCTTGAGAATCCTGAGATATTGATATCGGACAGCAATGACATTGATTCATATGGCCTTTCCCATGCCGATAGTGCAGAGTTCTTCCTCGATTTCTCTGAGCAGATTCCATCGCTTACAAGCTCTGCTCCTGTCAATCTCTCCTCCAGGGATCTGATTGCAGGTATTGCGGAAAGAGCTGATGGCGAACGCTCTGATATGCTCACATGGCATGAGACAAGAGAGGAGGAGAAGCTTGCTCTCTCCCAGGCTCTGAAGAGCGTTGCAAGAGGGGATGAGAGCGGGGAATATCTTGCATCCGTCATAGCAGAGACAAGCGAGGAGCTTGAGAGGCGTGGTGATTACCCACCTCGCAATTTCTATTCGCAATACTACAAAGCAGAGCTTGCAAAGAAGTTCGTGCTGGCTGCAGCCTGCTTCTGTCTTACCCTTGTCACGCTTCCTCTCTCGATGTTCCGTGTAAAGCATGGAAAGCTCACAGGCTTCGCAATCTCTCTTCTGATTGCAGTTGCCTACTGGTACATGCTCTTTGCAGTCCAGCTGGAGATATTCAATATCCATTCATCTCCGTATCTTCTGATTGCGATCCCGGATATACTTATCACAGCAATAGCGCTTGTCTTGATCATGCGCTTCAGGAAGGCACGATGAGAATTCTTACGCGTTATACAATCACATCGATACTGAAGACAGCGATTGTCACAATTCTCATCTTTGCTCTCATCCTTGCCGCTGTCGAGCTCTTTTCCAAGATGGACCAGATCATGCACAGCTCCGTCGATCCTGTTCGTCTTGTAGAGTACATCATCCTCTCTCTGCCTGAGTATCTGATGATGGCTGCATCGATCTCTCTTCTTTTCTCTGTCACATATTTTCTTTCGACACTGAGTGCGAACAATGAGATGATACCGATTCTGAATGCAGGCGTGAGTCCTGTGAGGCTGAGAGTTCCGATCATTGTCCTTGCTATTGTCCTTACAGCACTTGGCTTCCTTTTCCAGGAACATACAGTCATCGCGGCTGCAACAAGGCATGATGAACTGGAGACAGAGCTTTTCGGAGCCTCTTCCACACGGGACAGCCGTAACATAGTGCTTACCGATGAGGATGGATATCTCATATACACACGCCGCTTCAGCGAGTCCACAGGAGTTATCTATGATCCTGTTCTTGTGAAGAGCGAGAATGGTATCATCGTTCAGCGCATTGAAAGCGATAGGGCGCGATACAGTGAAGAGAAAGGCTACTGGATCTTTGAGGAGGCCAGAGTTTACGAAGTCGATGGTCTTGATGTGAATACTCAGCGTGTCGATGAGCTGGAAGTACCTCTCTTCGATCCCGAGCCAAGGCTTTTCAGGACGCAGAACACGACTATTGAGACAATGGACAGGGATACTGCCATTGACTATCTTGAGCGTCTCGCTTCATCCAACCATCAGGCATGGCAGGCAAGTGCCACTGATTATATCCGTCGTGTATGCTCACCTCTGGCAATCCTCGTGCTGATGTTCATATCAGTCTCGATGGGCTATAACTTCAAGAAGAATGTCCTTCTTTTCTCAATCATCCAGTCGCTTTCCATTGCCGTCATCTACTATGTTGCGGATATGGTTTTCTCTATAATGGGACATCAGGGAGCAGTGGCTCCTGTTATGACGGTAGTAGCACCGCTGCTGCTTACTGTACTGCTGTCATTGGTAATTTCATTCTTAGGAAGAAAGATATGAGCATCATCAGAATACTTAAAAAAGATAAGGACACAGAAGCCCGTCTGGGTATTCTCTCCCTTCCTCATGGGGATGTCGAGACACCTGCATTCATGCCAGTAGGCACAAATGGAACTGTAAAGGGAATATACCATGACACAGTGAGAAATATGGGATATGGAATCATTCTCGGGAATACATATCATCTGTATCTCCGGCCAGGCACAGAGGTGCTTGAGAATTATGGAGGCCTTCATAATTTCTCTCACTGGGACAGGAACATTCTCACAGATTCTGGCGGCTTTCAGGTCTTCTCGCTTTCCGGGCTCAGGAAGATAAAGGAAAACGGGGTCACATTCCAGAGCCATATTGATGGTTCGAAGCATATATTCACACCTGAGAAAGTAGTCAACATCCAGCGCATCATCGGTTCTGATATCGCGATGATGCTCGATGTATGCACGCCTCCTGGAATCGACCACAGAGCGGCTGCGGAGGCCTGGAATATAACAAGGAGCTGGGCAGAGCGTGCTCTGAAGGAGAAAGAGAGGCTTGGAGAGTCTTTCCCTGGCAATCTATTCGGTATCGTGCAGGGGAATTTCTATGAGGACCTGAGAAAGGATTCTGCTCTGATTATCTCAGAGATGGATTTTCCTGGAGTTGCTATCGGAGGGCTTTCAGTTGGAGAGGAGAAGAATGTCTTCTGCGACTTCCTCGCTTACACAACAGGCTATGTGACAAAAGAGAAGCCAAGATATGTGATGGGCATCGGTTCTCCTGACTACATCCTTGAAGCTGTCGAGAATGGTATCGATCTCTTCGATTGCGTCCTTGCAACGCGCATGGCACGGAATGGAGGGCTCTTCACTGATGATGGTGTCATCGCTCTGAAGAAAGCGATATACAAGTTCGATCATGGTCCTATCCAGGAAGGATGCAATTGCACCTGCTGCCGCGAATACTCCCGCGGGTATATACACCATCTCATCAAATGCAATGAGATGCTTGGCGGCATGCTTGCAACTGAGCATAATCTCCAGTACCTCTATGACCTGATGATCCGTATCAGAAAAGCCATCGCAGAGGACAGGTTCAAGGAATTCAAGCGTGACTATCTTGATAGGTTCTACCGGGGGAAAAACGGTAAAAACTGATATTCTTTTTCTTCTGTCTGGACTGTATAGCTATTCAGCATGCAAAGGACGAATTCGGAGTTCGATACAATATGGATTTTATGCCGTCAGCTTGATTAATGCGATACCATTGTCTGATACTGTATCAAGAGGCAGATATGGAAAGGAATGAAGTCATCGCGATTCTTGAGAAAGAGAATATCGGATATGAAAGTATCAGGCATAAGGCAGTCTTCTCGATAAAAGAGATGATTGATGCTGATGTGAAGAATCCTGAGCGCATTGCAAAGAATCTCTTTCTGCGCGATGACAAGAAGCGTGCTTATTACCTTGTCTCTGTCAGAAATGATAAGGCAGTTGATCTGAAAGCACTGAGGGCCGCGATACAGTCCAGACCTCTTTCCTTTGCATCTGAAGAGGATCTGAAAGCAATACTTTCACTTGGAAAGGGAGAGGTGACTCCATTCGGGCTTCTCGATGACAGGGATCATAAGGCCTTTTTCATTCTTGATGAATACTTTGAAGATGGGATTATCGGTATACATCCTGATGATAATTCTGAGACGATTTTCCTGAAAACATCTGATTTGCTGAGTCTTTTTTCAGGTTATGAAGTTTCCTGGAAAATTGTTGAAATCCCAGAAAAAACTCCAGAAAACCGATAAATCGTGATAATAATCCGATAAATATTCATTATCCGAAGGTTTACAAACAATTGAACATTACCTAAAATATTGATACCAAGACGAAGGGAAGGGGTGTCCTGAAATCTTGGAGCAGGAAGGTAAGCGCAGAGAGCGGCTCTTGTTACCTTCTTCCTTCTCGTCAAAGTTTCCTGTCCAAAGCAGCGAAGCTGTCTGGTTATACCAGGCTGGGGGGGGTAATTTGTAGTTCGTTATCTCGCTTAGAGGTTTTGAACATGTCTTCGGAGCTTTGCTCCTTAAGGGAGGGACATGCATGAAAACTAAGCGGTTATTTTTTATACTGCTTTTGTTTGTGATTTTAGCTGGTAGCCTCTTTGCTTACCAGCTATCACCACTTAATGTGACGTATGATCCGGCAGGCGCAGGAAGTGCCAGGGTCTATACGATTGTAAATGATTCAGACGAGCCTATAGCTATCGAGGTCTCTGCGGAACAGAGAATCATCGATATCGATGGCAATGAAGTCAATCAAGACGGTTCAGCTTATTTCTCGATTCAGCCTTCAAGGATGATTATCCGTCCTGATTCCACGCAGCTTGTCCGCGTCCAGTACAGAGGACCTCAGACAGTTACGAGAGAGCTCTCTTTCAGGATCATTTCTGAGCAGATAGCTATGCCTCGCGGTGCGCAGGATCAGAACCAGGGCCAGATGATTTCTTTCCTTTTTGTTTATTCAACATCAGCTTATGTCCGTCCGACACGTGTCGTAGAGAGTGTCACACCGACAGTGACAGAAAGAGAGGATAGTAAGCTTGAGATTGTTCTGGAGAACACAGGCAGTGTCCACCAGATGCTCAACAGTCTTACTGTCACTCTTACTGGAGACAATGGTGCAGTGTATTCTCTCACAGAAGAGGAGCTTCAGCCTCTTCTCGGACAGAATCTGCTGACAGCTTCAAAGCTGAGAAGCGTGATTGATATGCCTGCTGCTCTTGCAGACGCAGAGAGCATCACAGCATCTATCAGTTACGACTATTCATATTCAGCTTAACCGGAAATAAACAAGAAGGATTGAATGAAACCCAGAGATAAGAGGGTTTATGTCAAGTACGCCCTTATGACCTTATTTTCCATTTCCACAGCCACAGGAACTGCTGTTCTGGCTTTTCAGAAAAGCCTGACAGAAAGCTTTGTCGTGCTTTTATCATCCGCAGTTCTCCTGGTGTCATCTGCACTGCTCGGTGTATCAATCACTGGTAGTACGGATAACACGAAGAGAACGGCTCTTCTTGTCTTTTCAATAGGTGTTCTTGTATTGTTCGTCGGATCAGCTGCCTGGATTCTTTTCTCCCAAAATGATGAAGAGGCGGCAGATGGACAATATGCTGAGATTATCACCCCCACTAAACCCATCAGCAGCAATGTCACCGATACTGAAAACATTGAAGAGCCCGTCTCTTCTTTAAATGAAGCGGTAAACATTGAAAGAGAAGGGGATGAATCTGCTGTCACGGCTTCTGTACCAACGCTCTCAGCTGTGACATCTGTTATCATTACTCCGGAAATCGTCAATGTTGAACCCAGACGGCCTGAAGCTTCTGCTGTCACTGCAAGCTCTGAGATAATCCCGGACTCAGAGATTGTGAACATCACCCCCAGAGTTCCGGATTCTCCTTCTCTCTCTGTTGTTTCTTTTGCACTCCCTGAAGAGAACATCATAGATGTCGAAGCAAGGATGCCTGAACCATGTACAGTAGAAGCTGAAAGCCTGCTTATCCCTGAGACGATTGATATTTCTCCGCGTCTTCCATCTCCTGCAGTCATATCATCAGAAACATCTGTGAGAGCGGATGCGGAAGAAGTACTCGTGACGCCAAAACCTCCTCAGATTGCGGAACCGGAAGCTGTGACGGGTCTCAATAATCATCCAGTGATTGTAAAGCTTCCAGAGATGCCGAAGCTGGAGGTAGAGACAGAAATCAGCAATATCCCGGAAGTAATCAGCATAAAGGTTTGTATCCCTGATATACCTTCCATCAAGGCTGAAACTTACAGCGTCATTGACATAGTACCAAGAGAAATTCCTGCAGAAGCTGCAATGATTTCAGAGACGGAAATGAAGTCACAGCCTGAGATCATCAGCATTAAACCAAGAGTTCCAGAAACAGCAAGCATCGAGGCAGAGACAGCAGTTGAAGAAATCCCTGCCATCATAGACATTGAACCAAGGCTTCCAGAGATTACAAAGCTCAGTGCTTCTTCTACGATAATCACAGATCCAGCGATCATCACCATCTCTCCGAGAGTTCCATCTGCACCGCTTGCAAGTGCTGAGACAGCTATATCTGAGATACCTGTCGTCGTGAACATCCCAGCACCTGAACCGGAGGTGGAAATAATTGAAGAAGAAGTTCTTCCTGAGCCAGAACCTATAGAAACTGTTGAAGAGACAGCAGATGATTTCTTCTTCGGCCTTTCCCCTGAGGAAGCTGACTTCTGGGCTTCCTTCTACATCGAAGGTGAGGATGAGCTTTCGCTCTTAGATGGTATCTATTACATGGATCTTATCATCAACGGCTCATATGTTGGTCCTATTGAAGTCGAAGCTGCCACTCAGGAGATTTCTCTCAGGAGCAGTGAGTTCGAGTCATATATTTCCGATTCTGTCATCGATGAACTGAAGGATTCGATTTTCTCAGACGGTGATAAATATATCTCACTGGAGAATCTGCGCAGTCTGGGAATCTCGGCTTCTTATGATGTTAATACTTATGAAGTTTTTGTTGACTTTGCACCTACGGATATGCCTGTTCAGGTGCTGAGCATCCGTGGCAACTCAAGAAGAAGCGTATTCCGTCCTATAACAGGCGGCATGATGCTTGATCCTGCTGTCTTTGTCCTGAGGACCAACTGGGAGCTTTCCGGTTATACGAATTCCTTCAGATATTTCAACTGGAAGAACTCATTGAGATTCTCTTTCACATCAAATAATACTGGACGCCTGTTTGATGTGAACTTCAATTTCAGCTATTACCTTAATTTCTCGTTGTCTTCGATAAACTTCCGCATGGGTTCATATAGGTTCTACACTGATTTCCAGGATGCCATGATCCGTCTTTCCTGGGGAAATATCTCTTCAGATGTGCTTTCTCCGAGGGGAAGGGCATTCGGTGTCAGGTTCGACAGGAGCTATGTCTATGGAGACTCGAATGCAAGCAGGAAGAGCTACCTAGAGAAAATGCTGATTATCGACAAGGAATCTGAAGTGATAATCTATAACGAAGGTAAGGAGATCTTCCGCCGTACCCTTGATCCTGGCAGCTATAAGCTTGAGGATTTCATACTTTACACTGGTGCTAACACAATACTCATCAGAGTAGAACCTCTCGATGGATCGGCACCAAGCGAGCAGACGATTGAGATAATGTATTCCGGTTCGCTTCTCCCTCCTGGAGAGATCCAGTATGGAGCTGCATTGCTTACCGGAAGGGAAACATCCTCGAGAAAGGATGAGAGTGCAGATGTTCTTTCTATCAAGCTTGGAAATCAGTATCTGAAATATGACTGGAAGAATGTGGTTCTTTCGGGATATATCAAAGCAGGTCTTACAGATACCCTTACTCTCAATGCAACGCTTGGTCTGCAGAATTATCCTGAGGAGAACAGGGGATGGAATCCCAGAATCAGGCTTAATACGGAACTTACACATGCCAATATTCTTGGCACAACCCGGTATAACCTCAACCTTGGCGAATATATGAATGATCAGGGTACATTCGGTATCCCGAGAATCTATGCAAGAATCAGCCATCAGGTATCTACTGGCTGGACACCTATTTCATCGCTGAATTTCAGTTTCACATATTCGAATCCTGAAGAAACTGGCGTCGCAGATAGGCATCGTTTCTCCCTCTCGACAAGCTTATCAGGCAGAGTCGGTATATTCTCCTGGAGCACAGGTCTCTCTGGAACCCTTTATTCCGATGTCCTTAACCGTTTCTCATGGAGCTGGTCGAATACACTGAGTTTCTCATTCTCCAGGAACTTCTGGATAACAGGTTCAATGTTCCTTAGCGGAAGCGGTGTGGAGAATGTTCCAGCAGTCAGCGGCAGAGTCTATGCAACAGTAAGATTTGGCGGTGGTTCTGTTTCTGCTTCCTCTGGATTCAAGGATCTGAGTGTTTCTGCAAATTACAGCAATGGACCGCACTCTGTCTCAGGAAGCATCGGAACCAGCAATTTCACCAATCCTGCTGCCTACAATATCGATGCTGATTACAGCTTTAACGGTAAGTGGGTCGATGTCTCTGTCGGAGCCGGTACTTCACTTGCGTTTAATGATGGAAACGCCAGCTTCTCATTGTCCACAACCACTGTCTTTGCAGATGGCATGTTTGCTATCGGTTCTTACATACCAACGAACTTCCTGCTTATCAGGCAGTATGATGCACTGAAGGGTAATAAGCTCAGCGTAGGTTCTGCAGGCTCATCCAGAACTGACGAGCTTGATTCTTCTTTCGGAACTTCTGTATATACAGGTCTTTCTGCAACAAGAGGAACCGCATTCAGCCTCTATAGCTCAAACGACAGTTCTTTCAGCGGTACGCAGATCTTTGATATCAACGTACCTCCATCAGATCTCTATGGCTATGTGCTGAGACTCAGGGCGGATGCAAAATATGCTGTTACAGGAACAGTCACGCTTCCCGATGGAACGCTCCTTTATAATGGCTCATCTCCGCTTTATGAATATTCAATCGGTGAAAATGGTGAAGTTGTTCTTACAGCAACTGATGATTATGTCTTCACAGATGCAGATGGCCGATTCACAGTCTCTGACCTTGCACCTGGCAGCTATGCTTTCGATATCATGTATGGCTCTGAGTGGATTCTTGCAGTATTCACGGTAGAGAATCTGGAATCATCTGCTTCTGATATCCAGGTATTGCAGCAATTAGAGATGGTTGGAAATGATGAAGTGGTACTTCCTTCTGTCTATTCTGGCGTCACATATTATGACTTCAGCAAAGTCATTACAAATGAAGAATTCTGGCAGATGCTTTATCCGGAATTCGGGGAGGTGGCAGTATGAGAAAGCTTGTCTCCTTAATTCTGATCTTCCTTGTTGCGTTCACCATGTATGCAGCTGAAGGCTATGATGAGTTCACAATCAGAGCATTCAAGACAGGTTTTGAAGAAACTAATCTTGTTATAAATGATCGTACAACGCAGATTGATGTTCCATTGGAAGAGGGCGGAAACATTGAGCTGAATCCGATTCTTGACAGGCTTCTTGGCTCTACATCCACAAGTGCGGATAGATTATCGGCTTTCGTTGTTTTCTCTTACAGAATCGAGAGCAATAAAGCTGACAATTTTGATCTGACTGTCACGCTATCAGAGCTGAAGAGGCAGATGAATCAAGGGGAGACTCTTGGAGAGAAAGATACGATCAAGGTTCTTTATCAGATAGGCAATTTCAATGAAGTCTTTGCGGGTTTTGCAAGTGATGGGCAAGGGCAGTCCTCGACATCACCCGATGGTTCAAAAATAAAAGGGCCGGGTAACTCCAGCAGCCATATGCCAGCAAACCAGAGCTTATTGGCAGATGGGCAGGATGCTTCATTCACTATGCAGATTGAAACTACATCAGGAACAGGAACTAACACTACAGATAGAACCTGGATAGCAAGAGGTGCTGTCGGAATGATCATCGACAACACTGAATATAACAATGCTAACCCTGGACAATATATGGCCGAGGCCACTTTGACACTGCAAACACGATAAGGAGGATATGAAATGAGAAAATTAATTGTTCTGATTCTACTGATTTCATCAACAGCAATACTTTATTCAGATCCTCAGCTTGATGTGTCAAAGGAACTTGTATTGCAGGGTTCGTATGGTTCTGTAATGTCGATAGAAGTCGAACCTATTTCTGCCCAGACCCAGGCTTACCGGTTCGGTATACCTTTTGACATCCAGGATATAAGCGTACAGTCATCAGCTGCTCAAGGCCGTCCTATTGCTCATTGGACATTCCTTTCGAACTCCACAACGCCTTTCAGTATCGGAATAAATGCTACTAAGCTTACTTATGATGGTGAGAGTGATACAGATGTCCCATTGAATTATGAGCTGTTATTCACATATAACGTCTCTTATTTCATCCATGGCAAAGAACAGTCGAATTCTGGAAATTTCACACATTCAACAGTATCCCATCCAAATGGAAACATATATCCGATCATATTTGTGAATGAAGATGGCACTACCATCGAGTCTTCCAGCATCGATCTTTCAAGTCTGCGTGGAAGTGTTGATGGAACAATCTATTTCAAGTTTGCTTCAGGGCAGGAAAATAAAATTGATGATGATAATACTGCACCTCCTGGAAACTACTCTGCACTTGTAACGCTGACAGTGGAGGTGGGAGCATGAAGAGAATTTTACTTGCAATTTTTATAATTTTAATTGTATCTGGTAATATTTTTGCAACTGGTGAAAGAGAATACCAAGAAACGTTAGACGCATTAAATAATTCTTCTCCAAGCACTTTCTATCTTGGACCATTTAATGCAATCACAAATATTAATTTAAATGCAAAATCTTCTTGGCAGAGTCCAAGACCGGTTCCGGAGCAAGGTGATGGACTTACCGGTACATCTCTTATAAATAATTGGAAACAGCCTTTTGATGATACTCAGATTGTTGTATTAGGCGCATTGTATTGGGTTCCATATTTAGATTTTTCAAATAACTATGGTGATATTCAATGTTTTGATGCTAAAGAATATTGGGTAAAATTTACTATTGAAAGTGATAGTTTTGATGGGAAATACTTCTGGTTAACATCTCAGAGCAATCCTGATTCTAAAAGACCATTTAATCTTCAATTAGCAGTTGAATATAGACGCGAAAATCAATCTACTGATGTTCGCTGGACGAATGGTGATGATAATTTATTAGATACATTTGATCTCAAACAGCCTCAGATTCAGTTTGAAAGGAATGATAGAAACACTATTTATTACCACACTATTATTGCTAATGTTGGAATAATTCTTCCTGGAGAAATCAACAATGGTACTTTAACCATTGATGGTAAATCCTATCCTATAGCTTCTGCCTCAGATTATTCTTCGGAAATAACCGTAACAATGACTCTTATGAAAGGAGGTTATGCATGTTCACCTGATGACTTACCTAGAAACATGGCGCCAGGCTCTCCAGTTGAATTATCTTATACCTTTCCTTTGTCAGGTTTTTATGATCCAACCATAGAAGCAGGTCCTGATGAATCAAAATATCTGGAACCAAGCAGTTCTTTGAATATTAATATGCTCCCGAAGGTTGCAAATATGGATCTTCTTTTGGATCAGGGGTCAGAGGTTCCGATTGCTAATTTGGAGTATGCAATTTACAACATAAATAATAATCAAGCTTTATCATCTTCAGCAATAATTGAAGATAATGATGTTTTTGTATTTCTTTCTGCCAGTTCAAATCCTTATGCCGAGAGTAAACGAGGATTTGAATTTGTTCATACAAATGTAACTTCTGAAGAACAGAAGAATAATCAGAACACAATTGGCTATACAATTACCGTACAACCAGATGGAAGCTCAGAGATTATCACTTTTGATGGTAAGGATTTTCTAAGTGGTGATGGATCTGCAAATCCGCAAAACAGGATAACAACAGAACATCATGCCGAAACATTGAGTCATGCTTCAACTGATATATTTAGACATTGGCACTCTGTAGAAGCTTCTATGAACTTAACACTCGATGCCGTTCCTTACACATTGGATGAAGGTTATTACCGCAGTTATGTTTACGTTCATGCGATTGTGAATGGCGATAAAGTAGGAGGGCAGTGATATGAGAAAATCAGTTGTTTTATTAGTAATCGCTTCTATGCTTTTCATGCTTTCTGCTGCTGATACTGGATATCAGGAGCTGGTGTTCACTGCGAAAATTGCAGAGAACTATGGAGTCAACAAGCCGATTCAGGCTGTGTCTCTTGATAACTTTGTCTTTGAGATTTATGGGCAGGATATCCTCCTTACGGAAGAAGAGATTGATCTTGGTACGATTCTGGATGAGGAAGGAAGCTTTGGCTTCAAACTTCTTTATTATGGTAATCTAGCCAATTCCTATGATGTAAGAGTTGTTACAAATACAGGCTCTGGATGGTTCATGAAGGACAGGGACGGTAATATTCATGCAATACCGATTACTGTCGAATACTCCGAAGCTGAAGACATCGGAGAGGATATCATCGTAGACAGCCATGCAGTCAACAATGGCATCGGTGTCCATATACCGGCCTCTGGCCCAAGACAGGGTGATCCTGTATTGAATGTCAGCTTTGACTGGGAGTTAGGCGATGATGTTATGCCTGGTGATTATCAGGCGGTAATCGGTCTTTCTCTGGAGGCGATATGATGAAGGGCATATCGCGGTTGATGATATTGCTATTGATCTTTTTAGCAATACCGCTCTCTGCGGCATATATCCCATCGCCAAAGAGTCTGACTATAACATTCAATTTCACTGGTATTTTTGAGGAACTCTATCAATTTGGTTTCACAACGAAGGAACCAAAGGAAATGGAAGCTTCTCTTATACAAAGCGTAGATGATCTTCATCTCAATTTCAGGAATTCGGAATCTTTTGAATATGAGCTTGGTGAAGAGAATATCTATGCTTGGTGGCGTGTAGCTATTCCTTCTCAATACACAATAAGTCTTTACGCAGAAGATAAGCTTATTTCTGAAACAGGGAATGAGCTTGACTGGAGTGTCAGCTGGGACAACCCGGAAGGCCGTATGACAGTTGGTGGAGATGAAGGATATGGTTTCGGTTCAGGAAAGGTTATCTATAAAAGTCCGATTAAATCTTCTTCTGATGAGTTCGGATACAAAGAACTTTTCTTTGATGTGGATATCTCTGATGATGTGCTTCCTGGCGATTATACAGGACGCCTGATCATGAGATTCTCAACGGTCTAGAGATGATTGCATGCAATCGCTCTAAGAAAAACAGAATGTTTTCCCTCCAGTGTGAGGGGGATCACAGGAAAGGGGATTGATTGGAATGATTTCGGATATCAAAGCATAAGCTCTCTGCTCTGATTATTTAGAATCAGAAAACCAATCAATGGGGTCAAACTCTGACCAAGAGAATAAATTGGTAAAAACTTATGGAGGAAAAACAATGAAACGTTTAATTGTTTTTGCATTGGTATTGTCAGTAGCGATGTTCTCAACATTTGCTGCACAGGCAGTTGATTTCACCGAAACCGCTGATGCATCTTCAAATAATGCAACTTTGAATCTTC
This sequence comes from uncultured Spirochaetaceae bacterium, assembly GCA_944389085.1. GTDB lineage: Bacteria > Spirochaetota > Spirochaetia > Sphaerochaetales > Sphaerochaetaceae > Ornithospirochaeta. The sequence continues at coordinate 18,929 of CALXLB010000040.1, forward strand.
AATTCGTAATTGATGAAGATACAGGTTCATTCAAATTTGGGTTTAATAATGCAATAGCACATACAGAAATGACTGAATCAACAGTAGATCTTACTTATGAGGCTGGTAAGATAAAAAACGATTCTGATATCTATGTCTGGTGGGATATTCTGTATGGTGGAAAGTATAACCTTGAATTATCAGTAAGTGAGAATGGTCTTTGGAGTAATGACCAATCAAAAGGAATTGATATAAAAGTAGTTTCAACTCCTGTTGGTGAATCAGATGGTAACTCAGTAACATTGACAACAGCAGATACTGGAGAAAATATTACTGGCAATATTCTTTCCCAGATTTCATCAGGAACAATTACCGAAGCCAGTGGAGAGCAGAAATTAGAGATTGAATCTACAACAGATCTTGCAGGATTAACAAATGGAACTTATGTAGCAACTCTTACGCTTAAGTTAACAACGACGTAATTGTGTCAATTCAGCTATCCAGAGAACTGGAGGGCTGGGAAAGATTATCTACAGATTTGAGAGCTTAGTCTGTAAGAAAGAATTTATGAATATCGATGTTTGTAAAAGCAGTGGTTGAGGTTTTCAATCACTGCTATCAGGAGGAAAGATGCTTAAGAAGCTTGGTCAGATGATATTTATATTGCTAACCCTGTCCGGGGCTTTGTTTGCATCTACTACTACGAATTACATTCAATATGATTCAGCTCCAAGTGAATCAATTAAGAAGAGTGTTTCTCTTAAAATCGGGGATATAGATTATATGGAGATAGGTTTTGCCGCTGAAGAACCAGATGAAGAGGATCTGAGCGTTATAAAGCCTGCTTCAAACCCATTTCCATTTAAACTTAATACAACTGGAAATAATGGAGAAGGGGAAGTATATCTCTATTGCATATATGGAACATCTGCTTTCCCTGATATTTCCATCAGCATATCGGATCTGACTTACACATCCAGTGATGGTGAGATATCAACATTGGATCTGACAGCTTATCTCGATGACAATGAAGAGAATCCGATGACAGATGTCTCTGAAAAAAGAAAGGTCTTCCCTTCCTCTCCACATCAGGAGGGATATCAGTTCGGAATCGAAAAGGTGAAGATTTCAATGTCCACAGAATCAGTACTTGGCAAGAAAGCAGGGATTTATGGCGGAACCATTACGGTATATATAGGAGATCAGGGATGAAAAGATTTGTTTTAGTTATTCTGGTTCTGTTCTCCTTTGGACTTCTGTATGCAGAGCAGTATGCAGAAGGGACAGTCAATATTTCCTGGATTCCTGAGGAGACGGCATTCGCAAGAACAGGGTTCTCTTCAGTACCGGCTGCTAATATCAGTGATGTGCCTTCTTTACCGGTGTCATTCATCATTGATACATTCAACAGGAATGGCAACAATCTCATAGGTACAAATTCATCTTCCCAATATATCTACTGGCAGCTTTATGGATGGGATAAAGCATTCAGGATTTTTGTCAGTGCTACCAGATTGTTCAATGATAATCATACAGCTTCAATCCCTTACTTGCTTGAGCTGGATGGACCAGGGCTTATTGAAAATATAAATACAGAGAAATCACCGTCTCAGTATAGTGATACAGTCAATGCAAGTGATTGGAATCTGCTCTTTGAATATAATTCGACTGAAGGAATTGCTGTCAATTCAGTGAAGCTTAATGCTGAAGTCACAATTCCTTCTGACATCCAGACAGAAAATTATACTGGATATATTTATCTGAAGCTGGAGGTCTCATGAAGAGATTATTTGCATTATTGCTGATTCTGAATCTCCTCGTTCTCGGCTTGTCTGCCGCAAATGGAGCTTCATCATATTCACTGGAAGGCGGAACAAGAAACAGGGAGGTTGTTTTCAGGGCAGATGCTTTTGTACGTCTCGGTTTCGCATCTATTCCTGTTATGACTACTGTTTCGCCAAGTTCTGAAGTGCTTAACAGCAACTGGACGATTGAAGATATAAACAATGAGCTGAAAACCGATTCCATATATCTTTACTGTCAGGTTTTCACACCAGAGCGTGTGAAGATCAGTATTACTTCTTCCGGTCCTCTGAAAGGTAAGTCAAATGGTACTGATCATAACTGGAACTGGCATACTGTTTTTTCAGGCCAGAAAGGTACAATGGCAGAGGGTACTAACCATGATTTCTCCTCATCGACTGCTACTTATCCTTTCCCGATATATGAAGAGAATGCAGTAAATGCTGGTGAGACGAATTATCTGCTTTCTGCGAGGAATTACTGCTGGGAATTCAGTGTGATAATCGATGATGAAAATGGTGCGAAAGCTCCTTCACCAGATAAGGGAAGCATTGCTTCGACATCAATTGTCTTTACAGTTGAGAGCGTGGAGTAGAGAGGTGTGGCTGTGAAAAGAATTCTTTTGATCTTAATCGCTCTTGTCTCTGTTTTTTCTGTCTCTGCTGCAAATGAGGCTAGTGGTTCATTCACACTCAGCCTGCTTAAATCAGGAACATCAGATTATGGATTCTGTACAGCTTCAAGCATTACCGATCAGGCGGAAAGCATAACAGATATTTCGGCAATCGAATTTCCTCTTGGAACAAATGAGACGAAAGTCAGTACATCTTTTGGTGTTTACTGGGATTTGTTCACAGATACAAATGGTGCGAACGTCACAATAACGCTGAGCTTCTCCGCTGTGCTTGATAACTCGATGAACTGTATGCTCTATAACAATGATTCAAATGATCCTATGTATCTGAATTATTCAGCTGATGCACTAGTTTATTCGGGATATGGACCAGGTACGGCTACATCAATCAATCCTTCACTGACTTTTGACGATGTAATGATCAATTCCAACAATCTTACTGACAGGACCATTACGCTTATAAGTCCTTCAGTTTATCCTGAAGCTGCTATGGATAAGTTTAATAATCTCAGCGGAGGGGCTGTCGTGAATCTGACCCTTAATGCACCTGTTGACAGCACTGGAGAAAGGAATTTTGTCGGAAGTGAATATACTGGATATGCCATTCTGGAAGTCAGACCGCAGTGAATAAAAAAGGGACATGTTTCTTCTTTACGCAGGAAGGCAGCATATCCCAATATCAGTATAGGCAAGCCGATAAGGGATTCGGTTGATGTCCTAAACTAATGGCTATATTTGATAGTTTCTTACAGAAATTGTCAAGTTGTAAACATCCAGTTCAATGCATAATTTGTGCAATTTCATACGCTAGTTTTCTGTCCCCTTCGAAAAGGATGTAGCCGGTTTTTGTAAATCCAAGCTTTACAAGAAGGTGCTGCATTATCGGATTTTGTCTGTCTGTATCTATTCTGATTGACTTTGCCTCCCTTTTTTCCGCTTCTTTTTTCATCTCATCGATGAACAAAGGAAAGAGGCCTCTTCCTCTGATTGCGTCCGAAAACGCGATACGATGCAGTGCGATATAGCTCTGGTTGGAAAGCCATTTTCCTTCGATTGCATCATAGCTTTCATCGTAGTCTACAACAGCAAGATAGCCTTCTGTTCTTTCATCAACAATCACTTTGAATCCGATTCCGGTTGCAATATCGTTCTCAATCAGGGCAGGGGATGGATAGCCTCCTGCCCATTGCTTGTTGCCATAGGAGAGCTGGAAGGATCTGGCTTCTTCTATGATCTGGAGTATTCTTGGAATATCCTCTTTCTGTGCTTTCTCAATTCTCATAGTCTTTTAGTCGTTCAAGATCATCCCCTTGTGCTCTGCACATCGGACAGACAGCCTCTTCGCCTTTTTCTGTTTCGAACTCTGTAAAGCATACTGAGCATCTGTATCTGCCGCCTTCGTGCTCTTCTTCATTGCATTTAACTAGTCTTAAGAGTTCTTTTGCTTTGTCTAATGGAAATGAAGCCGACGGTGGATCTGCAATAAGAGTTTTGAGAAGATCATGGCTGTTCTTCGACTGCGGAAGCATGTAGCCGCCTTCTCTCATGAGATCTTCAGCAATCAGACGCTCTGATTTAGCTATTGCTTTCATAAGCTTCTTCAGACCTGGTTTGTCTGAGTTTTCCGCAGCTTCCAGTGCAGCTTTCTCGTTATCAGACTTGCTTTTGGCAAGAGCAAGGATAGCGGCTTTGACGCTCTCTGTCTTTTTCTGCTGTACAGGGTAGTCATAGGGCACCATTGAGATAGCGCCTGATGGACAGGCGTTGGCGCACATCCCGCAGCCTGTGCATTTGTCAGCATCGATGACACTGTCTTCTGTGTCAGTTGCACCTGTCGGACAGACATAGAGGCAGAGACAATCCTTTGTGCAGAGTCTTAAGTTTCTGACAGCTCTCAGTTTCATACGGCCTCCTCAGTGATTCTCTCGAACTTCCAGTCAGGTACTTTGCATACAGGACAGATTCTGGGTGGATTGTTTCCGATGTAGATGAAGCCGCAGACAGAACAGACCCAGACATCATTGTTCTTCAGGAAGTCTTCACCTTCTTTCAGATACCCTTCAGTTATTGCTTTAATCATCCTGGTAACTTTCTCGCCCCAGACCGTGACTCTCAGCGTACCTCTGTCTTTATTGGAGGAGGCAATGCTTCTCAGCTTCGGATAAAGCCTTGAAAGTTCATCATCCGATGATGAGAGAATGTCTTCAAGTTTGTTTTTGCTACTTTCAGGGACTGCTTTTGTAAAATATTCCGCTATATCGCGATAGAGGTCAGAAGAGTGTGGAAGATACTGCTTTTCAGCACCACGCGCAAGATTTGAGAATATCGCGGCAAGAATACCGGGAGAGAGCTTTTCGCCATCTTCAGGAATTACATCTGCCGGAATTTCTTCTTCTTTTTCTTTTGATTCTTCTTCCTCAAATAGGCTCTTCGGTGCACCGCACATAGGGCATTTCCAGTCATCAGGAAGAGAGGAGAAGGGGATTCCTTCTGCTTCTTCATCATAGACATAACCACAGACTGAGCAGATGTATTTCATACGCTCTCCTTTGTTTTTAATAGTCTACCATGGCTGTCCAGAATGTCTAGAAAAGATACATGCTGGCAGGGAAAAGAAAACGAGGTTCCGCAGAACCTCGTATGATGATTGGATTACTTTTTTGCATCAGAATTCCACAGGATCGACAGAGAGAATCTTCAGATCGTACTGTCTGTCATTGATTTCGAACTTCACTTCCTCTCCAGCTTTGTGATTGACAAGATGCTGACCAAGCGGAGCGTTGAAATCTATGATGCCCTTCTCTGGCTCTGATTCCCATCTGCCCATGAATGTGTAGACCATCTCGCTGTCTGTGACATTGTCATGCATCGTGACTTTCGTACCGAAGCCGATGAGGCCTGGAAGCACATCAGCTGGTGTCATGATGCGAACAGTTGAAAGGTCATTGTTGAGCTCTCCGATTCTTCTCTCAAGCTCTCTCTTATGCTCCTTTGCATACTGGTACTCACTGTTCTCTCTCAGGTCACCAAGCTCACGTGCAAAGTTGATTTCCTTGAGAATCTCAGGCATCTGCACAGTATTGATATCCTTGAGCTCTTCCTTTTTCCGGTCATAGCTCTGCTGTGTGCAAAGGAAGCCGGAGACAACCTTCGGTGCTGATGGCTTCGGCGGCTCCTTCTTTGCCTCGTTGAAGTCATAGTCAGGGAAGCGGGAGAGAATCTGTGCTTTATACTTGGCTTTCTCTTCTATCTCGAGACCTTCATTGAAGAGGATAAGCGGTCTCATCTCGTCTATATCGCTTCTGGATGCGGAGGAGATGAAGCTGTCGATAGCCTTCTCTTCGACAAGATTCTTCCTCAGTGACTTGATCTCCTTCTTTGTCTCTGCCGTGCTCTGGGCCTTTGTTATATGTGAGAGCGCAAGGAGCTTTGTACGGAAGATCTGCTCCCGTGATACTCCTGCTTTCTCAAGCTCAGTATCGCTCAGTGTCGTTTCGCAGGCAAAGAAGATGAATGCCGGAATGCAATCCCTGAAGGACTCCACAGAACGCTTGATGAGGGCATAGTAATTTGCACCCTTGTTGAGTCTCCTGAGCTTGGTAGGGATGTAGGATGAGATATATGTCGGGAAGATAGCAACAAGCGTCTCCGCAGCTGCTGCTTTATCGACATCGATGATGTGATCGACGAATTCCTTCTTGAGAACGATATTGTCGATGGAGGCGAAGACCTCCTTTCTTTCTCCATCGTCAAGGCCCCTGTAAAGTGAATCGAATGAGATCTCGAATGTCACAGGTGCACCTTTCTCTGAAAGGTAATCAAGCAAAAGCACAGAGGAGATGCGTTCTCCGATCTGGTTCTTCTCAGCAGCAAGGTGATCCTGGAAGTATGAGACCATCTCCATGAAAGCATCAGAGGATTTCTCGATCTTCGGATTTGAAAGTGCATTGAGTACAGCTTCTACCTTTCCGTAGAAGGAAATCTCGTTTCTGAAGACATAGAGCTGCTTCTCCTCCGGAGTGGAAGGATAAGCTGTCAGCTGATAAGTATCAGTTGCACCGGGGATGATCCTGATGTAGCTGTTCTCTTTGAGCTCTGTCTTCACATGTTCTGCAATATCCTTCCATTCTGAATCTGTCATTACAGATGGAACGACATCAGCTTTCATCTCCTTGAGTGTTTCCTTGTTGTCCTGAGCAGAGTAGAGGAGTGTACGCACAAGCCATGCAATACCGCCATCTGCAAGGATCTTTGCTTTGATCTTCGCAGCAGGCACGCCTTTCTTGATTGCTCTGATGTTCTGCTTTGAAAGCGGAGTGAGGGCAGAGTAGGCACTGTCGAGCTTTATCTCCTGTGTGTCTGTACCGCTGTAGCGGACTGTGACAGTGCGGTTCTCGACTTTGATGATGAGACCGACACGGCGTGTTGCTTTCTGCAGTACATATGTATTGGCAGAGAATGCGATATCCTTCTCGAACTCATCAAGCATCGCCACCGGATTCTTGCTCTGTGCCATTACATTGTGGTGGCGCATGCACTCATCAAGACGCTGGGAATCCTTATACTTCAGAGAAAGCGAATCGGAAAGAGTCTTTCTGATTTCTGCATCTTCAGGAGAAATTGTAAGGATATGGCGGGCTATCTCGATAGTGTTGTCAATATTCCTCCTGTACTCAGAAGATGTGGCATCATAAGCATCTCTTTCCTTTATAAGATAGGAAATAAGAGCACGATAGAGATCCAGGGCAAGTGAAGGATTCTTCTCTGCCTCCTTCTCCACGAATGATGAATAGAACGGATAGCCGCTTCTGCCGTTGGCAAGGAGCTTCTGGAAAAGCTCACGGATCTTCTCCTCGTCTCCGCTCTTCTGAAGTCTCAGCAGTGCTCTCTGGTAGTAGTTCATTGCTTTCTGCTTGTCACCGGTCTCTTCGAAATGATCAGCGACAATGATGATGATTTCCTTATCAGAGCTGTCTGAACGTACAAGGCGCTCATAGTAGTCCCACTTGGCGCTCTCATCGCCCTGCGTGTCTGCAACATCGCCGAGAACGCGGAGAGCCTTGGATGATTCTCCTGAAGAGAGAATGATGGCTCCGATATACTTGACAACATCCCAGTTGCCAGCTTCATAGAAAGAAAGCAGTAAGTTGTTAAGACGCATGGAATACTCATGCGGACGCAGCATTACGCCGATTCTTCCTACAATGTAGCTGAGAACGAGTGAGTCCTCGTTTGTCTCCAGTTCTTTCTTTGCCTCATCGCGGAGGTCCATTCTCTTCTCATCATCCTCAATGGATGAGAGTTCTCTGTCTATATTCTCGAAAGCTGCAGTTTTATATGCAGCAGCCGGATTCTTACCTAAGCTTTTCTCATCACTAAGCAAGTGCTTGAAGTCAATCATAACCCGCTCCTTCTGAAATGGGATTCAAGACTGTAAAATAAAAGCCGGGCAGGCATTATCCCTGCTCGGAACCTATTAGGAATATAACACACCTTTTCCGCTTTGGCAAATTCTTTAAGCATCTTCACTGAGACTTCAGATTGGGGAAATTATTCATTTACCTGCTTTATTTTCAGGCTTTTCCCGTGGTAACTGAGACAAAAAAGAGACATTAATTCCCATTTTCACTGAGAAGCCGAAGGTATACGGAGAGTGCGTCCTATGTTTGATATATTCTCGATGGATGGGATGAAATCTTAAGAATCTCTTACACTTCTTGTTCAGAGGTGGAGAATTCCTTCTTCTTTTCTGCTGTGCTATACTCGTCTTATGAGACAGAGCAGCCTTATGTATGCACCATCGATTCTCGGTGGTGATTTCTCTAGAGCAGGGGAAGAGCTGAGAGCAATAGCTTCTTCAGGCGCTGATTATGCCCATTTCGATGTGATGGATGGTTCATTCGTTCCTGAAATCACGTTCGGAGCGAAGTTCATAGAAGATTGCCGTCCTCTTTCCGATCTTATCTTCGATGTCCACCTCATGATAGATAATCCGGAGCGTCATATTGAGCGTTTCGTCAAAGCCGGTTCCGACAGAATTACAGTGCATGCTGAAGCTACCAACCATATCTGGAGAGTGCTTGCTATGATCAAAGAGGCAGGAAAGGAAGCAGGGATTGCCATCAATCCTGGTACACCGGTCTCCTTCATTGAGCCTGTGCTTCCATTCGTTGATTACATTCTCGTGATGACTGTCAATCCAGGCTATGGCGGCCAGAGATTCATATCGCACATGATGTCAAAAATCGCAGATCTCGATTCAAGGCGTACGGAAAACGGCTGGAGTTATCTCATCGGTGCAGACGGTGGTATCGGAAAGAAGAACATCAAGGATCTCTATGATACAGGGCTTGATCTTGCTGTCATGGGTTCAAGCTTCTTCTCAGAGGATGACAAGGCTTCTTATATAAAAGAGCTCGATGCTGTTATCAATGGTAGTGCCTCATGAAAGCTGTGATACAGCGGGTGCTGAATGCAAAATGCACTGTCGATGGAACGGTTATAGGAGAAATCGATAAAGGTCTTCTTGTTTATTTCGGTGTCGATAAAGGAGATGAGAGTTCCTTCCTTCCTCGTTTTCTCGACAAAATGCTGAAACTGAGGATTTTCGAAGATGAGAATGGGAAGATGAACCGTTCTGTTGCAGACGCTGGAGGCGGTGTACTCTTCATCAGCCAGTTCACGCTCTCTGCGGATGTCTATCATGGCAACAGGCCTTCCTTCGACAGCGCTGAAAGCCCCGATAAGGCTTCGGTTATGTATGAGGAAGCTTTATCTTATATAGAAAATAAAGGGATAAAAACTGCCCGCGGAGTATTCGGTGCACATATGGAAATAAGCTATATTAATGATGGACCGGTCACTTTTGTCCTTGATTCTGGAAATTTTCCCGGCAAAAGCTGACAAAAACGGTCGATGAACGCGTATAGATAAGCAGGAGGATATTATGGCAAAACCGACTGAGACTGATAACCAGAAAGGAAAGAGAGAAGCGCTGGAAGCAGCACGCTTGCAGATAGACAAGCAGTTCGGCAAGGGATCGCTGATGAAGCTTGGAGATAACAGGGAGACGCTTGATGTCGATGTCATCCCATCTGGTTCGATTCTTCTGGATGAGGCATTGGGTGTAGGTGGATATCCAAAAGGAAGGATTATAGAAATCTATGGACCCGAGTCATCTGGAAAGACGACCCTTGCTCTGCACGCAATTGCAGAAAGCCAGAAGATGGGAGGTATTGCAGCTTTCATCGATGCCGAGCATGCTCTCGATCCTGGATACGCAAAAGCTCTGGGTGTCAATATCGATGAGCTCTGGATTTCCCAGCCGGACAATGGGGAACAGGCTCTGGAGATTACAGAGTCCCTTGTCCGTTCAGGGGCTGTGGATATCATCGTTGTAGACTCTGTTGCAGCTCTCACGCCGCAGGCTGAAATCGAAGGCGATATGGGGGACAGCCATGTAGGTCTGCAGGCAAGGCTCATGAGCCAGGCATTGAGAAAGCTGACAGGCATTCTTTCCAAGAGCAATACGACAATCATCTTCATCAATCAGATCAGAATGAAGATCGGTGTCATGTTCGGCAATCCAGAGACCACCACAGGCGGAAATGCTCTCAAGTTCTATGCTTCCGTGAGAATGGATGTCAGAAGAATCGAATCCATCGGAAAAAATGCCGATGAGGTCACTGGCAACCGTGTGAGGGTGAAGATCGTAAAGAACAAGGTAGCTCCTCCTTTCAGGAAATGCGAGCTGGATCTGATGTTCGGAACGGGTATCTCATATTATGGCTCACTCCTTGATGCTGCATTGAAGTACAACATCATAGAGAAGGCAGGTGCCTGGTATTCGTACAATGGAGAGAAGATCGGGCAGGGCAGGGACAAGACCGTGGAATACATTGCCGAGAACAAGGATTTTGCCGCCGAGCTCGACCGAAAGCTCAGAGAAGTCATGTTCCCTCATAAGTCATCATCCGATGGAACAGAGAAAGCTGAGGAATAAGGCATAGCAAGTCTTTTCCTTACTCGCTATAATCACGCTGATGGACGAGGAACGTGACCTTATTCTCGATCAGGAACAGAAGCACGAGTATCATGTGGAGGGCTTTGATGGACCTCTTGATCTGCTTCTGTTTCTCATCAAGAAGAATGAGCTGAACATTTACAATATCGATATTTCCCTCATAACCGGTGAGTTCCTGCAGTATCTTGATGATCATGGGGCAGAGCTGACGGAGCTTGCTGATTTCTATGAGATGGCTGCTGAGCTTCTCTATATTAAGAGCAGGATGCTGCTGCCGATAGAGACCGATATCGATGATGATGACTTCGAGGATCCGCGTCAGGATCTTGTTGCCCGTCTCATTGAGTATCAGAAATATAAGAAGTATACAGAGCTTCTGATCAATGGCAGGAATGCAGATTCATTCCATGTGGAGAGGAATGAGAATTACTTTCTGGTTCCTTTCGAGGGCAAGGATCTCTTCAAAGGCGTTACGCTCGATATGCTGATGAGGACCTTTGCAGAGCTTATCACAAAGGCATCCCCGTCATCAAAGATCTTCAATATCTATGAGGAAGTCTCCCTCGATGAGAAGAAAGCGCTTCTTCTGGAGCTGCTGGAGACGAAGGAACGCTTCACGCTTGATGATCTTATTGTCCATCCGGAAGATAAGATGCACATCATCTGCTCATTCATGGCAATCCTTGAGGCTGCCAGGAATATGCTGATTGTTCTCTATCAGCCTGAGGAGTATGGGACTATATACATCATGGCACGTCCTCAGGACTGGAAAGCAGAGCTTGCCGATGAGTACGATGAAGATTACGATGAGATGGTTGAAGAGCATCTTGAAGACCCTTCAGACTTCTCAATCCTTACGAAAGAGGCGGAAGAGAAGCTGAGACAGGAAGAAGCTGAGGCAAAGAAGGAAGAGGTTGAGTTCATCGGAGAGGAAGAGGAGATAGACCTTCTGGAAGATGAGATAACCGAAGGAGAAGATGATGACAAGAACGATGCTCAGTGATGAGGCGAGGCTTTGTGAAGTCGTTCTGTTTATAGAGAATCAGCCTCTCTCTCTTGACAGGATCACAGAACTTACGGGAATCAAGCCTGATCTTGTTGAGGATGCGCTGCAGGAGCTCAGAGATGACTACAATGAGCGCGGAAGCGGCTTGATGCTCACAGAGGATGAAGATCTCTATTCTTTTGCTCCTTCGCCCGATCTCTATCCGCAGCTGAAGCAGAACTATGGAAGGAAGGTCGATAAGAGGCTTTCCAGAGCCTCTCTGGAGACACTTGCAATCGTCGCTTACAAGCAGCCTGTTACGAGAAAAGAGATAAGGGATATCAGGGGCGTTGACTCTGATTCCATAGTAAAGCTTCTCAGAGAGAAGGATTATATAAAGGTTGTCGGACGCTCAAGCCAGCAAGGCCATCCATGTCTGTACAGCACAACGCGCAAATTCCTCTTTGAGTTCAAGCTCACATCGATTGCTGATCTTCCAAAGCTCTCGGAAGTCGATAGAATGAGATTCGAGAAGGAAGAGGAAGATGCTGAAGTCGATTTCCCGGAAGATGAGGAGGAATACATTCCACCGAGAAAGGAAATCGAGACTGGGGAAGTCGACAGCATAGATCTCTCCGGCGATGATATTCCGGAGCGCAGAAGCGTGAAGGGCAGAAAGAAAAAGAAAGATGAGGCGATTGCAGAAGTTGCAGCCGCTGAGATTGAAGAGAATGATACTGTAGAAAAAGGTGATGATGATGGCAGAGATGAGGAATAGAGTTGCAGATGCTGTGAGCTTCCCAATGAGGCTGCAGGCATATATGGCTAAATGCGGAGTGGGTTCCAGAAGAAGCTGTGAGGATCTTATCAGGGAAGGGCGAGTGATGGTCAACAATAAGATTGTCCGTGAGATGGGCATCAAGGTTGGTGAGGACGATATCGTGCAGGTCGACACAGAGACCATCGAACTTGCTGACAGGCTCTACTATATCGCGCTCAACAAGCCACGCGGATATGTCTGCACCAATTATGATCCTAATGAAGACAGGTATGCCCGCGATCTTATCGATATCAAAGAGAACAGGATGCTTTTCAATGTGGGACGTCTGGATAAGGATTCCAATGGCCTTATTATCTTTACCAATGATGGTGATTTTGCCAATAAGATGATGCATCCGAAATATGAAGTAGAGAAGGAATATATCGTCAAACTGGATCGTCCTGTTGTCATCGATGATCTGACAAGGGCCCTGGGCGGTATCTATATCGATCTTCCGCATCCTTACAGGATAAAGAGATATGACTTGATGCCGCGTACAAAGGAATTTGTCCGTGTAACTCTTGTCGAAGGAAAGAACAGGGAAATAAGGAAGATCTTCTCCTTCCTTGGCTATGACGTGAAGTCTCTGACAAGAATCCGTGTCGGCTGTGTCGAGCTCGATGATCTCAAGCCTGGTGAGTGGCGCAATCTTACAAGGGATGAGGTCAATGGACTCCTTTCCGGTTCAGAAAAAAGTGACGGGAGGAGGCACGGCAGAAGATGATCATCGCAATTGATGGACCTGCAGGTTCCGGAAAGAGCACTATCGCACGCAAGGTTGCTTCCGAACTGGGTTTTTATTTCCTCAATACAGGATCTTTCTACAGAGCTTATACTCTTTCAGCTCTGGATAATGGAATAGATCCCCTCGACCGGGATAATGTCCTGGAGAATGCAAGAAGAATATCCATAACAGTTGAAAACGGCGATATCTGCATAGATGGAAAGAATGAGGAGGGAAGGCTTCATACTCCTGACGTTGATAAATACTGTTCACCTGTTTCCGCAGATCCGAGAATCAGGGAGCTTGTGAATAAAGCTGCAAGGAAAATAGCAGAGAATATTAACGTTGTCACAGAGGGCCGGGATACGACAACCGTCGTCTTTCCGGCAGCTGACTACAAGTTCTATTTCGATGCAGCTCCTGAGGTCAGGGCTGAGCGCAGGTGCAAGGATCAGCCGGACATGGATTTCCAGACAATTCTGAAAGCCATCAGAGAGCGGGATAAGATGGATATGGAGAAGGAGACAGGTGCTCTTAAAATAGCTCCTGACGCTATTTATATAGACACCTCTCTATTGACCATAAATCAAGTTTGTGAGAAAGTTATCCAGACTGTCAGTGTATCAGTCTGATAGTTATATTAGTTGGTAGGAGCAGAGAAGTGGAAAATGAAACTCAGATGACTGAAAAGCAGTCCTATCTGCAGCAGCATCTTATGTCAATTCCGGAATTAGAAGTCGGTCAGATCGTAACCGGTACTGTTGTACAGACAAATGACGAATCA
>CALXLB010000041.1 GCA_944389085.1 uncultured Spirochaetaceae bacterium
AAAGACTGACACTTGATGGTCTGGAGAGAGAGACGGAAGAGAGTCGCCCTGAAAAGAGAGAAGACGAGAGAAGGGAAGAAAGAAGGGACAGACGTCCTTATGAGAGAAGAGGCGGTTTTGACTCAAGAGAAAGGCGTGGACGTGACCGTGATGGTTATCAGAGAAGAGGCGATTCCTGGCGTGACAGGGATGACAGAAGAGGTTCCCGTGACCGTTATGAGAGATTCTCTGATGACTACAGAAATCGTGATTATAGAGACAGGGACCGCTATGACAGCCGTGACCGTTATGATCGTCCTCGTTATCGTGATGACTGGAGAGACAGGGATGACAGACCTCGCCGCCGTGATGACTGGAGGGGTGACAGCTACCGCGACAGGGAAAGAAGACCTTATGGTGATAAGGAAAGCTACAGGCAGAGAGAGTCCTGGCCAGGACGCAGGGAAGGGGGACGGGACAGATCCTTCTCCAGAGACCGCGACTGGGATAATGAGACGGGTCGTTTCTATCGCGGTGAGCGCGATGGCCGTCAGGGACGCCGTGAAGAGAGATATTCTCCGAGCGGAGAGGATAGAAGGCCATTCGGTGATAGCTCCCGCCGTCGCCGCAGTGCCCCTAAGCCGTATGGTTATGATTCCTTCATGATTACAAAGAACCGTGACGCAGCTGATGTCGGCTGGCTGAAGAACACAGAAGTCAGAGGCGATAATAGCGAAGATGACAAATAAGCTTCATGCTTAGAGAGTGGGACCATCTTTCTTTGGAGAGATGGTTCTTTTTTCTGTTTCGTCATTAAAACGTGACAAAATAAATAATATTCGTCATTAAAACGTGACAAGATGGATAATATTCGTCATTAAAACGTGATTTCGGGCTTGTCTGATAGATGAGGCTGTTTTATTATGTCAAATGATGCTGAAGCGGAAAATAAACGATAAGCTTAATGCTTGGAAAAAAAACAAAGATAGACTTCCTCTTGTAATTGAAGGTGCTAGACAAGTAGGAAAAACAACAGCTGTAAGAGAATTTGCAAAGAATAATTATGAGACATTTTATGAAGTGAATTTCGTGGAGAATCCTGATTTTGTTTCCATTTTTTCCAATTCTCTTGATCCTTCAAGAATTCTTACATCATTGTCTGTTGCCTTTCCTGATGTAAAATATAAAAAAGGCAGTACGCTTATTTTTCTGGATGAAATACAGCATTGTCCGAATGGAAGAAGCGCACTAAAATTTCTTGCGCGTGATTCTCGTTTTGATGTCATTGCCTCTGGGTCTTTGCTGGGAATCAATCATCCTCGTGAAGTGTCTTTTCCTGTTGGATACACGCAGAATATAGAATTGTTACCTCTTGATTTTGAGGAATTTCTCTGGGCAATGAAAATCAATGAGGAAGTTATATCATATTTATATGATTGCTTTGAGAAACGTACAACGGTTGAAAAGTTTGTTCATGAATCTATGCTGTCTTATTTTTCGACATATCTCATAACAGGTGGTATGCCTGCTGTCATTTACAGTTATGCAAACATGCGAGATTATTCAGATGTTCTGGAAAAACAACGTGAGATTATCGAAGGTTATAAACGTGATGTTGTTAAATATGCAGAAGAAAATGGAAAGCCTAGGATACTTCGTACATTTGATTCTATCCCGGCACAGCTTGCAAAAGATTATAAGAAATTTCAATATTCAGTGATTGATAAAGGTGCTAGAGCAAGGGAATATGGCGGTTCTCTTTTATGGCTGAAGGATGCAGGGATTGTATCATTCTGCAGAAATTTATCGTCATTGCAGGTACCTCTGACAGGATTTGCTATTGATGATGAATTCAAAGTTTATATGAATGATACCGGTCTTCTGGTTTCTATGTATGAATCTGGAACTGCAAAAAAAATATTGGATGGAAATCTCGGCCTTTATAAGGGAGCTTTATATGAGAATATTATTGCTGTTTGTTTGAGAAATCAGGGCTTTCCATTGTTCTATTTTTCCCCATCATCCTCACTGGAGATTGATTTTGTCATTATTTATGGTGGAGAACCTTTCCTTGTGGAAGTAAAAAGTGGTGAAAACAATAAGTCAAAGTCTTTGAATACAGTACTATCCACAGAAAAGTATGGGGTGAATAAAGCTATCAGATTTTCCAGAAACAATATCGGAGAATCCGGCAATATCCTTTCTTTGCCTCTTTACATGGCGATGTTCCTGAATCCTGATGCATCCTTTGACAACACACTTCCTGATTCAGAAGAGATTCTCAGTCATATTCATAATGTATAATCAATTCCGGAGGATATATGAAATATAGAGAACTGGGAAAGACAGGGCTCCATGTAAGTGAGATAGGGCTCGGAGCGGAATGGCTTGAGCGTCATAACAGCAGAGAAGTTGAGGAGATAATACAATACTGTGAAAGCAAAGGGATAAACATCCTCGACTGCTGGATGAGCAATCCTGATGTCAGGACGAATATCGGGGATGCTATCCGGGGACGGCGTGACAGATGGATCATCCAGGGGCATCTGGGTTCGACCTGGCAGAATGGCCAATATGTGAAATCGAGAGAGATGGAGAATGTCAGAAAAGCCTTCCAGGATCTTCTTGACCGCCTCCATACGGATTACATTGATCTTGGAATGATCCATTTCGTTGATGAGTGCAGGGAATTCCATACTCTTATGAATGGGGAATTCTATGAATATGCTCTGTCTCTGAAGGAAAAAGGTGTCATCCGCCATATCGGAATGAGCACGCATAATCCGGAGGTGGCAAGACTTGCTGCAGAGAGCGGCAAGGTCGAGATGATTCTTTTCAGTGTCAATCCAGCCTTTGACATGCTTCCTGCTTCAGAGAATCTCGATGATTATTTCAGCATAGATTACTATAAGAACACATGCGGTATCACACCTGAAAGAGCAGAGCTCTATCGTATCTGTGAGGAGCGTGGGGTAGGTATTACTGTTATGAAAGGATATGCAGGAGGACGGCTTCTGGATGCTGCTTCTTCTCCATTCGGTGTTGCTCTGACGCCTGTACAGTGTATCCACTATGCCCTGACACGTCCTGCAGTTGCCAGCATCCTCACCGGCTTTGATTCCATAGATCATGTCGACGCTGCAGTGGCATATGAAAGTGCATCGGATGAGGAGAAGGATTATGCGACAGTCCTTGCGTCTGCACCTTTGCATGCGTATTCAGGACAGTGCACTTATTGCGGACATTGTGCTCCATGCCCTGCCGGTATAGATATCGCTATGGTTAATAAGCTCTATGACCTTGCTTCGATGCATGATGAGGTACCTGCAACCGTGAAAGCGCATTATCAGAGTCTTTCTGTGACTGCAGATGATTGTATTGAGTGCGGCGGCTGTGAGAAGCGATGCCCCTTTGGTGTGCATGTGATTCACCGGATGAAGCTGATGAGAGCTCTTTTCTCTTAATGATTTCTCTTTGTTGCTCTTATCTTGTATTCCGTTGCCATTATGTTTATGACGAGCAGCAGCAGAGCATAGAATGGGAAGAGTGACATTGAGATGTTTCTTCCTATCACGCCGAAGAGAGCTGGCATCAATGCAGATCCTATATAGGCTGCGCTCATCTCCAGTCCCATGATCTTCGCAGAAAGCTCCGCCCCGAAGAATTCCGGTGTCTGGTGCATCATTGTCGGGTATATAGGTCCGAAACCGAAACCGAGGAAGAAGAGGGCTATTGGTGCAGCAGACGGAGGGGCAAGCAGCACAAGCAGAAGGCCGATGAAAATCAATGCCTGAGCAATACGTATCAGCGGTTTTCCGTTTATTTTATTTGCAATCAGTCCGGAGACAATTCTTCCTGCGGTGATTCCCCAGAAGAGAAGGCCGGCGTATAGTGCGGCGTGGCTTTCGGACGCTCCCTTCACGTTTACCATATATGTAGATGCCCAGAGCATCGATGATTGCTCGAATGAGCAGTATGAGAAGAAACCAAGCATGGCAGCTTTGGCTCCTGGCCGCTTCAAAGCTGAACTGAGTGTGACAGCTGGCTGTTTAAGTTCCGGTTTGCTGCCGTTCTGTGTAATTGTCGTATCTCCGGCCTTTTTCCAGAGTGTACGGGATATAAGTACGATAACGCAGATGATAGCCTGAATGCTTGAGATAGTCGTATAGCCGCTTCTCCACGATAGGCCGTGCGCAAAATAGAATGAGAGCATGAATGGGCCGACAAGCGTTCCAACACCCCAGAATGCGTGAAGGAAATTCATGGCTCTTGCTTTGTAGTGCAGCGCGACAAAGTTGTTCAGCCCTGCATCGACGGCCCCAGCTCCTAAGCCAAGTATTATAGCTGCAAGAATCAGGATAAGGAATGAAGGGGCTATGGAGAATATGAAGAGGGCGGCAGCTGTAAGGGCAATCGATATCGTAGTGATGAACCATGTAGTGAATTTATCGGTGAGCTTTGCATAAATCAAACTTGAGACTGTCGTTCCAAGGCAGATCGTGATTGAGATGAATCCAGCCCAGGATACAGGAACTTCCAGATTCTGATACATTACAGGCCATGCTGCACCTAGCATTGAGTCTGGCAGCCCCAGAGAGATAAAAGCAAGATATATGACAACAAGCAAAAAGAAGGAAAACATAGCTGAAGTGTAACAAACTTGGAAAGCATGACCAATAGATGTATGGACAGGCTTTTTGCACAAAACGACAAGTGGAAGATTGCACAAAAATCTTTCTGGTGATATGCAGGTGTTATGCGTACTCACAGTATGGTGACAAGTGAAAGGATTCTTGATGAAAGCACTAAGACCAGCTGGGATTACTCAGATGATGCTGAGCTTGTATCCGTTTCATCTGGTTCTGTCAGGGTGCTTTCTTCCGATGGCTTTCAGATATTCACCCTTCGTGAAGGAGAAGGTGTGCTGATTCCTCCTAAAGTAATGGCTTCTCTGCTTCCTGCTTCCAGAAGTGCGAAAATACATAGCATCATTTTCCCCCTTTCGCTTCTGTGGGGCGATACATCAAGTGTGATTTACGAAAAGTATGCTCAGCCTATATCGGAATTATCCGGGCCATTGTCTTTGTCTCCGAAGGCGGCCGGTCTGGCAGAGAAGGCGTACGAGACGCTTTTGCAGCGTTCGTATTGCTATGAGCTGGAAGCCCGGGATTTCCTTTCCTCTGCATTGATAATCGTACTGAGAGAACTGGAAGGAGAGGAGAAGAAAGAGAAGATCTTCGAGGATGAAAGGCTTCATAGAATGATTACATTCATAAAAGAGCATTACAGCGAGGATATTTCCCTTTCTGATATCGCTTCATCGGGCAATGTCTCAGAGCGGGAATGTCTCAGAGCATTCAGCAGGACACTTGGTACATCTCCGGTCCAGTACCTGATTTCCTACAGGCTTGCAGAGAGCAGAAAACTACTGCAGATGACTGATCTTTCCATCGGTGAAGTCGCTTATAGGACAGGATTTTCCACTCCTGCCCATTTCTCACGGTCCTTCAGGGAAGACTCCGGGTATTCACCTACCCAGTGGAGAAGAAAGCTCTAGAAGCCCATGAATCGAAGTATATTCTCAGAGAGAATCGTCTCTATCTCGCTGTCTGTGAATGCCGAATGCTCGAAGATTGAGAAATATTCCGTATAGGATTCGACTTTCAGAAGGTTGACGGAGAAGTCAGAGCCGAAAAGGATTCTGCTTATGATTCTTTCCCGTTCCTTTTCTTCTTCAAGATAATTGCAGAGAGAGGAATAGAATTCCGGTGTACAGCCAGAGAATGATAAATCTGCATAAACCCCGGGATACTCTTTCATCAAAGAGATTATTGAATAGAACCAGGGGCTGTCTGGATGATGGGAATAGCGCTGGGAAAAGCTTCTGACGCTGTGTCTGGAGGCAAGCGAATACTGTTTGCCGAAATGAGCAAAAGAGATGATCAGGTCCGGATAATTCTCCAGCACAGGCCTCCATGCTTCAGGATCCGTTCTTTTCCATGACTCTTCTGCTGTAGTGCCTCGGAATCCCTGGTCATCGGCATGTGTGATGATCGGAACTCTGTTTTTCTCGCAGAATGAATAAAGCCATCTGTGTTTTTCCAGTGTCTCGTCATCCTCCGGCCATGGCGAGAAGAAGAGAGGAGGGTAGACTTTGATTCCATAGAAAGGTTTTCTGGGAAGCTTGTGGTCGATATGCATCGTATGTGATGTGTTGATGTATCTGGTTATCAGATTCTCCATGAAAGACTGTGAGTGCATGACTGGATTGATACCGAGAAAAGGATAGAACTCGAAACGTCCCGCTGGTCTTTTCCTGTAGTATTCCTGTATTCCCCTGATTGTCGCTTTCACATACGGTGTGATTCTGTCTTCAGCTTTTGCTGTGTAATATGTCTTCCCTGATGAACGGAATGGAGAAGAGAAGTCTATCAGAAGCGGCATCGCGAGCATCTTCTCAGCTTCCAGGCCTCTTATATGTATCTTTCCGTCATGTATGTAAGGGAGAATAGGTGCGTAGATGTGTTTCTCATCGGAGGTATATAATCCTTCAAGATCATCTTCCATCATCATGAATATTTCATCGATGGGCCTTGTGAAAGCCATCAGTGCGTTGGAAATGGTATCGAGAAACGCAGTTCCTTTCATAAGCTGGGGAGTTATGATGTATCCAGGTGCTGCATTGGCTGCGAGCAGGCCTGATGCTGAATCATAAAGCGATGAGAGGAATGCAGAGAAATCAGGTTCAGCGAGCGTCAGCGCATGAAAATGGCAGTCAGAGAAATATTTCATGTAGATATTTTATGGTATTTTCGCTGTTTCTGATAGAATTACTGCAGGAGGGAAGATGAGGAAAGCTATATTGTTTTCTCTGCTTTGTCTGTTATCGCTTATATCTTGCCATTTTGTGTTTATCGGTGGAGAGAGCGCGGATATACCATTATGGGCTGTGGGCTACTGGATTGATGACAGGGGACGGGAAATCATCATCACCGCTTCCGATATTGAAGCAGATGGCTACAGCCTCAGCAATATGCTTGTCTATGGTGACTGGTATATCTATGAGCAGGACAGTTCAGAATCGTTATGGACGATAACCATCAGCTCTTTTGCTTATCATGACAATGATATCTCCTGCACCTTGATTTATGAGAGCCGGGACATGCTGACGATGTACCTTGAAGGCTATTCTCCATACGAGCCATATGAGAAGATGACGCTGACAAGAATCTGATTGATGCTCATTTCTCTTCTTTTGGAAGTATCAGGTTCATTATTATCGCTACTATGGTTGCCAGAACAACGGGGGAGGAGGCAAAGACCATCGTCACCCACTCCGGAAACCGTGATAGTGATTCGCTGACAAGGCTCACTCCCATTCCCAGCGCCGCTGAGAGTCCTACGATGGAAGTATTCCTGTAGCTCATTGGCTGCATGGCCACAAGCTTCATGCCTGTCATGGCAATGGAGGCAAAGACACTTACTGTAGCTCCTCCGAGAACACATTGCGGAATTGTTGTGAGAAGTGCAGAGAATTTAGGTACCAGCCCCGCTGCAAGCAGCATGACAGCTGTAAGAGCAAGGACTTTTCTGTTGACAACCTTTGTTGACGAGACTATTCCCACATTCTGTGAATAAGTGGCATTGGGCAGCCCTCCGAAGATGGCAGAGAACACATTGGATATCCCAAAACCTATTATTCCGCCTCTTAGCTCATCTCCTGTGGGTTCTCGTTCCATCCCTCCTATAGTTGTGGCTGACATGTCCCCGATTGCCTGCACTGCGTTGATGGCAAAGAGCACGGAGATTGCGAGAACAGATGAGAACTCAAATCTGATGCCGAAGGGAGCAATCCGGGGCAGCGAGAAGATTCTAGCATCTCCTATTTCGCTCAGATCCACCATTCCAAAGAAAGCAGATACAAAATAGCCGAAGACAATACCGAGAAGAATTGAAGCAAGTTTCAGCATACCTTTGCCGAAATGATTTAGAAGCGTGACAGAAATCAGGGTGATTATTGCGACAAACCAGTTCTGCCAGCTGCCAAAATCAGGGTTTCCGCTTCCTCCTGCCATGTAGGTGATTGCTGTAGGGTAGAGTGACAGGCCGATAGTGAAGACAACAGTTCCCGTAATAAGAGGAGGAAAGAGTTTCTGAAGGCGTTTGGCGAATATGCCGATGATAACTGCAACAATCCCTCCGATGATCTGGGCACCGAATATCTCAGCAATCCCGAAAGAATCAACAATACTCTGCATGGTGGCAAGGTAGGCAAAGCTGACACCCATGATCAGAGGCAATCTTGCTCCTATGATTCTGAAAAGGCCGAAAAGCTGAAGGAGAGTTGATATCGCTGCCATCACA
>CALXLB010000042.1 GCA_944389085.1 uncultured Spirochaetaceae bacterium
ATACCGCTCTTCATCATCATCTCCTGAAAACCTGATAGAAAGAATTTTAAATTTACTGATTTTAAAATCATTCTTTCCAAGCTCATTGAGATATGATTGAACTTTTGTCTTATCATCTTCAAGAAAGTTGTCAAATGAAGTAAATAAAGCTGCATATACTTCTTGGGATTTACTTCTTAAAGGATTTAGATGATTAGTAACATAAACCAAATATTTTGAATCGTCTGGGCAATTATAAAGAGACTCCAAAGCCTCTTTCAACTGAGTAATTTCATTTTTTGGCTCTGCAAGAGATGATGATTTTGCCTGTGCGTATATTTTGGTTGAATCATCTAATCGAATTTCTATATCTTCGACTTCCCCCTCCATCTTTATGGCTTCAGCATGTTCAATATTCTTCAAAAAAAGATAAATTCCAGCAGCTGTCTGGAAAAGCCATCCAAAACTACTTCCAGATGCGTTTGAAGATCTCTTTTTTTGTGCCATTGCTTATTCCTCTCTTAAATCATACCTGAAGCTTTCCTTGACAATCAAGAAATTCATTTCTCAATTGCATATTTATACATCTCTTTGTATTATAATATGTTACAAACCGATGCTAGATAATAGTGATAATACAGATAATACGTATACCAGTTTTAAAGATTTTCCGCTGGTAGAAATTTGGCAGGAAAAACCTGAAATAATACTGATAGCTGACATAAAACAGAAAATCGTCATAATACAACTCGTTGTATTACAACGATTTTCTTATTATAGACAAATTGGAATCACTCCCATTCTATCGTTGCTGGTGGTTTGGATGAGATATCGTAGAGAACACGGTTGACACCTGAAACTTCGTTGCAGATGCGTGATGCAGCTTTCTGAAGAACATCGTATGGCATCCTGTACCAATCAGCTGTCATGGCATCTTCGGAGGTAACAGCACGGAGTGTGCAGACTTCTCTGTATGTTCTCTCGTCACCTTGGACCCCGACACTCTTAACAGGAAGGAGATCTGCAAGTGCCTGCCAGATTTTATCATAGAGTCCTGCTTTTCTTATCTCATCTATGAAGATTGCATCGACATCGCGAAGAGTATCCAGGCGTTCTTTAGTGACTTCACCGATGCACCGCACACCAAGTCCCGGGCCGGGGAATGGATGACGATAGACAAGCTCATCAGGAAGTCCGAGCTCTTTCCCAAGTGCTCTTACTTCATCCTTAAATAGCTCCTTCAGAGGTTCAAGAAGCTGCCATTTAAGATCTTCAGGAAGACCTCCTACATTGTGGTGTGATTTTATAGTAGAAGATGGACCGCCAGATGGGCTTCTTGATTCAATGACATCAGGATAAAGCGTACCCTGTGCCAGGAATGAGATGTCACCGCACTTTCTGGCTTCTCTATAGAACGTATCAACAAAGACCTTACCGATTATCTTGCGTTTAGCTTCCGGCTCCGTAACACCTTTCAGCGCTGAAAGGAAATCATCGGTAGCATCCGCATACTGCAGCTTCATATTGAAGTTCTTACCGAAGAGTTCAAGCACAGACTCAGCTTCATTCTTTCTAAGCATGCCATTGTTGACAAATACACAGACAAGCTGGTCACCGATTGCTTTATGTATGAGGACAGCTGCAACTGAAGAATCAACGCCACCGGAAAGCCCGCAGAGAACTCTTTTATCCCCCACCTGTGCTCTGATAGCTTCCACCGCATCGGAGACAAAGGATCCCATGTTCCAGTCTGCACGTGCTTTGCAGATGTCGATGACAAATGTACGGATTATCTTCTCGCCTTCCACTGAGTGCACAACCTCAGGATGGAACTGTACTCCGTAGAACTTGCGCTTTGAGTCCTCGACAACTGTGAAAGGACATGTAGGAGTGATTGCTGTGACTCTGAAGCCTTCAGGAATACGGTCAACTGCATCACCATGGCTCATCCAGACCTGGCTTTTATCAGAGACATTCTTCAGGAGCTCTGAATTCCTGTCTGTTATGTCTATGTTCTGCAGACCATATTCCTTCTTCCCTGAGGAAGATACATGACCGCCGAGAACTTCAGACATGACCTGCAGGCCATAGCAGATGCCGAGAACAGGAATGCCAAGAGAGAAGATTGCTTTATCCGGCCGCGGAGAACCTGCAGCAGGAACGGAACAAGGACCGCCAGAGAATATGATGCCAGAAGGAGAGAGTTGTTTAATCTCTTCAGCAGAAATTGTATATGGAACTATCTGGCTGTATACTCCGCACTCTCTGACCCTTCGTGCGATAAGCTGGCTGTACTGAGCTCCGAAATCGAGAACGATAACAGAATCATGGTCTTTGATGGACATTGATGCCTCCTGAAAAAACTATATCAAAGCAAGAGGTAGCGTTTCTACCATCTTATATCATCAAGGTTTCTATAGCCTTTACGGACCGCAGAATAGAGAACAAGCCCTATCACTGCCCCAACCCCGCTCTGCAGGATATTTCCGGGAACTTCCAGAAGTGCTTCCTGGAATACAGTAAGACCTGAAAGCGTTGTCAGAAGGAGATAGCCTCCGGCAACAACGACAATCGCAATAAGGGCTGCAATAATCTTAAGACCCATTGAAGTACTGTTTTTCCTTATGACAAGGCCCATAAGCAACGCTTCAACACCATGAACTATGAATGAGATAAGTGCCCACTGCGGAAAGCCTCCGATAAGATCTGCAAAGGCAGCCCCCAATCCGCCTGCGATAAAGCCTGTGAACGGACCGAATGCATAAGCTACAAATGTGACAGCGGCATCGCAAAGAGAAATATAACCACCGACAGGAGATGGCAGACGGAGTACGCCAAAGCCATATGTGAAAACAGCGACAATTGCTGTCATTATGACTACCAGACTGATTCTCAGAGCTGTTCTGTTGTTTTTTTCCATAACTACCTCAAGAACAATAAACTGAGCGGTATGATAATACAAAGCAGACATTGTACAAAGTAGTAACGGGGCCTTTTCATATGAACTGATTTCATCTTTTCCCTGCCAAAGCCTCTCTCTTCAAGAGCAGCTGCAGTCTCAGGCACCATCTTCACTGCGGCGATAATCAAAGCCGTAATGGAAGGAAGAATCGGATAACCTCGCTTTCCTTCTTTCAAACGCAGAGACATGCTGCTTCTGATTTCCGCGAACAATGTACCAAGATAAGGAATGAAACGAAGAATCATCGAAGATGCAAGAGCGGCATTGTAAGGAAGATGAAAAGCTCTCAGCCCCTTGATAATCTCCTCATTGCGCTGTGTGAGAAGCAAAAGCATCAGGATGCCGGAAACACTGCCAAGCCTTGAGATTATCCTCAGTACAGTCCACAGTCCTTCTCTGGTAGCGACTGTAAAGCCCCTAATTACCCACAGAGGTGTACCTGTCCTTTCCTGTAAAGGGATGAAGAAACACATAATCAGAAACAGGGGCAAAAGCCGTGAATAGCAATGTATTGTCTCCTTTCCTCCAACAGCTATCAGCATAATGAGGAGCGGAATAAAAAAGACAGCTGCAAGCCCTGTGTATGATGACATGAAGAACGTTACCACTGCATAGAGCAACGTGAAGATAAGCTTTGCCCGCACATCCAGCTTATGGTAGAAAGACGTCCCATAGATATAGCTACTTATATTCACAGAGGACTCCTTCTTCAATCATCAGTTTCCTTCCGGGAAGAGCTGATGCCACGCCAAGATCATGGGTTATAACAAGCAGAGCTATGCCTTTATCAAGATAAGCTCTCACTGCTTTTATGAAATCAGAAGACGAGAGGGCGCTATCCATCTCATCAAATACTGCGAAACGTCTGTCCAGAAGATAGAAGACCGCAGCCTGCAGCAGTTTTGCTTTTCCGTATGAAAGTTCCTGGACATATGCATCCGGAACAAGCGAGAAGAGACTCAGGGCTTCTTCAATTGCAGTCTGCGAAGCCTCAGTACTTTCGAGTTCATCAATAACTGTAGGAAGAAAGAGCTCTTCAAAAGGATTCTGCATCAAGAAAGCAACTTTTCCGCGTCTCTCTTTCTGAGAAAGGGCTTTTCCATTGATGGATACAGTTCCTGTTTTCTCCTTCAGCAGTCCAGACATCATACGTGAGAAAGAACTTTTTCCGCTGCCATTATCACCGAGAAGCGTCACACACTCGCCTTCCTTGAGTTCAAACCAAGGAACGGAAAGCTCGAAAGATGTCAGATCGCCAGAACTCCTGTGCTCCCGCTCTATAACAACATTCTCCACACGGAGAACATCCTTTCCTTCATGCATATCGATTGCAGGAAATACAAAGGAAGACTCCTCATAAGACAAAGCCTTGCATTCATCAATTGTGATGGCTCTGTCAAAGGTCCCGTCGTACTCAGAGAGCATATGGCTTCCCAGCGCAATGACTGTACGGTCGAGGTGACGGATCAGCTCCGCCAGCTGTTTTCTCCACCATGGTGAGAGTTCATCGAATGCTTCATCAAGAATATATACCTCTGGATCTATTGCAAACAGAACAGCAAGAAGAAGTCTTCTCTTCTCACCACCGGAGAGTTCCGCTGTAGATACCTTCCTATACCGTTCCAGACCGAAAAGCGAGAGCGCATACTCTGTCCTGCTTTCTATCTCGCTATAGCTGAGTCCCAGATTCTCCAAAGGGAAAGAAAGCTCCTCTTCCACAGAGGAGAATAGCAGCATCTCATCTGTATTCTGGCTTACTCTCGCGGCAATCTTCATACGCTGATGGATATCAAGAGCGAGTATGTCAGATCCATCGATGAAGAAAGAACCGGAAAGCCTGCCGCCTCTGTATTTAGGGATAGAACCTGTGATGATACGACCCAGCGTTGTCTTACCGCTTTCAGGAGGTGCAATTATAAGAAGATGCTCACCCTTCTCCACAGAAAGAGAAAACGATGAGAATATCTCTTTCTCATCGTCGTAGCTGAATGAGATATCAGCGCTTATCATAAGGACCAGGAAGCGCTGCGTATGCTTCCTTGATTTCCTTCTCCACATCGCTGTGAAGTACTTTGAGCTCTTCCTCGCTCAGAGCAGAAGTATCGATAGGCTTCATGATTCTCACATAGACGTGGACTATGCGGAAACTGTCAACAGCTTCAAAGGTATGACGGGTGTTCTTCATCGCTACAGGAATGATAAGAGCTCCCGGCTTTGTCGCCATCTTGAAAGCACCTGCCTTCATCTCAGCAATCTCACCGGTCTTGCTTCTGGTTCCCTCGGGGAAAATACCCATCGGATAACCGCCCTGTATCTGCTCAACACCCTTGAGGATGGACTTGAGACTTGCCCTTAGCGAAGAACGATCAATGGCAACGCATTTGAGAATTCTCAGCAGGCCATGAAGAAGCGGAATACGGAAAAGCTCCTGCTTAGCGACAAGACCGCACCACATACCGGAACCATACAGGACCGGGATATCCATCATCGACTGATGGTTTGCAATATAACAGACCCTCTCTCCCCAGCGAGGTATATTCTCCTTTCCTTCCACATGAAGGCGCATGCCAAGCCAGAAGAACATCCACCAGATAAGAACTCCAAGCAGGAAGTGGACGATTATTTCGCTGCATCTCCTAAGATGGAGGAAGTTCAGCAGATGGCCAAGTACTATCGCAACTACCGAAAGCACCACAAAAACCGGAGATATGAAAATAAGAGCGAATGTTACTCTGATTCTTTTCTTGCTCACTGTCAGTCCTTCAGTGAATAGAGGCGGTAATACAGACCATGCTTCTCCAGAAGTTCCTGATGAGTACCCTTCTCTTTCACCTTGCCTTTATCTATGACGAAGATTATATCCGAATCCTTCACTGTTGATAACCTGTGGGCAATAACGATGGAAGTCCTGCCTTTGGCAAGATTATCAAAAGCATCCTGAATGAGCTTCTCACTCTCTGTATCGAGAGAGCTGGTAGCTTCATCGAAGATGAGGATCTTCGGATTCTTCAGGAAGATCCTTGCTATCGAAAGCCTCTGCTTCTGACCTCCGGAAAGTCTTGTACCGCGTTCCCCTACTTCCGTATCCAGACCGTCAGGAAGCGTGGAAACAAAATCTGCCAGGTTTGCATTCCTCAATGCTTCCCACATCTCTTCATCTGTTGCATCGGTCTTTCCATAACGAAGGTTTTCCCTGATAGTCGCATCAAAGAGGAAAACGTTCTGCTGAACAAAACCGATAGCTTCATGGAGTGACTTCTGCGTAACGCTGTCTATATCAGTCCCATCAATGGTTATCACACCGCTTTCACGTTCATAAAACCGGCCAAGAAGGGAGACAATCGTGGATTTCCCTGCCCCGGACTCTCCGACAAGAGCGGCCTTGCTGCCACCGGGGATATGAAGATCCAGATGATCGATGACAATCTGACCATCCTCACTTTCATAGGAGAAGGATACATCAGAGAAGTCTATTGTACCGCTTCCAACAGCAAGAGGTACTGCGTCTTCCCTGTCTTCGATTTCAGGTTTTATATCCATTATCTCAGTAAAACGCTCGAAAGAAGCCATTCCCTGGGTAAACTGCTCTGTAAAGTTTATCAGTCTGTCAATCGGCGGCAGAACAACCGAGACATAGAGAAGGAATGTGACAAGGTCATAGATTTCCGTATACCCGAGAGCTATCAGGATGATACCTCCGGCGATGGTCATGAAATAGTAGAAATCACGCATGAAGCTGATTCCCGTCTGATACTGAGCCATTGTCTTATACATCTTCTCACGGGATGTCTTGAGTCTTGTGTTAGTCTCCTCAAAACGGCTTTCCTGAAGCTTCTCTCTGGAGTAGCTCTTGACCTCCCTGATACCCTGGATAGAATTCTCAGCCTCTACATTGACCTCTGCAATCGTCCGTCTGATAGCCCTGTTCCTTTCTTTCAGCCTGTGATTGAAAATTATTCCATAAACAAGCATTACAGGAAGCGGGATTACAGAAACCAGTGCCAGTGGCCAAGAGAAGGCGAACATGAAGGCATAAGCTCCTGTAATGGTTGCTATCGAGATAAGGAAATCCTCCGGGCAGTGATGAGCAACTTCCGCGATATTGAACAAATCATTGGTGATACGGCTCATGATAGCACCTGTCTTTGTCTTATCGAAATAAGAGAAAGAAAGGCACTGCAGATGAGAAAACAGCTCACTTCTCATTCTGTTCTCCATCCATACACCCAGATAATGTCCCCATCTTATCCTGATATAAGTAGCACCTGCCTGTATGAGATAAATGACAATGATTGCTATCAGAAGCCAGATCATCTCAACAAACAGATGCTCCGGAAGCGATGACGAAAGAATATGCCGGACGATTGCCGGGGAAAAGAGCGACAGCAGCGAGGAAATCAGCGCTGCTGCCATATCTAGAGCAAAAAGCCCTTTGTAATATCTATAATAGGAAATGAAACGACGAAGCATCACTTCTCCCCGAATATCTTTGCCTTGATTCTTGCGAAAAGTCCCTTTCTTGCACTCTTGTACTCGGCATTCTGCCCTTCCTGAGGCCTTGGAGGAATCTTCTTCACAGCTTCGCTCTGAGGCTTTGAAGGCTGAGGCTTTTTCTTCTGTGAATCATGAGCCTTCTTCTGACTGTAACGAGGAGCATTCTGCTGCTTTCTGGCAGTCTTATCATTTTCCTTAGCATCTCCGCCGAACTGATTGCGGTAGTAAGCCATTCTCTCTTCGAGGGTCATGGAAGAAAGCTTTTCATACTCCTTCTCTTCATTCTTCTTCTGCACAGATCTTGCAGGACCCTTTGCACTTCTCTGCTTATCGCTCTTTCTGCGTTCTCCGCTTCTCTCAACACGCTTTGAAGAAGGACGGCGGGAATGATAATGATAGCCCGAGCTCTTATCTTCCACGCTCTCAAGGCCTGCTTCATCCGGCCAGATCACAGGAATCTTCATCTGGATGAAATTCTCAATCGGTTCCAGTCCATAGATGTATTCTTCGCAGGCAAGTGTAATAGCCTTACCGCTCTTACCAGCCCTGGCTGTACGTCCGATACGATGCACATAGCTTTCATAATCTTCCGGTATGTCGTAATTGACAACCAGCTCCAGATCATCGATCTGCAGACCACGGGCTGCGACATCGGTGGCAACGAGATAAGGAAGTTTTCCTTCCTTCATTCTCTCCAGCGTCTTCAGCCTCTTTAACTGCGGCATGTCACCCATCAGATACTCAGCTTTGTAGCCATTCATCACAAGACGCTTGGCAACTTCCACCGCCATATCCTTTGTATTTGTGAAGATGAGGCAGGAATCCGGATTGATTTTCTTCAGGATCGAAAGCAGGAGGCCGAACTTCTCAGTCTTTGTAACATGGAAAAGCTCCTGGGTAATCTGCTTGACTGTGATTTCTTCCGGATGCACGGCAATCTCTTCAGGCTCATTCATATATTGCCAGGCAAGATTGCGGACTTTCGTAGAAAGCGTTGCGGAAAAGAGCATCGTCTGTCTCTCTTTTACTGACCGCATCTGCGCGAACATCGATTGTACATCAGGATAAAAGCCCATATCGAACATTCTGTCAGCTTCATCGAGAACAATCGTATCGAAACAGCGGAAATCAATCTTGTTGGATTTAGCGAAATCGAGAAGACGGCCAGGTGTACCTACATAGAGATTGAGACCGGATGAGAGCTCCTCATTCTGTTCTTTATACCCGACACCGCCATAGAAACATCCGATACGATAATCAGGGAACCCTGCTGAAAGGACACGGGCATCTTCTTCAATCTGGACTGCAAGCTCCCTTGTCGGAGAGACGATAAGAGCGGCACCTGCTTTGTTTCTGCTGTATTTCTCAAGAATAGTAATAAGATAGACTGCAGTCTTTCCGCTGCCTGTCTTAGACTGTACCATCACATCTTTTGCAGAAAGCGAAACAGGAAGCACTGTTTCCTGAACAGGGGTACAGTCTGTGTAGCCTGCCTTGGCAATACCGGCAAGCACCTCTTCAGAGAGAGGAAGTTCGGTGAATTTCATATATTAAAAACCTCAAAGAGTGAATTTGAATACGTTTACAGTGAAACAATATAGGCAATAGCCTATTTTGTCTACAAATGCTTATTCCCACTGCCTCTCTAGGTTACAGATCTCTGTTATCTCGTTCCATCTGTCCTTTTTCATGGCATTTCCATCAACACATCTGACTGGTAAAGCCCCCATCGATGTCGAAGAAATGAAGAGAGAATCGAACATATAGAGATTGGAAACTGTGGGAGGAGTATAGACAATTTCAAAACCAAGCTGTAATGCTGCACGCAGTACGCTGATACGTGTAATGCCGGAAAGCACCATATCATCAGGAGCTGTATAGATTCTTCTGCCGGAAATACCATAGAAATTGCTTCGTGTTCCTTCCAGGACCTGTCCTTTTCTATTTACAAGCAGAGCTTCGAAAGAACCAGCTTCTTTCGCTTTCTCCAGTGCTATGTATTGCATGAGCAGATTGGAAGTCTTCGCTTCAGGCAGGAATCGCTCTCCATAATACAATGTGACATCAATGCCTTCAGTATAATAGCTATCAGGATATGAAAGCAGATCCGTATACGTGATGAAAAGAAGCGGAACAGGACCACCTACAACGAGAATCCTCGCTGTGGCATCAACGATTCCATCGGTTTCAATCAAGGCATCCAAAGACGATGAAATGAGCTCATCACTATAGGGATTGATAAGGCCGATAGCCTCAGCGGAGAAGTGCAGACGTTTCAGATGGTCATCAAGATGGACAATATGCCCTCCGATAATCCGCAGTGCTTCATAGATTGAGAAAGAATACTGCACTTCTTTGTAAGAGACAGGGAGGACAGCTTCCTCCTCCCTGATGATTTCACCATTCTTTATCGCACTTCTCTTTTTATCACTCATACTTGAGAATCTCCCTAGGCTTGGACCCATTCTGAGGACCGATGATTCCATTCTCTTCCATCATCTCAATCAGTCTGGCGGCTCTGTTGTAACCAATTTTCATCCTGCGCTGCAAGAAGGAGGCAGAAGCGCATTTACGCTCAAAGACAATCTGCTTTGCTCTCTCATACAGAACTTCATCAGAGTCTTCCTCTGAAACAGGCCCTCCATCATCTGTATCCTCAGGGATATCTGGTTCCTCAAAGATATCGTCAGCAAGATAATCGGGCGTACCATGCTTCTGAGCAAAGTCCACAACGGAATAGACCTCATCATCGGAGAGGAATGCTCCCTGTATACGCTGGAAGCCCATTGTCGAAGGTTCCATCAGAAGCATGTCTCCACGGCCAAGAAGATTTTCAGCACCACCTTCATCGAGTATGATTCTGGAGTTGGTTGCAGAAGAAACAGCAAATGCAATACGAGCTGGAAAGTTATTCTTGATTGTTCCTGTAATGACATCCGCACTCGGACGCTGTGTTGCCAGAATCAGGTGAATGCCTGCAGCTCTCGCTTTAGCAGCAAGACGGGCAACATAGTTCTCTATATCCTTTCCAACAGTGGTCATAAGATCTGCGAACTCATCCATGATGAGAACAATGTAAGGCATCTTCTCAGCTGGTATATTCTCATTCCGGATCTTGGCATTAAGACCTTCTATATTCCTTACACCGAACTTCGAAATCATCTGATACCTTCTCTCCATCTCATCGCACAGCCAGGCAAGAGCTTTGACAACCTTCTTAGGCTCTGTGATGACAGGTGTGAGAAGATGAGGAATATTGTTATAGACAGTGAGCTCTACAACCTTCGGATCCACCATGATAAGACGTACATCCTGCGGACTTCTGGTATAGATCAGAGTGCAGATGAAGGAGTTGATGCAGACAGACTTTCCAGAACCCGTAGTACCTGCGATAAGCATATGGGGCATCTTAGCCACATCAATAGTCACAGGTTCGCCAGTGATGGTCCTGCCAAGAATCATCGGCACCCGGAGTTTATCGGAGTCTTCCCTTCTCCTGAACTCCTGCAGCATATCCTTGAAACCGATGATGGCCCTGTGCTTGTTCGGAACTTCAATACCGACTGCCTGACGGCCAGGGACTGGGGCAAGTATTCTGATTCTGACACCACCGAGATTATATGAAAGCTCATCCTCCCTCTGTTTTACCTTCTGCACCATGACACCTTCACCGAGCTTCAGCTGGTACATAGTGACAGTAGGTCCCTTGATGATGTCATCAAGCGTGACATTGACATGGAAATCGTTGAATGTCTCAATGATGATTCTCCCCTGTTCGCGGGTGAAATCATCAATCTCAAAGGAAGTCTTAGGATATTCAACCAGAATATTGGCAGGAGGAACTGTATATTTTTTCTTCGCTCTGCGGGAAATTGCAGCATAACCAAGCTCATTGCTCTGGAGTCCACCGATACCTACACTGAGAAGCAGCTCATTCTGCTGAGCCGCCACATCCTCTTCGTCGCCTTCAATCACAGAATCTTCAGCTTCTTCCTGCTGTTTTTTCTGCTCTGCCTGTCTCCTGGCTTTCTTCTCAGCCTCCTGCCTCTGGATTTCCTCAAATGGATCTGGAGCATCATCTTCTTCCACGATATGCTCCTTCACTTCTTCCTTGAAAGGGGGAACAGCAGGTTCGTTTCTATCCAATGGAATCCCTTCAATTTCCACATCTTCATCAGTTTCTGCAGATTTGCTTTCTGCCTTCATGAAACCTGAAAGACCTGGAATCTTCTTTTCTTCTTTAGAACTGACTTCTAGTATGGAAGATGTAGGTTTAAGCTCTTCCTTCTCTTCAGCCTGAAAAGTTTTCGAAGGAAAAGAAGAGACGCTCTTATCATGTGATAATGCCTCGAAAAGTTTATAGCGCGGATGGTCTGGAGAGAGTCCAGAAGGTGCAAATGAGTCGCTCTTCTTCGCTTTCTTCTCCTGTTTTTTATCATCAAACCCAATGATAGGCTTTTTGTTATTCTCTCCTGTGACAGGTTCTCTGCCATTCATCTCTGCAAGAGCTTCAAGTGTTGCTTCCAGCATCCCGCCCTTATGGAATGAAGAAGGAAGCTCCTCATGGCTCTCTCTTTTCACTTCTGTTTTTTCTTCTCGCTCTTTCTCCAGCTCATCTTTAAGCTGGGAAAAGACATCTGACTGGGGAGGCATAGTGAAAGCTTCCTCCTCATACGAAGGGACATCAGAGAACGGAATCTCTTCCGGAGTCTTGAGCTTCTTCATATGAGGAAGCTCACCAACAGATGGAACATCAACAGGCTGAGAAGGATCTGCGACACTGTGCGATGAAGATCTGACTCCTTTTGTCAGGAATACATCATCGCTTGTAGTGGCAGCATCATCGGATTCTCTGCTGTTTTTCTTCTCGGCCTTCAATGCAGCACGTTCTGCCTTTTCCTGTTCTTTCTGAGCTCTGCGATCCTCTTTCGCCTGATACTTCCTGAACTTTTTCTCATCTTTTGCTGCAAGCCGTGCTTCTTTTCTCTCCGTCTTTCTGTCCATACGCGCTTTCATGCGCATATAGCGACGGTCTTCTTTTTCCTCTGCTGCAGTGCGCTCCTTCTCATTCTCCTCTTCTTCATCTTCTTCCTCGTCCTGAGCTTCTTCCTTTCTCTTTTCAGCTTCCAGGACAAGACGCCTCATTCTCTTCTCTTCTTTATCGGCGATGTTTTTATCCACCTTACCGGAGACTGTGAGAAGAATCACGAAAAGAAGCACTTCCAGAATTGCACAGAGAAGCACAAGCCACGAGCGCTCCGGATCGAGGTAAGACATGATAAACTGCGGCGAGCCATTGCCATCCCTCATATGAGAGAAAAGCATCACCGTAAAATAAATGAGAATAAGGAAAGGAACAGAGAGAAACATGGAGAATCTCTTGCGTTTCCTGAATATGAGAAGGATAAATCCAAGCACGAAGACAAAAGCAGAGAAAGGCAACAAAGCCAAAGTACCGCTTCCGATACCTATTCCGCTGCCGGCTTTATCCAGAAATGTGCTGAACCACTGCGGAAATGATCCCAGTACTTCGGGACCGAAGAGAAGGAGGAGAGAGAATCCTCCGCCAAGGATTAAAGAGAGAATACCCAATGCCAGGGAAAGCCTGTGTTTTCTAATCTTCATTTTTCTTGATATTCCTGAGAACTACTATTGTCCTCGCTTCGTCGAGATAGGGAACTTTCAGCTCCACTAACCGCTCATCTGCCTCATAGCCCTCTCCCCTGAGGACACTGAGCTCAGAGAGAGCATTACCCCGCTGCCCTTTATAAAGAATAAGAGGCGCT
>CALXLB010000043.1 GCA_944389085.1 uncultured Spirochaetaceae bacterium
CGTGAATTGTAAAAGTTAAAGCAACAAAGGTAAATGCAGCATAAATCAATGCAGTAGAAGAGTGAGAAATGAAGACTCCTGCATGAAGAAAGCTGTAGCAAGAGAGAGGAAATGGCAATAAAATGCAGGATGACGGTGCATGACGAAGTACGGGTAGTGCCTTCTGAACGCGTTTGGCAAAGAGAATGCAACCCGTATTGGATGTGTGGTTCAGGAAAGCCAATCAGCTCCGGCAGCAGTCATGTTATTTAAGGCTTTCCAGCAGTTCAGGCTTGAGCATCAATGAATCTGGGGAGATACGGCAGATGCCAAGCTTAGAGAGCAGCTCTTCTCCGTTGTCGGGATGGAAGAAGAGGAACGCCTCAAAGGGGGTTCTTCCCCCGAGGCTCTTACGCGGGCATGAGTTGATGTGGCTCATCATCATGTCCGCCTGCTTCTCTGTTATATCCATGATGGTGCCCTTCGGGATTATCCTTCTTATGAATTCATGATTCACCTCGCAGGCGCCCTTCTCACTAGCGGAGTAAGGATGGCAGTAGAAGACCCTTGTCCTCCATTCACCGGATCTCCTGTCAACCTCAATGCTGATGGGGTCAGAGAATTCCGAGCCATTATCGGTGAGGATGGCAGGGAAGAGCGAGATGAATGCATCCGGGCCGATTGAATCCCATATCGAATCGAATACCTCCCTTACGCTATCCGCTGAGTTCCTCTTCCTCGGATATGCGAGCATGAGATGCGAATCGGTGAAGTGGATTGTCAGGAGGCAGCATGGAGAGCCATTGGCCCCCAGGACGGAATCCATCTGAACCTCGTCCACGCCGTCATTCTCTTTCCGGAACTCCAGCCAGTCCTCATATCTGCGGCCCTCGAGACATCTCTTATCAACCTTGTATGTCCTTTCCATGCCTTTCCGTCTCGGCCTGTACATCTTCCTTGGCAATGAAAGAGGACCTATATCCAGATCGTAGAAGACACCTTCCTTGATATACCTGTAGAGAGTGCTCTCGGAAAGCCCTATGGCATCCTCGCCGTAACCGCAGATTATCTGATGGAAGGAAAGCCCCCTCCCAAGGCCATCAGACAGGATTGAGCCGATCCTCTTCCTTTCATCCTCATCAATTGATATGCCATTCCTTGATGATGTCAGCGTCTCCCTGTATTTCGTGTCCGCAGGGACAGGATTATAGAAATATCTGTCCATGCTGCATTTCCCTCTTTTCCCGCAGCGGTTGCATACATATGGCGGCTTATCCAGCTCCCTGCATACAGCTCTGCTATACAGCGGACATGATTGCCCGCATGCCTTGCGGCAGCCCTTGCATGTCTTCCTCATGCATGGCTCAGCGCATAGGTGCGACGCCTGGCAGTCCCCTCTGAGAATGTGAGAACATGGGAAATTCCCTTTCCTCGCTTCGCCTGCATGCCTTGTCCTGTTCCTTTTCACCTCCCTTGAGACCGTTGCCCGGTCCTTGCCGATTTCATTCGCGATTGAGTTGAAGCTCCTTCCGCTTTCAATCCCTTTCTGTATCGCAATCCTGTCCGCCAGCGAAAGCTGTGTGTGATGTCTCTCTGACATATTCTCTCCTTCGCTGCCGGAGCTGTATCACCAGCTTACGCCTTTATTCAGCTTTCTCAAGGTTAATGCACTGTTCTCCTATACTGTTGCGTTTACTTTGCTAATGGACAGGCGAAAGGCGATTGACATTGCCATATTGTAAACTTAACATTACTGGTGTAATTGGAGGTTTTCTGGAATGAAGAAAAATACTTTAGCACTAGTTTTAATAGCTG
Source organism: uncultured Spirochaetaceae bacterium (assembly GCA_944389085.1). Classification (GTDB taxonomy): domain Bacteria; phylum Spirochaetota; class Spirochaetia; order Sphaerochaetales; family Sphaerochaetaceae; genus Ornithospirochaeta. The sequence goes on from CALXLB010000043.1 coordinate 1,795, forward strand.
CATTGGCACTTGTCGGATGTAACATGGGAGGCAATGGAGTATTACCCCCCCCTGTCGACGAGGAAAAAGCACCTGAAGGGTATGCTACAGTAGATAGCAATACAACACTTGATGATGTTAAGGCGCTTCTCGAGAACCCTGATGTTGATGGTATCTGGGCAGAGGAGCCGATAACATTCGAGACAGCTGAACCGGTGGCTTTGGACAGAAGCTTTGGTATGGAGAATGTCACATTCAAAGCACCACTTTCAGAAACAAAGAGCAGAGTTACTGCTTATCCTCTCCCGGATGGAAAAACAGGTTCTACCCACGCAATTGATATAACCCCAAATTCTGATAACTCAACTATTGAAATCACTCTGAAGAATGTCCATTTCGAGAACTATTCACATGCAATTTCCGTTGCAGATAAGAGCAATGTCAATCTCACAATAACAGATTCAACATTTGAGAACTGCTTCAAAGGCATCTACGCAGAAGGCCTTGGCAATCTTACAATCAATAATGTTACGATGAATAACATGGGAGTCGGATCTGTAGCTGGTGAAGGAAGTGAAGAAGCCAGAATGGATAGATCTGGAGCTGGTATTGATATCAACCAGACATCAACAGGTGGGGCCATTTCAATCACAAATTCCCATTTCACAAACTGTGGCGGTGGCACAGGTGCAACAGGGGAAAATGGTGCAAAGCTCACATCTGGTGCAATCAAAATCAAGGTAAGAGATAATTCAAATTATCCTAGCCATTTCAATGGGGATACTGGAACAAAAGGTTATTTCACATCTGTTACAATCACTGGAAATATATTTAGTAACAATAGGGCTGATGTTGTTCTTGGAACTTCTGGAGAGACCGGTTCAACAGACGAAGCAAAGGAAGCTACATATCCTTCTGAGCTTGCTGAGAACACAACTATCCAGAATTGTGAATTGGAAGACAATTCCACCAATGGATATGAAATCAGCGGAAATAAGCTGGAGGCTGCTGAACAAATTATCGAAGTCACAAAAAAATGATAAGTATCACAAGGGCTGCTTTCGAGCGGCCCTTGGTTCTTAATCATTGAAGTATTTTATTTACAGAGGAAATGTGCACATCTTGCATCTGCTCTTCTGATTGTCTCTCCTCTGAGAATGAAGCTTTCTGATGGTAGCTCTCCTTTGAGCCATTTCTCAGCACTATCGATAAGAGCTGGAATGATTGATGGAGAGACGGGGAAAGTGCCATGGGATGGCCAGATTTCATCATACTTGTCTTTGAGGCTCTCTAGTTTTTTCAGGCTGTTGATATAAGCGTGGAATTCACGCATTAGGCCGAACATGTAGATATCACCATCCTGGACAGTATCTCCGGAAATAAGAACTCTCCGCTCTTCATCCAGGAGCGCGATGCTTCCTGGCGTATGGCCAGGGATAGCGATGATTCTCAGTTTTCTGTCACCAAGGTCGATGATGTCCCCGTCTTCTGCGGGAATATAATTCCCGGTTCTCTGCTGTACATTGTAGTAATTGACAGCTTCTGCACTATTCATGAGGAAACTATCAAACTCATCATTGCTTCCTATGTGATCTGGATCTGCATGTGTATTCACAAGCGATAATGGAAGGCTGGTAATGTCTTCTGCAATCTCTTTTGCATTCCTGACGGTCATGCCACTGTCTACCAGAAGTGCTTTTTCCTCTCCGGTAAGAAGAAAGAAACGAACGCCCTGATCCTCGATTCTCCAGCTCTGGTTATCAATCTGAATTATTTCCATATATTTATTTTGTCACGATTTGCCGGTTCTGCTTTCAGATACAGATGAGAATTGTTCTGAACATTTTGTGTTAATTAATGACGAAGCGTAATAATACTGTGTACTTTAGCTGTGAAATTATGTGGAACCTGCTTGTAATATGTTTTTTTCAGATGTTCTGATTGATAATTATCGTCTGAGACGCTAATTGCTTGTTGATGATAAAAGTATATATAGCAGATCCGAATACAGAAGACAGAATGAAACTTCATCAGTATTTTTCAATTCAAGGCTTCAGTACTGAAAGCTTTGGAAATTTAGGGGAACTTGCAATGTCTTTTCAGCAGTTTCTGCCGGATATTCTTATAATGGAACTCAATTTTCCGGATGGTGATGGATTTCAGTTTTTGCGAAAGCTCAATGCTTTATATTCCTTTCCTATCATCGTGACATCAGAGCGTGACAGCGAAAGCGACAGGATTATGAGCTTTGAATTAGGATGTGATGATTTTCTCTCAAAGCCTTATTCCAGAAAGGAGTTATTGTTGCGGGTCATTGCGATTCTGCGGCATAAAGAGGGCCGGAATAAATTGAGTTCTCAATGGGTTTTGCACTCCTCTGTTTTATCTGTTGATTGGAATATGCATTCGGTTTCTCTGAATAACCGTGAGATAGATTTTACAGTTTCCGAATGGAAGATATTCCAGTATTTTCTTAAAAATCCAGGGCGTCTTATATCCCGGAACGAACTGCTTCACAGCTGTTTCTCCGAGAATATGGAAAGCTATGACAGGATTATCGATACTCATATAAAGAATATAAGGGCTAAGCTAGGGATAGAAGGAGCCGACTGGATTGAGACAATCAGAGGATATGGTTATAGATTCACAGGAACTTCAGCCCGTCATAATGGTTTTTTAGAGAGACATCAGGAAGAAAACACAAATGATGACAGGTAAACAAATGCATCTGTGATCCTTCAAACACAAAGCACATAATCAACATCTTTGACCACGTAAAATACATAATGGGGTGAAGTTCATCGCATATAGCCTATACAAGCCGGTGACAGAATCAGAAGTAACCTAACAACAAAAAGGGAGTAAGCGGTAATGAAAAAATTAATCGTAGCAATGCTTGTATTGGCTCTTGCTTTGTCTGCTGCATCAGCTGGTGTGAATTTCTCGGGAAATCTCGAGGCAGGTTATGCTTTCCAGTACAATCATAAGACAGATTCCTGGACAAATCATATCATGGGCGAAGATGGAGAAGACACTAATACCACCCAGCTGGATCTTTCTATTGGTGATGATGATGGAATATGGCAGGTGAATATCGAAGCAAATCCAACTCTCAATGATGATGGTGCTGTCTCTGGTGACATCTCTGTCGATCTTGCGAAGTCCTTTGCTGCAATCAATAACAGTGAAACTGACTGGACAGCAAAACTCAGTCTTAACGTTATGGATCGTGTAACAGCACTTCGTGCATATAGTATGGAGAAGAGCCTTGACAGAATCAGAACAGCAGAGGCTGGCGTCTGGGCTTCTCTCAACCTTGGTTATTCTGATTGGATTGAGCTTCAGATTGCAGGTTCTCCTGCTACAGCTGCTGTAACAGATGAAGTAAATCAGATAAAAGAGAACGAAGGAGATTTCCTCGTTTCTGCACTTGTAAGACCTCTTGATGGCCTTGCAATAAGCGCTGGCTATGTCCTCAAGGGAGACGCAAAGGATTCTGGATCTGACTATGGTACAGATAACTATGCAGGTGGTCTGGTTGCTGCTTCTGCTGATATCAACGTTGGAGAGCTTGCCGGTCTTGATTTCAGCTTCGGTGTCGGTCTTTCAGAGAAATATGATATCGAAGGAAAGAACAACATCTTTGCCGCAGCAGTGTATGGTGGCTTTGATCCGGTAAGCTTTACGCTTCAGTACGGTCTTAAATCATACAATACAGCAGATGATGAACACTTCATGTATGCTGCTGTAGATGTGACAGCTGTTGAGAATATGCTTCTTGATCTGTATTTCGGTGCATATAACGCCGCAGAATTTGCTGATTCCTGGTATATCGGTGGTGATATCGGATATACGCTTGCAAATGTTACATACAAGCTTGGTGTTGAATATGGCGCAGGAACATCATTCAATTACAATGATTCCTATTATAAGACCGATAATTCAGGAGCAGGACTCTGGATTGTTCCTTCAATTGCTGTTGCCTGGTAATCGTGCTTTCTGGCAGATTAATACATCCCATCAGCTTTGTCTGGTGGGATAATTTATTTCGTAGTAATTAGTTATCATGAAATGTGTTGAGGGATAACAAATTGCTGGAATACAAAACATAATCTCTTGATTCTCTCTTCATTGCAATCTGATTCACTGGTGTAAACGTGAATTCAGATATTAGGAGAGGTCAATGAAGAGAACAATCGCGTTCCTGTTTCTTGTTCTTTGCCTGATTATACCTGTCACAGCAGAAGAGCTTCCCATTCTGACACTGGAAGAGGCGTTGTCTTCTGCTTCTGATAGCAGTGTGGAGCTAGAGTCTGCAAGGATCATGCTCAATCAGGCTATGAGGAATCAGGATGCTGTAATGACAACATTCATGCCATCCATTTCCCTGGATGCAGGAATGTCTACAGGTGTGGACTTTTCTGGAGCAAGCGGGACTGTATATGGCAGCGGAATGGTTGATGAGACAGCCTTCCAGGGGCTTTCTGTCTCTGCAGGAGCAACAGTAGCTTTCACTTTCAGTGGTTCCATGCTCACAGATAAAGAGAAGAGGAGTATCGCAAAGGAAACCGCTGTCCTTGATTTTCAGGACACGTGGGATAGCCTGGAGGATGCCGTAATTGAGGCTTATTGGAATATATCAGCTGCTTCTCTTTCAATAGAAGAAGCAGAATTTTCCTTGCAAGAGGCGGCTGCACAGTATGAGTCAGTCTCTGCTATGTATGAGAATGGACTTTCTGATGAGCTTTCTCTCCGACAATCTGAGCTGGCTTTGAAACAAGCTGAACTGCAGCTGAAAGCCTTGGAAGATAACAGAGATATCCTTCTGTCTTCTTTCAGAAATCTCACAGGAGTTGAGGGAAACTTTCAGACAGAGGAGCTTCCTGATCCGGTTTTTCTTGATCTTCCTGAACCGGAAGAACTCTTTGCACTTTATGGTAATGAAACGATTGCAGTACAGAGTGAAGAAAACAATGTAAGAAGTGCAAAGAATACTGTTGATACGCTTAAGCTGGGAACATATGTTCCAGTACTCTCTGCCTCTGTTGGATACAGTTATTCAGGTAGTGGCTATCAGAAATACAAAGATACTGTCAGCGGGTATTCGACAGCTGCTAATGGACTGACAGGCAGTATAACAGTCTCTCTTCCAATCAGTTCGATGATACCAGGATCTGCGGAGGATATGGCTATAAAGGATGCAGAAGACAATGTGAAGATTTCTGCACTGTCTCTGTCTGATACCAAAGACAAGCTTCTGGAATCCATCAGAGAAGCTGTGACAACAATCCAGCAGCAGCAAGACAGCATAGAAAGGGAGAACGCAGTTATTGAGACTGCAGAGCGTATGTATGAATTATCACAGGAAGCTTTTGCTTCAGGCTTATTGAGTTCTGATGATTTCTCCTCGGCGCGTCTTGATCTGCTGAATGAGAAACTGAACCTGTTATCGATGGAAACAGAGCATCTTCTTTCGTGCTATTCGCTTGCTTCCATTCTCGATACAGATCTCGCTTCAATCCAGAAAATCTATAAAGGAGAACAACAATGACTAATGATGAAAATAGCAAACCAGATCTTACTGAGCAGGTAGTTGATCCAAAGATATCATTCGAAGAGCTTGCAGCAAAAAAAGCGAAACCATCCAGACTTGATTCAATTGTGACAGTAGTTCTGCTTGTTATTTGTATCGCGCTTGCTCTTTATTTCATATTCGGCCATGTACAAGGCAGGGAACATGCCGTTGCACCTGCCGAAGGTGCAGGAGCTTCGATAATCAATGTGCAGACAACTGCTGTCCAGACTGGACGCTTTGAGCGTTATACAAGACTTAATGGAGAGATTGGGAGTAACAATTCTGATATCGGTATCGTACCTGATACTTCAGGCAAGATTACAAGTATTCTGGTCAGCAGAGGTACTGAAGTCAAGAAAGGGGATGTGATTGCATATCTGGATCCATCACGCCCCGGACAGGTCTACAATGAAAGTCCTGTAGTAAGTCCTGTTGATGGCGTGATTACTTCTGTTCCTGTATCAGTGGGGGAAAGTGTAACAGCTTCAACTCCTGTCGCAACTATTTCAGGAGAGAAGACTCTTTATATTGAATCCGATCTTCCAGAGCGATATATAGGGTCTATAGAAACCGGCATGGAGGCTGTTTTCTCATCAGTCGCATACCCAGGAAGAACATTCCATGCAGTCATTTCCTATATCTCTCCCAATATAGATTCAGCTACTAGGACGGCTCATATAGAGCTCAGGATTACTGATGATTCTTCTATTCTGAAGAAAGGTATGTATGTCACGCTCGATCTTGTTACAGAAGCAGAGGATGATGTGATGATGGTTCCTCTCTCTGCTGTATATGACTATGAAGGTGGAAAAATCGTCTATGTCGCCGATGAAGGAAAGGCGAGAATGCAGAGTGTGGAAACTGGCAGTGATAACGGAGAGATGGTCATAATCCTCTCTGGGCTTGAAGCTGATGATGAAGTGATTACGGCTGGAGCTGTCAATGATGGAAGCTCTATCAGCATTATCAGATAAGGAGGATGCATGACGATTTCTGAAATGTCGGTAAGGCGTCCTGTACTTATCACGATGATATACATCCTTGTCATTGTTCTTTCTCTGGTGTTTCTTTCCAGAATGGAGATAGCCCTCTATCCGGATATAGAGATGCCTGTCATCTCAGTCTTTGTCGATTGCAACGATGCAGGTCCTGAGGAGATAGAACAGCAGGTTGCAAAGGAACTGGAAGATAACTTCTCTTCTCTTGAGAATCTCAAGGATATCACAACGATATCAAGCAGTGGTTCCTGTATGGCTATCCTTGAATATGATTTCGGAACTGATCTTGATGATTCTGAGTCCGACCTCACTTCTGCGATAACTCTTGTCTCGGCATTTCTTCCCGAATGGGCTGAGACACCGCAGTATTTCCGCCTTGACACATCGGGTTCTGAGACAGTTGCCAATTTCTCTCTTTACAGTGACACCGGAATGTCAGTCGATGATCTCAAGATGCTGGGAGAGAATACAGTCGCACCTCTTATTGAGAGAATAGAAGGTGTGGGGCAGGTCTCAGTCTTCGGTGGAAGTGATGTTGAGTATCATGTTGACGCTGATCCGAACAGGCTTGCAGCTTATGGCGTGTCATTGTCAGAGCTTGTCGCTGCAGTGTCCGGAGATAACATTCAGGCAACAGGTGGTGAGATAACAGAAAACGGTATCAATTATCAGATAGCTGCTGATGAACGGTATTATTCCATGGAGGATATTGGAAATACTGTCATAAAAACCGTTGATGGTGTTCCTGTGCGTATTGCAGATATCGCATCGATTTCAAGAAGCAATGACAGAACACAGCGCAGTGAGACCTATCTGGATGGGCAGCGCATTGTAATGCTCAGTGTCACGAATGATTCAGATAGTGCTGCTACGACAGTCGCTGATGCTGTCATAGGGGAAGTGGATGATATCAATGCCAGTCTTCCGGAAGGGATTCATCTTGCCCTTCTCAATGATTCTACAGAGATGATCAGATCGACAATGGGTGAGGCTATGAACTCGCTTGTACAGGGTGTTTTTCTGGCCGCTCTTATAATCTGGCTTTTCCTCAGAGGCATAAAAACCACGATAATAATCTCTCTTTCAATGCCGATCTGTGTTCTGATTACTATGATGATCATGTCTATGATGGGTGTGACTATCAATGCAATGAGTATGTCAGGCCTTATTCTTGGAATCGGAATGATTGTCGATGCATCGATTGTCATCCTTGAAAACACATATTCCTACCGTCTGCTTGGAGAGAAAAGCGCTATAGCCGCAATTCTCGGAAGCAAGAATATGTTCACAGCAATATTCGCTTCGACAATGACAACACTCTGTGTCTTCGTTCCGTTCCTTATTTTTAGGAATGAGCTTGAGATGTTCGGTGTGATGTTTCAGGATATTGTGCTTACAGTCTGTGTGTCTCTAGCTTGTTCTCTTATCGTTGCTGTCACATTGATACCGGCTCTCTGTGGTTCTATCCTCAGAATAAACACGAGAACCCAGAAACCTTTGAAGATAGGCTGGATGAAGCGTATAGATGATGCCTGTGTCTCTTTCGAGAACTCAATGAAGAGAGGCTATGTGCGCCTTCTTGCATATTTCATGAGACATCGTTTTCTTCTTATCATGCTGCTGGTTTTGCTGCTTCTGACTATGTTCAAGCTTTTCCCGAAACTTGGTTTTGACCTTATGCCTGAACAGACATCGGATGATGAGGTTCAGCTGAATCTGGAACTGGATGAAGGTACAAGCATCGATATCACACGTGTGCACCTATTTGATATGTATGATAGGATTCTCTCCACTCTTCCTGCTGATTCTTTTGTTAATATCAGACTTTCAGCCGGGACCGGGAGGCTTAGCACTTCTGAGAACAGCGGATCGATACTGATCAAGCTTCCTGATATCACAGAGCAGAGTGTAAGCGCATCCGAAATTGAGAATATGCTTCGTCCATATCTCAATCTTGATCCTAATGCTGAATGGACATTCTCTTCCAATGTAATGGGTGCAAGTCCTATTGATGTCGAGATACATAGTGAGAATACAGATGATGCAAGAATCGTTTCCGACCAGATTATTGCTATCATGCGTGAGCATGTTCCTGGCGCAATAAACATCTCAGGAGATGCAGATGCAGGTGCACCGAAGGTGAATATAAATATAGATAAGGATCTTGCTGCAGATTATGGAATATCGATGTCGGCAATATCTTCTGTATTGCAGACAGTCATTTCTGGAACAACCGCTTCAGAGATAACCACATTCAGTACAGATGAGTCTTATGATGTTGTTGTAGAAATCAATCCTGACTCTATTGCCTCGGTAAGCCAGCTTGGACAGATTCTTATTCCATCATCTTCTGGTATGGTAAGACTCGACTCGATTGCTGAGTTTGAAATGACGACTGCCCCTGTTTCGATAACGCGTGAGAATAGGGTAAGAATCAACCATGTAACAGCAGATGTAGCAGATGGATATACGGCAAGCGATGTGCAGAATGAATTGAATGCAGCCCTTGATGAACATCTTGTTCTTCCTGATAGTGTGACAATAGAACAGTCTGGACAGATGAGTGAACTGGCTGGGTATACCACGGCACTTGTAATGATTGTCCTTCTTGCATTGTTCCTTGTATATGCTGTTATGGCTGCACAGTTTGAGTCTCTGATGGATCCTCTCATCATTTTCGCGACAGTTCCATTGCTTATGATTGGTGTAATCGGAATACATATCGCATATGGACAGGCTTTCTCGCTCTTCTCTGTTGTCGGTATAGTCGCTCTCATCGGAGTTGTCGTCAACAATGGTATTGTCCTCATAGATTGCATAAACAGACTTGTTGATCAGAAAGTACCAGTAAGGCAGGCTTGTCTGCAGGCAGCTTACGGCCGTCTTCGTCCTATTCTCATGACAACGCTTACAACCATTCTGGGCCTTATTCCTATGGCATTCTTCCCAGGGGAAGGCGCGGAAATGCTGCAGCCTATCGCTCTTACTTTCACAGGAGGTATTCTTACGGGTGCTTTCCTCACGCTTCTTCTTTCCCCTGTACTTTACTCGATTCTGAATACAAGAAGAGAGAAGCATTATAACAATCCTGAGTCGCTTTCCAATCAGCTAAGGCTATATGACATGAGGAAGCTGAAAAGGATTGATGATACACTTTAGGAGGTTATTTTGATTATCACTATCAGTCATCAATATGGCTCGGGTGGAAGACTTATCGGCAAGACTCTTGCCGATAGGCTTTCACTGCCTTTCTATGATGGAGATTTCTGGACAGACCGTGAAGGGGCTGGAGAAAGTGCAAGTATTGGTAGGGCAGACGCTTTTAGAATCACAGAAAGTCTCATGAAGAAATCCGTGACTCTGTATGAAGCTGCAGAAAAACTGAAAAAGGGTGCTGAAAGCATCGCTTATGAGAACTGTGTCGTATGCGGTTCTGTCTCCTCCTGTTTTGAAAACAGTCCTTCTGTGTTTGCTGTTTTTATACATGCACCACGTAATCAGCGGGTGAAACGCTGTATCAGTGAGCATCATATGGAGGAAGAAACAGCTGAGAGAGTAGTGGATTCTGCCGATAGAATATGGGAAACCTTCTATGAGATAGTTTCTGGAAAGAAATGGGGGCACTGTGATAACTATTCACTATCCATGGATTCATCCCGTTTAGGTATCAACGGAACTGTTGATTTCATATTATCTGCGTTTTCCTTACAATCTGATGTGCACGTTTGCTAATATAATATATGGCACTGATCTTTGTAGCGGAATCGGATGAACGCACAGAATTGAGATTGTGCAACTATCTTACACTGAAGGAATTCTGTGTCATTCATTTCTGTTCTCTGAAAGAACTGTGGAAAGCCTTTGCCTCTTCTAGTCCTGATCTTCTGATTATCGATGCCGATTTTGCCGATGGTTATGGAATACCTTTTGTAAGGAACCTTCGGCAACACTATGGTACACCTGTGATAATGACAGCAGCACGGGTGTCTGAAAGTAAGATAATCAACAGCTTCAGATCAGGTTGTGACGACTTCGTTGCAAAGCCGTATTCCCTTAAGGAATTGTCTTTGCGCATATCTGCAGTACTGCGACGTACCCACAAGACATTACCATGTACCCACTGGCATACAGAAACGTCAGAGATGGAGGTTTGCACAGAGGCTCATATCATAAGAGTTGATGGCAAAGATGTGAATCTTACTGTTTCTGAATGGAATATTCTCATGTGCTTCATTGCGAGTGCTGGTAAAATAGTTGACCGTAAGAAGCTTTTATCAGTTATTCCGTTTGAGAATACTTGTTGCTGTAATAATGTTGATTCTCATATCAAGAATATCAGAGCAAAACTTGGAAATGGATATGAATGGATTGAGACAGTCAGGGGAAAGGGCTATCAGTTCAGAGGGGTAAGAACCAATTTGTGAATTTCCTCCCATATTTCACAACATAATACATGTAAAGTTCCTGTAATGAAGGTGTGAAATCATAATGTGCATATCTTCAGGTAGTAATCTTCCAGAGATAACTGGAGCGGAAATGAAGAAAATCTACATTGTTATTCCGGAAGATAAGTGGAAGATGCTTGTGATGTATTTCTCTGTATCTGGCTATAGCGTTCATCCTTTTCATGATGATGTTTCTGCTGGAAAAGCTTTTGACAGTGATGTTCCTGATATGCTCATTACCGATGTGAGCGGAAAAATCGATGGGTTCCGTCTGGTGAAAGAGATGAAGACAAAGTATCCGGAACTGCTTGTAGTCTTCTTGGTTTCTTCAAGTGATGAATCTGACAGGATTCTCGGCTTTGAGCTTGGCTGCGATGATTACATTACTGAACCATATAGCCCGAAGGAACTGCTATTGCGTATAAATGCAATATTCAGGAGGAATGAGATAAAGACGGAGAAGGAACTGGAGAATATCTCTGTATATCGAAGCAGTATATACAGACTTGTCATCGATAATATGGTGCATATGGTTTCAATTGATGGAAATGTAATTAAACTGACCAGTACCGAATGGGAGCTTCTGAGTCTGCTTGCTTCAAACGCCAGCTGTATCGTTTCCAGAGACAAGATAGATGAGTATTGTTTTCCGGATCAGAACGGGTCATATAAGCGCGTGGCAGATTCTCATATAAAGAATCTCAGGAAAAAGCTTAAACCGGGAGTATGGATTGATACAATCAGAGGTTTTGGTTATAAGTTCATAGGTAAACTCGTTATTGAATGAAAGCCTGTCGTTTTTCATATAAAGGGAATGGAAGGTTTTTATATCAGTAATATTACAGGAGGGCTAGGAATGTCATCAATCCAGAGATGTATATGAATTCTTGATTTTCTTGGAGGTGATGATGTTTTTACAGCTTGAGAATATTTTCTTTTCATACCCCGGTTCCGGGTGTGAGTTGTTTTCTGATCTATCTTTATCTTTCACTGAGGGATGGACTTGTATAGCAGGTGCCAATGGAGCTGGAAAAAGCACTTTGATGGCTATTGCTGCAGGACAGATTAAGCCTGATTCCGGTATTGTCAGAAAGAGCGGGGAAGCTTTGCTATGTTCACAGGTGTTCGAAGGACTCCTGCCGGAAGACTGGAGTGATATTTATTCCGGTGACAACCGTATTGGGATGCTGAAGTCAACACTCTCGATATCTGATGAGATGCTGGAACGTGAATATACTCTTTCCGGAGGTGAAAAGAAGAGGCTTCAGCTGCTTGCATCTCTTTCTCATTTTTCTGAGATACTTATCCTCGATGAGCCTACGAATCATCTGGATATGCATAGTAAGAATCTCATGATCGATGCCCTGAAGACATTTGATGGTATCGGGATAATCATCTCACATGACAGGGCTTTTGCCTCGGCATTATCATCAAGGACAATTCTTCTCGATCGCAGCTTACAGGGAGCTGTAACAATAGAAGATATACCGCTTTCTCTTCCAGAAGCGATTGAAGAGAGCAGCCGCAGAAAGAAGTCAGGCCGTGCGGCATATGAAAGTATTCTTTCTTCGATATCCTCTGAACTGAGGATAGCCAATACTCTGAAAGAAAAAAGCAATGCAAAACAGAAAGGCCTGTCAAAAAAAGGTATTGATGACAAGGATCATGACGCCAAAGCTAAGATTGATGGAGCCCGGCTGACTGGAAAAGATGCCTCACTTGATGGTGCCATGAGAAATCATATTACCCGTTCCCAGCAGCTTGAAGAGAAGCTTGAAACTGTTGGCAAGCCTCTTATGCGGAAGGAAGGACTGACTCTTGCAGGAGGAGTGTATGTTCCGCCTCTTTCTTTTCCTGAAACAGTCATACGGATCGGAGATTATGCTCTTGCTGTTCCATCCCTTTCAATCAGAGCAGGCTCGCATATTGCGATTACGGGAAATAATGGCAGTGGAAAAACTCTTTTTCTCAAAGCGTTCTATGACCATCTTATAGATCAAGGAAAAGAACGGTATGTCTTGTATCTGCCTCAGGAATTCTCAGAAGAGGAAGAAGAAAGACTGATTGCTTCGTTTTTCAGCCTTGACGATGCAGAGAAGGGGATGGTTCTCTCTGACATGTATCGTTTGGGATCGGAGCCGGCTTCTCTGTTTTCGCAGAAGCTGGCGTTAAGCCCTGGGGAAATGAAGAAGCTGGCATTTGCTTTATCCCGGAGGGAGGGCCGTTCTGTACTGCTGATGGACGAGCCGACAAACCATCTTGATATCGTCTCAATGCGGATTCTTGAGAAGATGTTCAGAGAAGATGCTCAGGATATGACAATGCTTCTTGTAAGTCACGATGATGTTTTCCTCTCCAATTGCACCGATGTCATCTGGAAAGTGGAACGAGAAGGGAATAAAGGAAGGCTATGCATCTGAAAAAACTGCTCCTTTCTGTAGAGAAAGGGTGTCATAGAGTTTTCTTTTCATCCCTTTCAGCTTTCTATTTTGATAGTACTTTTTTCTGCCAGGTACGCTTGCCGCATTCCGGGCATTTCATGTACCTTGTCCTTCCGATATGGGGAGCGATAGTTATCGCTTTCATTGTCGGGACGTATTTGTGATGGCAGGCCTGGCATTCATAGTAGCCAGCGCTTCTTTCGATTTTCAGTGAGTGATAGATACCGGTAATGAGTATGGCTGAAGCGATTATCATCAGAAGTGCTGCGATTGGGCGGCCGATATATTCAGCAAGACAGACTGAAGTGATGAAAATGACGAGGAATGATATGACGGAGATCACTCCAAGCACAATTTCAAGATGCAGAAGATACCTGTTGTTGTTTTCTTCTTTTGCTTTCATCTTATCTAGAAGTTCATCGTCTTTGTTTATCATATTCTGCTCTTTTTAAAGTATAACTGTTTTCTTTTTTCGTGAACAATGCTCTCTTGATTACAGTTTGCTGTTGCAGTGACCACTGGTTAGGATTTTGCTCAGATGCTAATATTGGCTCATGGATTACCGGTCTGTTGTGAAATTCCTTGCATTCATTATGCTGTTCATTGTCCTGGTGATGCTTGTCCCGTTCCTGATTGCAGTATCTTCTGCTGAGCATATGGCAGCGATGGCTTTTCTCAAGACGATGATCCTGATGATGTCTGTATCATTTGCCTCAATTATCCTGACATGGAAAACGAAGGGTTTGAAGATAGGTACAAAGGAAGCAACTCTTGTCGTGTCGCTTACATGGATCATCATGACGCTTTTCGGTGCACTTCCTCTCTATCTCTCTGGTTCTGTCCATACATATGCAAAGGCTTTCTTTGAAATCATGTCCGGCTTCACGACAGCTGGTGCGACTGTCCTTGATGATATCGAGAGCCTTGGCAGATCTGTTCTTTTCTGGAGAAGCCTGACGAACTGGCTGGGGGGAATGGGCGTTGTAGTTCTCTTTGTTGCAGTTCTCCCTATATTCGGTGTCAAGGGAAATGCACTTGTAGGAGCTGAGGCTGTGGGGCCTGCAAAGTCCAAGCTGACACCGACAATAAGAGGAACCGCGACAGCGCTTTATCTGATTTATTTCGGGCTCACCGCAGCAGAGGCAGTCCTTCTCAGGATAGGAGGTCTTGACTGGTTCAATGCGCTCACTGTGACATTCGGAACGATAGGAGCGGCAGGATTTGCCCCTCTCAATGTCTCCATAGCAGGTTATGAAAGTTCATTTGTTGAATGGGTCTGTACAGTCTTCATGCTTCTCTCAGGTATCAACTTCTCTCTGTATTTCTATATAATCAGGGGCCAGATCAGGAAAGTATCTTCAAATGCAGAGCTCAGACTCTATCTTTCCCTGATAGGGATTGTTTCACTTCTGGTATCGCTGCAGTTGTTCTTCAGGGGTATCTATTCAACATTTCCTGAGGCTTTGCGTGAAGGTCTTTTTCATGTTGTTTCAATGATTACCACTACAGGGTTCGTTGCTGATGAGTTCAACGCCTGGCCGATGTTTTCACAGATGCTGCTTATTCTTGTATGTTTTGTCGGTGCATGTTCAGGTTCCGCCGGCGGAGGAATAAAGGTAATCCGTGTAGGTGTGCTTCTCCGTCTCTCCTATAATTCGATACTGCGCCGGGTTCATCCAAATAGTGTGAGTCCTGTATCATTCGGTTCGGATTATATTGACAATAATACGGTGCTTTCCATTTCCGGATACATAGGATGTTATTTTGCGACTCTTTTCATCGGTTCTGCGATAATCGGGCTGACAGACAGGGATTTCCTTACATGTTTTGCATCTGTTTTCCTCTGTCTTGGCAATCTCGGTACAGGAATCGGCGGCATGGGGTCCGGGTTCTCCTTTTCTGTCTTCCCTGACTGGTCACTGTGGGTCTTTTCATTTCTGATGCTTGTGGGAAGGCTGGAATTCTATACTGTCTATACGCTTTTTTCGAAGGCGTACTGGAGAAGCTGAGGGTATTATGAGAGTTGTCATTTTGGGAGCTGGCAGACGTGGGCTTCGGCTTGCAGGGCATCTGATCGAGGAAAGGAAATCAGTTGTGTTTGTCGATAACAGCAGCGAGAGATGCAATGCGGCAACTGCAAAGCTGGATTGTATGGCAGTCTGTGGTTCTGCAACTGATATAGATGCTCTGCGTGAAGCGGGATGCGGCAGCGCAGAGACTGTGGTTGCCGTGACGGACAGCGATGAGACTAATCTTGTTGCATGCGGAATCATCGCTTCTTCTTTCAAGAATGTTGAGATGACGATTGCTGCAATCAGGAGCATCAACTACCTTGGTTCCTCGTTTGACAGCAGCGTTCTTGGCATCTCTCACATCATAAACCCCGAACAGGAAGCTGCAGAGAAGATTGCAAGAATCATTGAGACAGGTCTTTTCAGGGACTTTGAGTATTTCCCATACGCAGGCTTCATGATGTTCTCGAGAAAAGTCACGCGTGGAAGTATTTTTGATGGACGTACCATCAGTGAAATCCGCAGTGAGATATCTGGACGCTTTGTCGTAATCGGAATAAGACGGCGCGAGAAGGTATTCACTCCTTCCGGTGACACGCTGCTGCATGAAGGTGATGAGATTGCACTTGTTGTCGATGATGATGAGTCGAGCGAGATATACAACAGGCTTTCCGATCAGAGCAGAACCAGAATAAACAAGATAGTCCTTGTAGGAGCTACGCGCAGTGCCCGTTTTGCTCTCGGTTCGATGCCTGAAGCCATGAGGCACAATGTGCTTCTTGTCGAGAAGGATGCTTCGATGTGCGAGCGTTTTGCAAGAGATTTCCCGAGTATCATCGTCCTCAATGGAGCTATTTCAGATGAAAGCTTCTGGGAAGAGGAGAAGCTGTACAAGGCAGATCTGCTTGTCTCTGTAACTGATAACGATGAACTGAACATCATAGCCGCAAGCTATGCAAAGAGGCTTGGTACCAAGCGTGCTGTCGCGCTCATCAAGACGAATAACAGCTATATTGCTCTGGCAGAGGCTATGGACATCGATGGTGTGATATCGACAACGAATGCCACGGTAGATGCGATAGTCCGCTTTCTCAGAGGTAACAGAATCCAGAGCCTCCATACTCTCTTCAGCGGTCAGATTGAAGTCTATGAATATGAGGTGACTGACAATTTCCGATATAAAGGCATGAAGCTCAGGGATATAGATTTCCGTGGAAAGCTCACGATTGCAGGTGTCAGAAGAGCAAAAGGCCGTGACAACTTCATTCCTGATGGAAATTATGTGATAGAGGTGGGGGATACCATTCTGATTACTGCTACACACGCGAATTACGCATATATCGAGAAGCTTCTGACGTGAGTGGTTATAGAAATGTTGCGAAAAACCCATTTGCTTTGAAGGAAATCCTTATTTAGATATGGGAATGCAGGATATAAGTCCTCGTGCGCATCTTCATGTGATGTACATCCATCCTGCGGGGCATCGATTCCTTTGCACGATGAATCCAGCTTGGGTTGTAAGAAAGTGATCTGATAATTGAAAACCTGTGATTGTTCATTTGCTGGATGAGAATCTAAAATAAATTTCTAGATTATTCGATATAATCTAAAAATCTATTTTTAAATATTTGACTTATAGTTTATACTTACTGCATGGACAAAAGAACACTGCAGCAAGCAATCATAACGAGTCGTGACAAGTTTTTGAATGAGAATTACAGGCCAAGGGATTTCAGTTTTTCATTCATGCAAGGTAAGGCGACTGTAATCACAGGAGCAAGAAGATCGGGTAAGACATCGATGCTCAGAAGTTTTGCCCATAATCTCGTTACTGATGGGCTTGATGTGAAGCGTATATGCTATCTTCACTTCTTTGATGATATGTTTGCGGAGGAGTATGTAACTGTATCACAGATAGCAGACGCGTATTTCAGCATGTATCCAGAGTTGTATAATGACAGTAATGTTTATTTCATCCTTGATGAGATAGAGATGCTGAAATCATGGGGGGCTGGAATTTCAGGGCTTTTGGACTCTCATCCTGTTAAAGTTCTCATAACTGGATCTAGCGGAAAAATGCTGTCTTACGATATAGGGACTGAATTGAGAGGCCGTTGCCTGGAATATGCATTCTATCCGCTCTCCTTTGTGGAATTTCTCGCGTTCAATGGCATCAATATAAACCAATCAGAACCTGTTCTATCAAAAAAAACTGAAGCGGAGGTGCAAAAGCTTTATGGTCTTTTCCTTGAACGAGGTTCTTTTCCCGAAGTTGCCATTATTGAGGATCCTGAACTGAGAAGAAAAATCTTCAGCTCATATTTCGATGCGATGTATTCACGAGACATCATGGAAAGATACGAAGTAGGCAAAGGGGTTGTCCTAAGAGCATTCATGCGTCGTATGTTCCGTACTTCAGGACAACCCCAGAGGCTTGGTAAGATTGAGAATACTATGAAATCCCTTGGCTATCCTCTATCTCGTCCCACGATACAGGATTACATGAATATGATGAAGAATGCTGCAATCATTTCTGAGGTGCCTATATATGGAACTGAAAAGAATGCAGAGTATTTCCCGAAGAAGTATTATGCTGTTGATCATGCATTTGCTGCGATTTTCACACCTTATTCCGCAATGGTAGGAGTTAAGGCAGAGCATGTTGTACATGCAAAGCTTCTCAGGCTAGGGCTGAATATCTTTTATTATAGGTCAAAAGATGATTATGAAACGGATTTCCTTATCGCGGATGATGATCTTGTCCCTATTATGCTTATCCAGGTAACTGATGATCTGGAGGCAAGCAAGGAGAGGGAAATCAGGGGATTGTTGTCAGCTATGAGGGAATTGAGGCTTAAGGAAGGTTATATTCTCTCCTGTGAAAGTTATGAAGATATCTCGGTTGATGGGTACATTGTACATATCAGGCCAGTGTATGAATTCCTGCTTTCTGATTTGGATAAGATTACTGCTCCTCGATAAGTTTTTTCGGTTTGTCTCCGATAATGTTCGAAGCAGCATCCGCTTGCCGAGCTTGAGAATGATTGATATATGGAAATCTGGTTTTTAAAGGTCTAGGATGGAGCGTGATTGTTCGGGGAGATTATCTCCCCTTGAAGTCCTTGTCGTTCTCGTCACTCCAGTCCTCTCCGTCAGCTTCGAAGTTTGCGGCAGTCCCTCTGCTGTCTGCATGGTAGTTTGCAGTGATGATATTGATCTTTTACGATTGATATCGCTGGTGCGTTTTTAGGGGAAAATAGCTTATTCCTGATAGGATGTGAAAAATGTGTAGGAAATAAGTACATGTAAAATAAAAAGAGGTAGATGGTCTTAAATGCAATTTATGTTGCAATCTGTTGCACCAATTGTGTTGACACCTCATTTTGATATTGTAGAATCTTAGATGAGAAGGAGCACAATATGTCAGATAAGATGAGGCCAGTTCCTTTCTCCGGACTTCTGGAGAGAATTGCAGGCGAGCTCAGGAATCATGGTTCTATATTCGGAATCGATTCCTCATTGTTTTATAGCGATAAAGGAAAGAAGAAGAGCAGGGTCTTTTCTCAGGAATGTACGATGCCGGTGGGACCTGCTGCAGGTCCTCATACACAGCTGGCACAGAATATAATTGCCGCCTACCTGGAAGGTGCAAGGTTCTTTGAACTCAAGACTGTCCAGATTATGGATCATCTTGAGATAGCAAAGCCTTGTATCGATGCACGTGATGAAGGCTATAACGTTGAATGGTCCACGGAATTCACTCTTGAGAAGGCTGCTGATGAATATATCAAAGCATGGATTATCCTTCATATACTGGAGGGGGCAGAGAAGGGCCATATTCCAGAGGTTCCTTCATTCATATTCAATGCTTCTGTAGGGTATAATCTTACTGGTATAAAGGAAGAGAAGATGCAGCGCTTCATCTCTGTCATGCAGGATGCTGCAGGCTCTTCTTTCTCGGACTACATAGCAGAAGCCGCTGCCATCCTTGAGGATAATATCTTCGAAGGTACAGTTCTTGAGGGTGGGGCACTGAGGGTTGCAAAAGAACTGGATACCATATCCAGCCATATTTCACCTTCTGTCACGATTTCCACAATGCATGGCTGTCCGCCCGATGAGATTGAATCCATCTGCCGCTACATGCTCACAGAAAAGCATTTCGATACATTCGTGAAGCTCAATCCGACTCTTCTGGGATATGACACGGTGAGGAAGATTCTTGATGACCATGGCTTTGGCTACATTGTCCTTAACAGAGATTCCTTCAGCCATGACCTGCAGAAAGAAGATGCGCTTCCGATGCTCGGCAGGCTTGTGGATCTTGCTGCTAAGGAAGGCAGAGGATTTGGTGTAAAACTCACAAATACTCTTGGCAATGTGAATGAAGGGAAAGAGCTCCCTGGAGATGAACGGTATATGTCAGGAAGGGCTCTGTTCCCTGTATCAATCAACGTTGCTTTGATGCTCAGCGAGGAATTTGCCGGAAAGCTTCCTATTTCCTATTCTGGCGGTGCTTCTGCGCTGAATATCGGGGATATCTTCGAGTGCGGTATCCATCCGATAACAGTTGCTACCGATATGCTTCATCCTGGTGGATACACAAGAATGAACCAGATGGCTTCGCTTCTTCTGGAGAGAGAGGGCTGGAAGATGGAGAGTGTTGATGTGGAGAAGCTGCGTGTCCTTGCCGGAAAGGCAGGTGAGGACCCGGCTTTCACAAAGGCTTTCCGTGGAGAGCATCGAGTTAAGCTCTCTTCTCCGCTTCCGCTTACAGATTGCTTCGTTGCCCCTTGTGTGGAGTCCTGTCCGATTCATCAGGACATCCCTGATTACATAGCTCTTGCAGGGGAAGGCAGGTGGGCTGAAGCTATCGGTCTTATCTATCTGAAGAATGCACTGCCTAATATTACAGGATGGATCTGTGATCATCAGTGCCAGAACCATTGTACACGCCTTGATTATGAAGGCCCTGTGGCTATCAGGGAGATAAAGCGTCTTGCCGCCGAGAAGGGCATGGATGAGTTCATGAAGGAAATCTGGGAGCGTCCTGATGAGAGTGCAGATGTAAAAGCTGCTGTCATAGGTGCAGGTCCTGCAGGTCTTTCTGCAGCTCTCTTCCTCTCTCGTGCAGGTTTCCGTGTCTCTGTATTTGAGAAAGGCCCTGATGCAGGAGGGGTGGTCAGGAATACAATTCCTGAATTCAGGATTCCTGAAGAAGCTGTCAGAAAGGATGTTGATTTCATCCGCCTCTCAGGTGCGGAGTTCTTCTTCAATACCGAAAAGACCGTAAAAGAGCTTAAAGCTGAAGGTTTTGAATATATCTTCGTTTCCATTGGTGCTGAAAAACCCAATGATGCCGGAATCAAGGGAAATGGAGAGCGTGAGAGCGCTGTTTCCTTCCTTACAAGAAGAAAGAAGGGAGAACGATGGCCTCTTGGTAAGTCTGTGGCCGTCATTGGTGGTGGAAACACTGCAATGGATGCAGCCCGTGAGGCTATCCGTACAGAGGGCGTTGAGAGTGTGACTGTTGTGTATCGCCGTACAGAGAGCGAGATGCCTGCTGATAGAGAAGAATATGAAGCAGCACTTGCAGATGGCGTGAAGTTCCGTTTCCTCTCAGCTCCTGATGATTTCACTGATGGCATTCTCACTATCAGGAAGATGAAGCTGGGAGAGCCTGATGCCAGTGGCAGAAGACGCCCTGTGGACACCGGTGATACTGAGACGCTTGAAGTGAGTTACATCATTACAGCTATCGGAGAGAAAGCTGATCCTGATGTGCTTGCGCATATTGTCTCCGGCGAAAGCGAAGAAGATGGAGTATTCATCATCGGAGATGCTGCAACCGGTCCTTCTACTGTTGTCAGATGCATCGCAAGTGCACGTGACGCTGTCGATAAAGCTATTGATATGGTCTATGAATCCATCATTGAAGAGGATGAGGATGAAGAGGAGGAATGCTCCTGCGGCCACCATCACGAGCAT
Organism: uncultured Spirochaetaceae bacterium; assembly: GCA_944389085.1. Classification (GTDB taxonomy): domain Bacteria; phylum Spirochaetota; class Spirochaetia; order Sphaerochaetales; family Sphaerochaetaceae; genus Ornithospirochaeta. The sequence continues at coordinate 23,233 of CALXLB010000043.1, forward strand.
GGAGAAGAGTGTTCATGCGGTCATCATCATGATCACGATGAAGAAGAAGAGGATGAGGAGGAGATGGAGAATGATGATGAGCTCCGTCTTGCCGAGGACCGTTTCTTCCAGGATATTGCAGCCAAGAAGAGCCGCCTGAAGCCTTCCGTAGAACCTGATGATGAATTCTTCGCAAGAACTGAATCAAGGCGCTGTATGGAATGCTCTTACCTCTGTCTCAAGTGCGTGGATGTCTGCCCGAACAGAGCTAATGTCGGCATAGACCTGAGAGAGACAGGACTTTTTGAGGATCCTTTCCAAGTCCTGCATATCGATGCTTATTGCAATGAGTGCGGCAACTGCGCGACATTCTGTCCGCATTCAGGCAGACCTTATAAGGATAAGTTTACGCTCTTCTCTCTTAGAGAGGATTTTGAGAACAGTACGAACAGCGGGTTCCTGGTTGAGAATGATGAAGTGACTATCAGGCTCGAAGGGAAGGTCTATCATGGGAATATCGGTAAGGATGGAACTCTCAATGCCGATGTGAGCGAGGAGATCAAGGCTATCATCGAGGAGGTTTTCCTCTCATACTCCTATCTTCTCTCTCCAGTGGAGGAATGATGGCTGATATACTGATTAAGAACATCACGATAATGGAGACGGTGCCGCCTTTCAAGGTGACAGAGAATGCAGATGTTGTTATCACGGGAAGCCTTATTGAAAAGGCTGGAGTGAATGCCGGGAAGGATGTTTCTGCTGCCAAGATCATCGATGGAAAGGGTAAAATCCTCATACCTGGCAATGTCTGTGCACATCATCATTACTATTCAGCGCTCTCCAGGGGAATGCTGATCTCAGCTGGTCCACAGACAGATTTCATCCAGGTCCTGAAAGAATGGTGGTGGCGTCTGGACAGAGCTCTGGATGAGGAATCTGTTTATTATTCTTCTCTCGTCGCTTCTATGGAAGCAGTGCGGCAGGGAACTACAGGAATAGTGGACCATCATGCTTCTCCGTCGTTTATCAGAGGTTCTCTTTCTGCAATCGGCAAGGGCATGGAAGATGTCGGTGTACATGGCGTCACATGCTATGAAGTTACAGAGCGCAATGGCGGTATCGGCGAAGCAATGGCAGGTGTTGAGGAGAATGTCCGCTATGCCGCTGAGATTGATGGACGTGTCGAAAAAGGAGAAGATGTCCTTACTGAAGCTATGATCGGTGCACATGCTCCATTTACGCTTTCTGATGAGGCGCTTGGGCTTCTTTTCGATGCGGCTACAGAAACGGGTCGTGGCCTTCATATCCATGTCGCTGAGGATAAGTATGATTCCATCTGGTCACATCATTTCTATGGTGATGACATCATCAAGCGTCTTGAACGCTACCATCTTCTTGATGAGAAGACGCTGCTTGTCCATGGT
>CALXLB010000044.1 GCA_944389085.1 uncultured Spirochaetaceae bacterium
ACATCGATTCCCTGATGGATATGATTTATCTTGTATGCTCTGACATCAGGATACCTCTTCCTAATCGTCCAATTCATTTGAAGCAAGTATCTTAGGGAGTATTTCGCTATGACAGATTACCCACATCCATGCCCGAAGAGCCTTAAAAATATGCATTTTCTTTGCAGATAAGTAATAACGATTTATACTTCAATTATGCTTAAGAGAAAGATCTAAGAAAGTCTGAAAATCTGAAAAAACAAAGCAGATAAACGTCCTCTCGTTGTCTATGGAACCAGGCAGGTCGGAAAGACAACATCAATAAGAGAATTCGGCAAAAGTAATTATTCCGCATTTTATGAAATCAATTTTATTAGAACACCTTCTGCCGCTGAGGCATTCCTTTCAGATTTGTCTGCTGAAACGATATTATCCAGGCTCTCTTTGATAGTTCCAGATTTTCACATCGCTGATGGTGATACTCTGATTTTTCTTGATGAAATTCAGGAATGTCCTGAAGCACGGACAGCTTTGAAGTTTCTTGCAGAATCAGAACGTGTGGATATCATAGCTTCTGGTTCTTTGCTTGGTGTGAAATACAAGGATGTGAAATCATATCCGGTAGGAGCCGTTGAGTATCTGACAATGTATCCGCTGGATTTCGAAGAGTTCATGTGGGCCAAAGGAGTTTCTGAGATAATAATCAGAAGTCTTTCCACCTCCTTTGATAGTCGTACCCCTGTTGATACTTTCGTGCATAACAATCTATTGGGTCTTTTTGAGAATATATAGTCATTGGAGGTATGCCTCGTGCTGTATCCCGCTTCGTTGAGACAGGGAATTTCAACGAGGTACTTGATATTCAACGTGATATTCTCCGCGATTATGAACTGGATATGACGCGCTATGCTGAAGGCAGTGAGAAGCAGAAGATAAGAGCTTGCTTCTTATCCATTCCGAACCAGCTGGCAAAGGACAATCATAAATTCCAGTATTCAGTGATTGAGAAGAAAGCTACTAGAAGGAAATATGGAACAAGTGTACTTTGGCTTTCCGATGCGGGGGTGGCTTTGTTCTGTTACAACGTTTTCAGATTGGAATTACCGTTAAGTGCTTATAAAGACGATGACGACTTCAAGCTTTATATGTGCGATACAGGGCTTCTTGTTTCTCAATATGAGGATGGAACAGCCAAGGATATCATCATGGGAAAAGCTGGTGCTCAGAAGGGAGCTATCTATGAGAATATTATTGCGCAGATGCTCGCAGCCAATGGTTTTCCTCTCTATTTTTACAAGCCAACACAGACACTTGAATTGGATTTCATAATCCGTTTCGAGGACTCTGTTGTACCGATAGAAGTCAAATCTGGTGATAATGTAAGATCAAAATCACTATCATCGATTCTCGCAAGAGATAAGAATGTAACAAAGGCAATACGTCTCTCTGCCCGTAATGTCGGAGAAGAGAATGGTATTATCTCCATTCCTCTATATATGGCTTATCTGATAAGGCAGGATACAATGCAAAAGCATTTGGAGATTTAGCCGGAATTTCCATGTTTCTCGATTTGAAGGATCCTCATACTCGACAGTTTTCAATATGCTGAATCTTGGAGATCGTTTATGGCTGTTATTTTTGATTCTTTGCTGGATAAGAATGTTGATGTGTATGTTATTGATGGAATAGAAACTGGGTACATTGACGTTAGGCTAGATCGCAGGTCTGTTCCAGATGACATTTATGTTTATGAAGTGAGAGATACCAGCAGTGATGGTGGCTGGTATATTGGGAATGTTGAGGATTTTGTACTTGTTAATCATGCTGGAACGATTTTCTCGCGAAAACCTTTGCGCATGCTTCATCCTGAATATAACGTTTACATTGATTTATCAGATGAGAATGAACCATGGAGATTGCTTCCAGAACAGAAGATCTTGAAAGAAATCTTGTTCCCAGATGGAATATAACACTCTGGCTCCCGTCCTTTGAGGCCAGAGTATTATAACTTTAGTTCTTTGAGAATAATTGCTGTGAAAGAGTTCTTATATCGGAATGATTTGATAGTTTTGAACGTAGCTTCTTGATGCTCTTGAAGTATACATCGGAACGTTTCAGATAATTGCTTGCATCAATAGACTGATCGATATCTTTTACGGCTTCAAAAAGAGGCGAATAGATATCATCAGAAAGGAGAACGAATAGAGTATTGAAAGCTTCTTCTTCGTTATCGAGTTTGTTTACGATGATTTTATCGAGAGAGAGGATTTCATCAATTAGTCCTTTGTTGATTGTTTTTTCATCAGAGTTGTCAAGATTTGTTGCCACTCCTTTCTGTACGAAAAGAGAGGCGAATGTGATGGAAGCCAATGCAAGAGTCCTTGCATTGCGAGTTATAGCGGGAATTGTAGTTGTGATGTTTTTGTTAATGAATGACTTGTAGTAATTATCAATTTTCAAGATATCTGCATATACCTGAAGATTCCGTTTTGTATTGTATATCAGGTTGTAATATGGTTTCGCTGTGTCATAAAGATCCTTGAATCCTGTTCTGGTCCACGGCATTTGCAATACAGAGGCCAGTGCTATCTTTCCTAACTGATCGAGCGTTAAATGGCTATTCCGATTCTTGAAATGCGGATCAATCTTGTCTCCGTTTTTGGCAATATACTGGATAGGTGGATTAAGTTGCCTGAATGCACCTACAAGATTTGTTTGTTCAGTTCTGTTTGCTGCAATATCTTTGGCTTTGATAGGTTTCTGCGAATTTGTAGATTCGGCGAGTTCTTGCGCTGTTACTTGGTTCACAGAAGTTTCAGAAGCTGGAATTTGTATAACCTTGCAAGTGAGATAGAAATCCTTATCAAAATCCGTATTGAATATACGATTAGTCGTCTGCCCTCCATTTACAATGGAGAATTGTTCAAGCTTAAGGATTTTGCCATCCATTGTGTATTTTTCACAGACTATGACAAGCCCATTGTTGAGATACCAGAATTTTTCAGGATGTTTGGTTATTGTTTCCTTTAACCCCTGATCGACATTTTTATTTCGTATGTAATAGCGTAGGTTCAAGCCAAGTAGTGATCTATTGTACTTTGCATAGAGCGTTTTCAATGATTCAGCAGAAATGTTAACTATGATAGCGTCTCCATTGTAATCGAGATAGTTTTTAGGTTTGTCGAGTATCAGTTCGCCATAGTTCACCCGGCCAGTTTTCTGTAGTTCACATTCAATATGTGACATTATCTCGTCGCCGAAAAATATCTGTATGTTGTCTTTGTCTCCGATTATCAGATCTCTTGCTTTTTTCTTGATCGGTTCTTTTGGAACAGCAGATGTGAAATAGACGAATTCAATGTCATCTGTTTCCGTATCTTCCAGACAGTTTGTAAAACGTTGAATAAGCTTATCAGGGTATGAACTGAATTTATGCCGTTTCAGAGCTTTCGCAGTTTTGGCCATTTCCTCGATTTCCCCTTGGGCAGTTGTGGTATCAAAATCTTTGGTGAATTTTGTCTGAATAAGCTCCATTGGATTATTCTCAGCATCTCCAGCAAGACAGATAGCGTCGATACTACCATCATTAGAACCATCAACAATGGCGTATAGTGCTTCATCATCAGCATTTGGATAATAGAAGTACTTGTTGCAGATGAAAGTGAAGATGTTAAAATCTTTCAGTCCTTTTAGAAGCTCTGCGTTATCTTCTCTTTCTCTTTTTTATGAGATTGTTGAAATATTCCCTGGTTTCTTCTGCTTTATTTGCCATTGTGACCTCTTGGGAAAATTAGATCACAACTTGATCCGGGGCTCAAGATTTTAATCAGATTGTCGATGTTATATAATCATAAATGTCGCTTCTGACAGGCGTTTCAAGCTTATAGTTGATTTCAAAAGCTTTTTTATTTTCGACAACGACAGGATGTGGCTCTCCCGTGGCATGAATCTCGCCGAGAAAATAGAATTCCTTGCTCGTGTTGTCATCATTTTTGTTTTTACGTACAAAAAGATAGATTTTATTATCTTTATCGTTTTCTGTCCGTTTATAGATGTGATTCGCATCGTCAGAATCAATATCTCTTGGTTTCTTGGAGAATGCAATTACTTCAGATTGTGAGAGGAATTTATCATCATACTTGATGGCATCAGGTTCTTTTTCGTAGTTTATGAAAACCGGCAAAGTCTTTGTCTCTTCATCATATTTGTATCCGCCGATGTTCAGGGCAGGGATGTTCTGTTTCCAGCAAAGCAGTCTGCATACATCTTCGTATGTGTACTTTTCGAAGAGTACAAAGGATGTATCTTTATACTTATTGCTGTATCGCTCATTGTTTCTGTAGAGGCCATCTTCGAGGATATCTCTCAGATGGGAACAGAATACAGGATTATTGAGCATCTTTCTGAAAGAGTCTGTGATTCTCCCTGTTTTTCTGTCGATAATATCGCAGTCATTATATTTGGTCTTCTGTTCCTGCGTTTTTGCAAATGCTGTAGATAGGTTTGCCAGGACAGAAGCTTGTAATAACCTTCCCACTCCCTCCGTTTTATAGGATAAAAATTCTTCAGCTGCATTGAAATCCTTATTTTCCACGATTTCTTGCAGCAGTCTCAGTTCATTGTCCCTTTTGCCATCTGAGAAACTATGAGAAATGTAGACAAGTTCCCTTGCTTCCAGTTCAGAGAGTTGTGGAATATTGCCATGTTCTGCATAGTGTAAGAAATTGTAATACGATCCAAATGTACTGACATAACGCTGGATATCGATATTGTTATCTTCGCGGAAATCTTTGATTGTCGGAATTCTGCCCAGCTTGTTCTTCAGTTCAAGATATTGGTCTTTCAAGAATGCTTTGTTTGAGAAGTTTGCTTCATCGATTTTCCTGTAAATCATGTCTCTGGCTATTGGATCGAAGTTTATTGTTGAACAACCTGGTATGATACGAGTGCCTTCAGCGGCATCGCGTCTGAGATTATCTTTGTTGTATGAGACATCCCCTGAGAGCGCAATTGGTATGAGATAGTTCTTTTCATAGTTGGCTATAAAGTCAATAACCACGACAAAGTCTTTGTCATGCGCTTTCCTCAGACCTCGTCCAAGCTGTTGTGTGAAGATGATTGCTGATTCTGTCGGACGTAGCATGATAATCTGATTGACAAGGGGAATATCCACGCCTTCATTGAATACGTCGACAGAGATAAGGTAATCAAGTTCATTTCCGCTGTTGTCGTCAGATTGAAGCCTATCTACATATTCCAATCTTTTATCCATTGGAGTTGCACCTGATATGGCTTTGGTTCTCAGACCTTGATGATTCATCAAAATGGAAAGTTCTTCTGCTTCATTGTTCCTGCTGCAGAAGATCAGTCCTTTTACTCTATTGCCTGAGTGTCCGTAGAATTTTGCTTTTTCAATGATATTCTTCACTCTTTCAGAGGATATAAGATGAGAGAATTCGGTGTTATCTGAAAGAGGTTTTCCTTCAACGAATATGTCTGTGATTCCAAAGTAATGGAAAGGACACAATAGATCATTTTCCATAGCTTCTCGCAGCCTGATATCACAAGCGATTGAGTAGTCAAAAAGCTTGTAGATGTTGAAATGATCTGTCCTGTCCGGTGTTGCAGACATTCCAAGCAGAAACCCGGGGGTGAAGTAATCCATGATCCTCTGATAAGAAGGTGCTCCAGCTCTATGAACTTCGTCGATGATGATGTAGTCAAAGAAATCTGGAGGGAAAGATTTATAGACACTCTCCTTTGACATCATCGCAATGGTTGAGAAGAGGTATTTTTTATCGGTATCTTTTCTGCTTCCCGTCAGATACCCAATCTCATTTCGGATGGAACTTCCGAGAATTTTCTCGAAACTATCTGCTGCACTTCTGAGTATTTGTTCCCTGTGTACAAGGAAAAGCATTCTCTTGGGGTTATATGCTTTGACATCAAAGCAGCTGAGAAATGTTTTTCCTGTGCCTGTGGCTGCTATGATAAGTGCTTTCTTCTTACCTTGCGACCTGAGTTTTTGCAGAGCTGCAGTTGCTTTTTCCTGCATCGCGTTAGGCTTGGTGATGAATGTTTCAATATGTTCCTCAAGCGAATTCGATGCTCTTCTGAGCGCATTATGATAAGCTTTGTATCGCTTTTTATAATCATTAAGCCATGATTGTGTCAGAGGTATTGCTTTATCCCAGAGCGAATAAAATGCGGAATTGAAATCTTCTGTGTATTGTCCTGATTCTAGGGACGTGATGCTTACATTCCACTCGTGATTTGTTTTCAGGGCTGTCTGTGTCAGGTTCGAACTTCCGATTATGATCGTTGTCTTATCATCAGAAATAAATGAATACCCTTTTGTGTGGAAGCCTTCATTTGTTACTACTCTAGTTTCTATGAAGGAGGTAAATGAGAGCAGTTTCTCAAGAGCTTCCGGTTCACTGAATGTAAGGTAATCTGTAGTGATTATCTTTCCTTTCACGCCTTTGTCTCTGGCCTCTGCCAGTGCTTGAAGGATCATCTCCAGACCGCCTCTGTTTATGAAAGCTACAGAGAAGAGGAAGGAATTGCATTCTCTCAAGCATTTTCCCAGCATCTCGCAAAGCAGCATTTCCCTTTCTGTGTTATCGATGATGATGGGGCGTAGTTCTTTTCGGCTTTCACGTGATGCCTCAATTAAAGCCGTATATGCCGCATCTTGAATATCTTTGGCGAGACTGCTGTTCATTACAGCCAGGATAGCAGCTTTTGCTTCTGTGTGCAGCAGAAAAGCGTTTGCTTTGGAATTATCCGAGCACGATTGGAAAGGAATTATCTCATCACTATCCGATATGGAAATTTGACTTGAAGCTGATGGGGAAGTGGAGGTTTTTGTATGAGGAAAATGTTTCTTGTTTTATTGGTTGTATTGGTGCTTGCTAGTTGCGATATCTCAAACATCCTTCCTCCGGGTATCTGGGAAGAGGAGAGGGAAGAGAGCGTTGTATACACGCTTGAAAGCGGTGATAGTGTTTATTATTTCGGGTTTGTTGCTGATACTGTCATTCGTACTGGTAAATCTGTGCAGGTTGGTCCTTTAAACCTTACTGTTAATGATGACGGCATGGCTGTATTGCCATTCGGAGAAGCTGTTGTGATTCTCGGTGATACATGTATTACGATTACATATCCTGGTGAGGAATCTCTGGTGTATTCTTCTCTCTGATAATCCTCATGATCATATCTGCAATGCCTGGCAGATCATTTCTGATTTCATGTTCCCAGATACGGATTACAGTCCAGCCCATGCTTTGAAGCGTGTGGCTGACTTCTGTATCTTTTACAATGTTTCTTTCTATTTTGGGAATCCAGTAATCACGGTTTGTTTTGATGCTGTCTTTGCGGTTTTCCCAGTCGTAGCCATGCCAGAAATCACCATCACAGAAGATGGCTACTTTGTATTTCTTTACTGAGATGTCTGGGTGTCCGTAGACAGAGGAACTGTTCTTTCTGAAACGCAGTCCGCGATGCCAGAGAGCTTTGGAGAGCAAAAGCTCGATTGATGTGCCTTTGCCTTTTATCCTGGACATGTTGTAACTGCGTTTCGGGTCTGTCAAAATTTCTGCTTCTGCCTCTTCAGTTCACGCTCTGTGATAAGCTGTACATTCTCTACAGGCCGCCCGGCAATGAACTGTCTCATTGCGCATTCGCCTTCTGCTCTGCCTGTTGCATCCCTGTAAGGCATGAAACCGTGGAATGCTCCTTTTGCCATCAGCGCAGTGGCTTTAGAGCCCGCTGCATTCAATGCATCCGCATAGAGTTTTCCATCATCCGCCAACGGATCCAGTTCTGCTGTGATGATCAGGGCTGGCGGCAGTCTGGAAAGATCGGAAGCCAGAAGTGGGGAGAACATCGGTGAAAGTATGTCCTTTGGTTCTCTTGCATAGTTTTTGACATAGAAGGATAACATCTTCTCATTGAGCATCGGACTGTCTTTGTAGTCGAGCATTGATTGCGTTCTCAATCGGCAGTCTGTAATAGGATAGAAGAGAATCTGTCCGGCAAGCTGCGGTCCTTTTCTGTCTCTTGCCAGCATGGCTGTGACTGCAGCAAGGTTCCCGCCTGCACTGTCTCCTGCAATGTAGATTCTGTCTGGGTCGACTTTCCAGTACTTCGCTCCTTCATAAGCCCATAGAAGGGCATCGTAACAATCTTCCACAGCTGTAGGGAATTTCGAAGAAGGGGCGAGACGGTAATCAATCAGGAGGATTGCTGTCTCTGTTACTTCCGACAGATGTCGCAGGAAAACTGAATAGAAGCTCATGTTGCCGAAGACCCATCCTCCTCCATGGCAGAAGATGGTCAGAGGTATAAGTCCTGTCAGCTCTGATAACTTCGGGTCTGAGATGTAATAGCCAGTTACGGCTCCTCCAGTTACTGGTATGATGAAAGTCGATGCAGCTGGACGCCGAGAGGGACACATCACTCTTTTCACATCCCTTGGCTGTATCGAACTGTTATTTATATTATTTATCAGGTCATCTGAGAGAGAATCCGGATCCCGGGCCTGCAGTCGGCTCGACATCTCAAGTATTCTTCTCATCCTGCCTGTAATTTTATATTCCGGCATATTGTAATCGTAGTAATTACACTCAGGGGACGCAAGCAAAAAGAGCGTTTTTTCTACGGTTTAGGTGCTCCTTTACGCAATATTTTCGGTAGTTTTGTAAGAAAAACAGTTTCTGTCACTGTTGCAGAGAGTGCATCCGAGATGGATTCTGCAAGGAAAACTCCTGTTATTCCCAATGGTGTGGATGAGAGAATGAAGACCAAAGGGATGAGCAGGATTATTTTCCTGAATATGGCCAGAAACAAGGATATTCTGGCTTGTCCGAGGCCGATGAATGTCTGCTGTGAGCAGCATTGCATGCCGAAAAGTGCCATTCCTGTGATGAAGAATTTCATGTATGGAATCGCATATTCTATTAGCGTTGTATCGGTTGTGAACATTCCGATTACAGTCTTCGGGAAGATATTGCAAAGACATGACATCAGAAAGCAGTATGTGAATTCCACAGCGAGAGAAAAGCGGTATATGCCTTTGACTCTGTCATCCAGGGCCGCTCCGAAGTTGTAGCTTATGAGCGGAGTAACAGCCTGATTCATTCCATTTACCGGCATGTTTATGAATGTCAGGATGGAGGAGAAGATTGTCATGGTTCCTACAGCCATGTCGCCTCCAAGTACCTGTAGCCTGGAATTGAACGCAACGCTGATAGCGGCTTCTGTCGCACTCATGATAAACGGAGAAACACCAAGCCCGATTATAGGGAGAAGGATGTTTTTCTTTATCATCGGCTTTTTCAGATTGAGCTTCATCGTACTGTGTTTTCCGGAAAGGAATGCAACAACATAGATACCTGAAACTGCTTGGCTTATTACGGTTGCAATAGCCGCACCTGCTGCCCCCATGTCGAAAACGAATATGAAGATCGGGTCGAGAATGATATTCAGAGCTGCTCCGATGATAACTGTGAGCATGCTCATTGTTGTCTTGCCCTGTGCCGAGATGAATGGATTGAGGCCTAGTGTCAGCTGCACGAATGGCGTTCCTATCAGGTAGATGGAAAGGTATTCATTGGCATGGACAAAAGTTCTCTCCGAGGCTCCGAAGAGGTACATCAGCGGATTCTTGAAAATATAGAAGATGACCATCAGAACTGCTGATAGAAACAGAAGCGATGTCGCAGATACTGTCAGTATATCCTCTGCTTTCCTGTTCTCTTTCTGTCCGAGTCTGATGGCAGCGAGCGGGCCTCCTCCGCTTCCTATAAGGTTTGAGAATGCAGTGATGAGAAGAATCACAGGGTATGTTATTCCGACACCGGTGAGAATCTCTGCTCCTGCGCCTTCAAGATGTCCTAGGTAAATCCTGTCTACGATGTTATATAAACCATTGACTAGCTGGGCAATAATCAAGGGGAATGCCAGCTTCATCACCAGTGGGGCTATCTTTCCCGTTCCCAGCTGATTCTGTTCCATTCTCAGCACCTCTCAGGGCATTATAGTCTGCAGAAAGAAAACTGAACAGATTGTTTCATCGTTAGTATGCCAGACCGTAAGTTCGACAGTGCTGTTCTTATCCAATATCATCAATCTGGCACTGCTGTAAACGGTAGGCGGCTTCGACCTTGCTGATTTCTTTCGCAAGGCAACAGGATGCTTTCTGAATCCATAAGGATGAAGGAGGCACTTATGACGGATTTTGAATTATTGTCGCTGGTGATTGCTATCATCAGCCTGGTGATAATAGTCCTGAATAAATAAGCCGCCCTAAGATACTTGCAGGTTCCATGGGCGACTTAGTTCGTTCTTAACATGTGAGGTCAGCCGTCTATCGGCAGTGCCTCTTTCTATATGAATTATCGTGATTGCAATCCATGTAGTCAATCAAAACAGCACCGGGCGATGCAACCTCTCAAGTTCGTTTTTCCTTTCAAGAAACATTATTGACCTCATGTTGCCGGAATAAATTCAGCCGGAATTAATTCTACCGGAATCTTTTCTGATAGGTTAGGTTTTTCCTTGATATGAGAGAAATCAGCAGTCAGGAAAACATATTGTGGACTTTGTGTGAAGATAAGTACTATGATATGAAAGATGAAAGAAGGGCGAAGAATCAGGACTCTCGATCCTTTCTCTACGATTATTCCATATATAATGGTGGAGAGGAGCGACAGTCAGAATACGATTAACGACTGCTTCGATGTCAGCGGGGCTGAGGCACTGGTCAGGAAACTCAGGGCTGATGGTTATGACTCAATTGGAATTCTCCATATTGTGCTTGCAGCGTATGTCAGGGCTATTTCCCAGCGTCCTGGAGTAAACAGATATATAAGAGGCCAGAAGATTTATGCCCGCAAAGGCATTGTCATCAATATGGCTGTAAAGAAGAAGATGAGCATTTCCGGGCAGGAGACTACAATCAAGCTTCACTTTGAGCCTGGTGATACGCTCTATGATGTCTATAAGAAATTCAATGATCTTCTTAATGAAACTATCCAGGAAGAGGGAAGTGAAAACAGTACGGATGCCGTGGCAAAGATCATTGGATATATTCCAGGACTGGTGAAGAAGTGGGTTATCTGGCTGCTGAAGCTTCTTGATTACTTCGGGCTTCTGCCGATGGCGCTTCTCAATGCTTCGCCATTCCATGGTTCGATGTTCATAACAAGCATGGCTTCACTGAATATCCCGCCTATCCGCCATCATCTTTATAATTTCGGCAATGTTCCCGTTTTCATTGCATTCGGTGCAAAGCGTCCTGAACTTGTGCTCGATATCGATGGTAATGTGACAAAGAGAAAGGTCATTGATTTTGTCGCCAATCTCGATGAGAGAATCTGTGATGGCTATTACTATGCTTCTGCTCTGAAGATATTCAAGAAGTATCTTACATATCCGGAAGGATTGCTGAATCCGCCGGAAGAGGTGGTGGAAGACCTTCCATGACCAGAGCTTTTTGTCCTACTATCGCTGTATGGACAGAGCTACTATTTGTGTACAGGAAGGCTATAAGCCAGAAAACGGAGAGCCAAGGGTTCTTCCGATCTATCAGAGTACGACTTATAAATATGACAGTGCAGCAGAGCTTGCCAAGCTCTTTGACCTCGAGAGCGATGGTCATATGTATACACGTATTTCCAATCCTACTGTGGCATGTGTGGAGAAGAAAATAGCTGCACTTGAAGGCGGAGTGGGAGCTATGATGACCTCTTCTGGCCAGGCGGCTTCTTTGATTTCTGTTTTCAATATCGCTTCAGCCGGTGATAATTTCATCATGATGGGCAATCTCTATGGAGGTACCACAAACCTCTTTCTTGTAACGATGAAGAGGATGGGAATAGAGGCCCGTGTCGTATCTCCAGAGATGAGTGATGAGGAGATTCTCTCTCTTTTTGATGACAGAACGAGACTCTTCTTCGGAGAAACAATTGCCAATCCATCTCTTGCAGTTTTTGATTTCGACAGATTCGCACCTCTGGCACATTCCAAAGGCGTACCTCTTATTATTGATAACACTTTTGCAACCCCTATCCTCTGCCGTCCGTTTGAGCATGGAGCGGATATCGTCATACATTCCTCGACAAAATACATGGACGGCCATGCTGTTGTTGTCGGCGGCATGATTGTCGATGGCGGTACCTTTGACTGGACGAAAGGCGGAAAGTATCCGGAGCTGACAGAGCCTGATGAATCATATCATGGTGTTGTCTATACAGAAGCATTCGGAAAAAGTGCTTATATCACCAAAGCGAGGGTGCAGCTGATGAGGGATCTGGGGTCTACTCCGCAGCCTATTGCAGCTTTCCTTCTCAATCTTGGCCTTGAGACGCTGGATCTGAGAATACGCAGGCATTCTGATAATGCACTTCGTGTGGCAAAGTATCTGGAGACTCGCACTGATCTGATTGAAAGCGTCAGTTATCCCGGCCTTGAAAGTTCTCCGGAACATGAGAGGGCAGTGAAGTATCTCGATGGAGGTCTCTCTTCCGGTGTTGTCTCTTTCTCAATGAAAGGCGGAAGGGAGAAGGCTATGCGCTTCATGGATTCTCTTCGTCTTGCATCTATTGTCGTGCATGTGGCAGATGCCCGGACATGTGTTCTGAATCCCGCCTCAACGACTCACCGGCAGCTTTCTGATGAGATGCTCAGAGAAGCGGGGATAGATCCAGGCTTTGTGCGTTTCTCCGTTGGCATCGAGAGCGCTGACGATATCATCAGCGATATCGAAGGAGCACTTGCATGCCTATAAAGATTCCTAACAGTCTTCCTGCACGGCAGACACTGGAGAGCGAGAACATCTTCGTGATGACTGAGACAAGAGCACGTACACAGGATATGAGACCGCTGCGTATTGCTCTTCTCAATCTCATGCCGACGAAGATAGCGACTGAGACACAGCTTTCGCGTCTCCTGGGCAATACACCCTTGCAGGTCGAGCTGACGCTTGTCCAGGTTGAAAGCCATGTTTCCAGGAATACACCAGAAGAGCATATGCTTTCTTTCTATAAGCCTTTCAGTGCCATAGAGCATGAGAATTTCGATGGAATGGTTATTACAGGAGCTCCTGTGGAGAACATGGATTTCGAAGAGGTTGAGTACTGGAAAGAGCTATGCCGCATTATGGATTGGTCCAAAAGCCATGTGCACTCTGTCTTCCATATCTGCTGGGCCGCTCAGGCGGGGCTTTATCATCATTTCGGTATAGGTAAGAAGAGGCTTGATAGAAAACTTTTCGGTGTTTTCCCTCACAGAGTCATTTATCGTAATCCGGTGCTTCTCCGTGGTTTTGATGATGTCTTCTATGTTCCTCATTCCCGGTATACAGAGAGTGACAGGGAGGCAATGCTGCGCGAGCCGAAGCTGAAAATCCTCTCTCTCTCGGACGAGGCTGGAATCTATGCCTCCATGACGGAAAGCGGACGGCAGATATTCATCACCGGGCACTCGGAGTATGATCGAGACACGCTGAAGAATGAGTATCTCAGAGACAGAAATGCTGGGCTGGATACAGCGATTCCTGCAAATTATTTCCCGGGTGATGACCCCGAGAAGGAACCGGTGATGAGCTGGAGAAGCCATGCTAATCTTCTCTATTCAAACTGGCTTAACTACTTTGTCTATCAGACAACACCGTACAATCTCTCACAACTGAGTGACCAAAGTGGTGCTTTTCCCGGAAATGCAAATTGATTATTCATTTTTTTAAATATTTATGCAGAACCAGTAGCATAAAAAGCACTTTTGTGTATAATTATGCCATCGTATAGGAGGCATTATGATAAAAGCAGCTGTGCTTGGAGCTACTGGATATGCAGGTGCTGAACTGATGAGGATTCTCTCTCAGCATAAAGACGTGGAGATTGTCTATCCAGCATCCCATTCATATGCAGGATCGAAATTCTCGGACATCTATCCAGGTATGAAGGGCGTACTGGATATGGTGCTGCGTGAAGATGATATAGAAAAAGCGGCGGAGGAAGCTGATGTCATATTCCTCTCATTGCCGGCAGGGCTTGCATCTTCACTGGTCACGGATAAGATTCTATCCTCTGCTGTTGTCATAGATCTCGGTGCAGATTTCCGCCTTCATGATAAAGCTGTGTATGAAGCCTGGTACCGTACAGAACATCATTCACCATCTCTTCTGCAGGAAGCTGTCTATGGGCTTGCTGAGATCCATCGGGATGAAATCCGCGGGAAAAGGCTTATCGCCAACCCTGGCTGCTATACGACTTGTTCCATCATGACGCTCTATCCGCTTGTGAAGAATGGTCTGATTGAGAAAGATGGCATCATTATCGATGCCAAGAGCGGAACTTCCGGTTCTGGCAGGGGAGAAAAGCTGGGTTCGCTCTTCTGTGAAGTCAATGAATCCATCAAAGCATATGGTGTGACAACTCATCGCCATACACCGGAAATAGAGCAGGAGCTCTCGCTTGCAGCAGGGGAGAGTATCGTGCTGCAGTTCACTCCTCATCTTGTTCCGATGAACAGGGGGATTCTGGCAGATTGCTATGCTCATCTTGTCTCTGGCGTTACGGAAAAAGATGTCGAGGAAGCTTATTCTGTATACAAGGATGAACCGTTTGTACGTATTGTTTCCAATCCTCCTGAGACACGATATGTGAAAGGCACGAACTGTATCGATATCTCATGGCGTCTGGATAAGCGTACCGGGAATATTGTCGCGATGGGTGCTATCGATAATCTGGTAAAAGGTGCAGCTGGACAGGCTGTGCAGAATATGAATATTGTCTTCGGCCTTGAAGAGACTGAAGGACTTTCACTGGGAGCTGGTTGTCCCTTCTGATAGGAGTTTTATATATGGAAATCATAAATGGCGGAGTTACATCTGCTCTTGGCTTCAAAGCAGCCGGTATACATGCAGGACTGAAAAAAGCAAAAAAGGATATGGCACTGCTTGTCTCTGAGACAGATGCAGTGACAGCAGCTGTCTTCACGACGAACAAGGTTAAGGCTGCTCCTGTTATCTGGGATCAGGGAATAGCACTGGGAGGTACTGCCAAAGCTGTTGTCGTCAACAGCGGCAATGCCAATGCCTGTACCGGAAAGCAGGGGTTGCAGGATGCGGAGACAACTGCAGAAATGGCAGCCCAGCTGCTTTCGACGGAAAAAGGAAAGGTCTATGTCTCATCAACAGGTGTCATCGGTGTTCCTCTGAATATGGCATTGATTAAAGATGGCGTAAAAGCTCTTTCCACTCTTGTGTCAGAAGCTGGTGGCACGGATGCAGCAGATGCTATCTGTACGACTGATACGTTCAGAAAGGAAGCTGCGGCAACTGTCATGATCGGCGATAAGCTTGTCACTATCGGAGGCATGGCAAAAGGCTCTGGCATGATACACCCCAATATGGCGACAATGCTGGCTTTCATCACCACCGATGCTGTTATTTCCAGGGAGACGCTGCAGAGGCTTCTCGGATACACGGTTGAAGAGACGTTCAATATGATTTCCGTTGACGGAGATACATCAACCAATGATTCATGCATAGTGCTGGCAAATGGTATGGCAGGGAATGAGGAGATTATCTATGGAACGGAGGAGTATGAGGCTTTCGCAGAAGCTTTCCATTACGTTCTTGGAACACTTGCCAAGCTCATTACACGTGATGGAGAGGGGGCTGGAAGATTCATCGAGATGAATGTTGTCAACGCGCTCTCCGATAAAGATGCGAAAATCCTGGCACGTTCTGTCATCTCCTCCTCCCTCGTCAAGGCGGCTTTCTTCGGTTCCGATGCTAACTGGGGAAGGATACTCTGTGCTATGGGATACTCCGGTGCGGATTTCGATCCAGATCTTGTCGATCTCTCTTTCTCTTCTGCAAAAGGAACCATCGAGACAGTCAAAGGCGGAGAACCTCTGCCGTTCTCCGAGGAGAAGGCAAAGGAGATTCTTCTTGAGAAGGAAATCACAGTGACAGCTGATTGCCATCAGGGCTGTGGTAAAGCTACTGCCTGGGGCTGTGACCTCACATATGACTATGTGAGAATCAATGGAGATTACAGGAGCTAGCATGTACGAGAAAGAACAGGCAAAGGCTGAAATTCTTATTGAAGCCATACCTTATATCAGAAAATTCGCAGGAGAGACTGTTGTCATCAAATACGGTGGCTCTGCTATGGTGGATGAAAAGCTGAAGAAAGCAGTGATTAAAGATGTGGCTATGCTCAAATATCTGGGTCTTAATCCTATAATTGTCCATGGCGGTGGCAAGGAAATCACTGCTACTCTGGAGAAGATGGGAAAAGAGACCCTCTTTGTCGATGGCCTGAGGGTTACGGATGCAGAGACAGCGGGTGTTGCTGAGATGGTTCTCTCCGGTTCTGTAGGGAAAAGCCTTGTCGAGAATCTGGAATCTGTGGGGATCAGGGCCTGTGGTATCAATGGAAAAGACGGTCATACACTGATGGCGAAGAAGAAAATAGATGAGAAGGGCAGAGACCTCGGATTTGTCGGTGAGATTGAGAAGGTCGATAAAACACTTATTGATACGCTTATCGCTGCAGATTTCGTGCCTGTCATCTCTCCTGTCGGCGTTGATTCCTTCTCACAGACATACAATGTCAATGCTGATTACGCAGCTACAGCCATTGCAGGTGCCCTTGATGCTCAGAAGCTTGTATTCATGACAGATGTTGAAGGCATCCTCCGCGATAAAGATGATCCTAAATCCATAATCCGCCGTATGAATGCCAGAGAAGCTGTTGAGCTTATTGCAGATGGTACAATCAAAGGTGGTATGATTCCGAAAGTTGAATGCTGCCTCGATGCGATAGAAAAAGGAGTCAAGTCCGTACACGTCCTCGATGGACGTCTGCCTCATTCGATTCTGCTGGAAATCTTCACAGCGGAAGGCATCGGCACAATGCTTACTCCGGAGGTGAAAAATGTCTGATCAGAAGATTGTAGAACTCGGGAAAGCCAATTATATGAATAACTATTCCCAGTTTCCGATTGCCATTAAAAGCGGAAAGGGAATGGTACTGACAGATGAGGATGGAAAGGAATATCTCGATTTCGTTGCAGGCATTGCTGTCAATGCGCTTGGGTATGGCAATGAAGATGAGAAGAAGGCTCTTCTTTCCGTAATTGATAGCGGTGTGCTTCATACTTCCAATCTTTATTACAATGCTCATGCTGTCCATGTTGCTGAAATGCTCAATAAGCTGGCAGGATCAGAGGAGGTCTTTCTCTGCAATAGCGGAGCAGAGGCCAATGAAGCTGCTTTGAAGATGGCAAGGAAGTATGGTTCAGAGAAGGGCAAGGATGTGATTATCTCCTTCCAGCACTCCTTCCATGGACGCACTTATGGAGCTATTACCGTGACGGGGCAGGATAAATACCATAAAGGATTTGCTCCTATGCTTCCCGGTGTGGCCTATGCTGAATACAACAATCTTGATTCTGTGAAAGCTCTTGTCGATGAGCGCACAGCAGCAATCATTGTGGAACCGCTTCAAGGAGAAGGTGGAATAATTCCTGCAGAAAAAGATTTTCTCGAAGGATTGAGAAAACTTGCGGATGAGAATGATTTCCTTCTTATTTTCGATGAGGTGCAGTGCGGCATGGGCAGAACTGGCAAGCCGTTCTGTTTCCAGAACTATGGGATCGAACCCGATATCCTTACTCTGGCAAAGGCCCTTGGCGGAGGATTGCCGATGGGAGCAACACTGGCTTTCAAGAGGGCTAAGGGTATTTTCACTCCCGGAGATCATGCTGCTACTTTCGGAGGAAATGTCGCAGCTTCTGCTCTTGCTGGGGTTGTGCTTTCGAAGCTTCCTGAACTGTCGGCGAAAGTGGCTGAGAATGGAGCATATCTTGGGAAGAAGCTGGAAGAGCTTGTGAGAAAATACCCCTCTCTCTGTACAGAAGCCCGTGGTATGGGGTTCATGAGAGGACTGGATCTGAAAGTTCCTCCTCGCAGTGTCATTGCAAAGTGCATGGAGAAGGGCCTTCTGGTCTGTTCGGCAGGATATACGGTTCTGCGCTTTGTACCTCCTCTGATTGCTTCGAAGAGCGATATCGATAAAGCTATCGCTATCGTGGATGAGGCGCTTTCGGAATTATAATGCTCTTATGGCGGAACACGTTCTGGATGTAAGGAATCTGAGGGCAGAATATCCATCAGCTGATGGTGCTATCACAGCAGTTGATGATCTTTCATTCTCTATTTCAAAGGGAGAGTGCCTTGCTCTTGTCGGAGAGACAGGAAGCGGTAAGAGCACTGTAGCACTCTCTATCCTGCGTCTGGGAAAAGCTCTTGTATCTGGTGAGATTCTTCTCGACGGAGAGAATATTCTGTCCCTCTCAGAGTGTGAGATGCAGCGCATTAGGGGGCGTAAGATTTCAGCTATCTTCCAGGACTCGATGTCAGGTCTTAATCCTGTTATTACAATCGGGCATCAGATGGCAGCTGTCATAAGACTGGGCAATAAAGAAGCTAGGCGGCAGGAAGTGAAGGAGAAATGCCTTTCCTTTCTCTCTTCTGTCGGTCTGGATGATGTGAACAGGGTTTATTCTTCCTATCCTCATGAGCTTTCGGGCGGCATGAGACAGCGTGTGATGATTGCTATGGCACTCTCCGCAGGATCCCAATCACTCTTGGTGGCTGATGAGCCGACTACAGCCCTCGATGCAACAGTACAGAAAGGTGTTCTCGCGCTTTTACGAGACCTGATAGATGAAAAAGGCATGTCCATGCTTCTTATCTCCCATGATCTTGGAACAGTTGCCGCTGTAGCCGATCGTGTTCTTGTCCTTTATGGTGGAGTGGCCATGGAAGAAGGAGACATCTCCTTGTTCCTTGCATCCTCTCTTCATCCTTATAGCAAAGCTTTGCTGAAAGCGGCCAGAGAAGATCTGTTCTCATTGCCCGTATCTGAAGAAACTGTTCCAGGATGCCGTTTTGCTCCGCGCTGCGATGAAGCAGAGGAGAGGTGTTTCCTTTCATGCCCTCCGATATACAACGTAGGAGAGCGTAAGGTAAGATGCTGGAAATATGGAGCTTGTGATGGATGCAGTTCTTTCTGTCAGTAATCTCACAAAAAGCTTTGGAGATCATCTGGTCCTCGATGATATCTCGTTTACCCTGAAAAAAGGAGAGACTCTGGGCATTGCAGGTGAATCAGGCAGCGGCAAGACGACTCTCGGCAGGACGCTTCTTCGTCTCATCGAACCTGATTCCGGTTCCATTATCTTTTCTGGAATTGATATCTGTAAGTGCACAGCGAGTGAGATCAGAAAACTGCGGAAGAGGATGCAGATCATATTCCAGAATCCATACTCATCTATAGATCCATATGAGAGAGTGTTCGATGTCATTCGCGCTCCTCTCGTAAATGCTTCGGCCGGAAGAAGAGCAGAGCAGAGGAAGATGGTTAGGGAAACACTTGGCCTTGTCGGCCTTCCTGTCTCTGCCATGGATAAAAGAGCAGGAGAATTCTCCGGAGGCGAGAGACAGCGTATTGCAATAGCGAGAGCCATCATAACATCCCCTGATCTTATAATCGCAGATGAATGTGTCTCTTCCCTCGATGTCTCCGTACGTGCTGGAATACTCCGCTTGCTGCTGTCCTTACAGAAAGAACTGGGGCTTTCATATATCTTCATCAGCCATGATCTTTCTTCTCTGAAATGCATGAGCCACTGGATTGCTGTGATGTATCACGGGCGTTTTGTGGAGATTGCGCCTTCTGCGGTTTTATTCTCTGAACCTCTTCATCCCTATACGAGGGAACTTCTAGCTTCAGTATTGCTTCCAGAAACAGGGGCGAGGGAAGCTCTCCGGGATTCAGGGAGCGCAGAATTCCCTTCAAGTCCTTTCTCCGGCTGTCTCTATGCTCATCGCTGTCCGATGAGAGATAAATGCAGTATGAGATGTCCTCAGCTGAAGGAAGTCTCTCCTGGGCATTCCGTTGCCTGCAATTTTTTCTAAGATTGTTTGCATCGTTTTGCAACTGGGGATAGTATCAGAAGTGTGAGAAGACTCAGTACGGAGGATAAATTCCGACAGATGACAGAGACGCCAGTGAGGCGTCTTATTGCTACTCTTGCAGTTCCTACTGTAATCAGTAATCTCATTTCTACGCTCTATAATGCGGCAGATACTTTCTTTGTCGGTCAGATATCAACATCTGCTTCAGCGGCAGTCGGCGTTGCGCTCTCACTGCAGGCAGTGATTCAGGCAATCGGCTTCTTTTTCGGGCAGGGCAGTGGAAACAATATGTCAAGGCAGCTGGGAGCCCATCATGAGAACACTGCTGAGGTCCTTGCTTCAACAGGCTTCTTCTCCTCATTTATCCTCTCCCTCATTGTGACAGTCTTCGGGCTGTTCTTTCTGCAGCCAATGGCAGTTTTCCTTGGTTCTTCGGAGACGATACTGCCATATGCGGTGGATTACATGTTCTGGATACTTCTGGCGTCTCCTTTTATGGCTTCATCGCTTGTACTGAATAATCAGCTGAGGTTCGAAGGCAATTCATTTTACTCGATGATCGGTCTGACAACAGGAGGTATTCTGAACCTCTTTCTCGATCCGCTCCTTATTTTCGCTTTCGATATGGGAATTGCCGGAGCTGCTATAGCGACAGCTGTAAGCCAGATCATAAGCTTCATACTGCTTCTGGTCTTCTCACAGAAGATAGGAACTGTAAAGATACGAATCTCAGCTTTCAAGCCTTCCAGAAAGATATTCGGCATGATCTTCAATGGTGGTCTGCCATCGCTTTGCAGACAGAGTGTTGCAAGTGTTGCCATGATCTGCCTGAACAATGCGGCGAAACCATTTGGCGATGCAGCAATAGCTGCTATGGCGATTGTCAACAAGATCGGCAATTTCACTAATTCCGTATTGCTTGGTGTGGGGCAGGGATTCTAGCCTGTCTGCGGTTATAATTTCGGGGCTGGTAAATATAAGAGAGTAAAGGAAGGTTTCTGGTTCTGCGTAAAATCGATGTCAGTGCTTCTCATTGTACTGGCAGTTGCGGAGTTTATCTGGGCGTCTCCTATTGTGGGATTCTTCAGAAAGGGAGACCCGGATGTTATTGAAATCGGCTCAATCGCTCTGCGTCTGCGATGCTTTACGCTGGTTTTCTCTTCCTGGATAACTATAAGCAATATGCTCCTGCAGACAACAGGAAAGATGTGGAGAGCTTCAATCCTGGGCTTTGCGCGTCAGGGCATAATACTTATACCGATTGTCTGGATACTGCCGCCGTTCATAGGTATCTGGGGCATACAGATTGCACAGCCATTGGCAGATCTTATCACATTCATGATGTCGGTGCCGATGACAATGAGCGTAATCAGGAAAATGAACGAAGGAGCAAGCCGGGACCTGTCCTGATCAGAGATTCTCTTTGCTGATAGCCTCAACAGTGCTTTTCAGGATTGTTTCCAGATGTGCATAGTCTGCAGGGATTTTTTCTTCACTTACTTCCTCAAGTCTGGAAGCAGCTGTCCTGAGATTGTTCAGACCAAGCTTTTCAGCGCTCTTCCTGATTCTGTGGGCCTCTTTCTTCACGCTTTCCTTATCATTGGCGTCTACTGCATTCTTCAATGCCTGATAATCTGCAGAAGCAAATGCTTTCAGCGTCTCTTTAAGGGCGGAAACATCTCCGCAGAAATCCTCTATTACTGATTCATAATCCATGCCGATCGCCCCGGCCAGGCTTTTAATGCTCATGCTAGGAATATCGCAAAGGATGAAACGGCAGTCAATGAGAAATTGATAAAATGGCCGTTTTTGCCGCTTATATTTCAGTTTTTCCGCATCCCCGATTATCTGAATCAGATAAGAATTGCAGGAAACTTCCAACAGCTGGTGATGTAATGGTATTCTTCTTCCAGCAGAGGACACTGCCTGTTATAAGAGGTGGATGAAGAGGTATGAATGAAAGATCCTCGAAACCTGAAAATAAGTTTAAGCCTATAGCTGTGCCGACACCTGTCCGGACAAGCAAAGCCACGTTCCGGCCAAGGTTGTAGCGTGCAGCTATATTCACTTTGTCAAAAGAGCATCCCAGCCAGTTCTCAAGTGTTAATCTCACTTCGCTGCGCATTGGAATGATAAGTGCTTCATTCTGCAGATCCTGGGGAGTCACAGCGGATTTCCCTGCAAGCGGTGAGGTGGAAGAGACAATTGCGCCCCAGTGTTCCTTTGTTTTCAGATGCAATGTCTCAAAGCGTTCTGTGTCGTCAGGTTCTGTCATCAAGGCTATGTCCACCAATCCTTTCTCGATCTCTTCTCTGATTGTATCGACATTAGCTGTAATCATTCTGTAGCTTACTGCGGGGTGAAGCGTCCTGAATTCTGACATGGCAGAGGCTAACTCTTCCATGCTGTCTGTCTCTGTGCACCCGATGGATATTTCTCCTGTAATCTCTTTGTCCTTTGTCCCGATGTTCATTGCTGTAGAATCTGCCAGAGAAATGATTTCCTCAGCTCTTCGCTTGAGGTACATGCCATCTTCTGTCAGCTTCATCGAGTATTTGCCTCGTTTAAAGAGCTTTGTTCCAAGCTCATCTTCTAGGTTCTGTATCTGTCTTGTGAGAGTGGGCTGTGTCACATGAAGAATCGATGCTGCATGTGTGATATTCTCTTCCTCAGCGATTGCAAGAAAGTATCTAAGGGGTCGTAGTTCCATTCCCTGATTATATCTGAAATATAGAGTTTATCTATTTCTTATTATGAAAAATAAGTATTAGACATATCAGTCTGCTGATACTAAATTTCTTTCTGGAGATGATGGAGGTCTTATGGTTAAACAGACAGCAGGGCGTGATGCCCTTACAGGTTTTGCGGATGAATTTGCTCATCTCAATGATGACATACTCTTCGGAGAGGTATGGTCGAGAGAAGACAGACTCTCTCTGAAGATGAGATCAATACTTACTATAACGGTACTTGTATCGAAAGGTCTTATTGATTCTTCTTTCCAGTATCATATGCAGACTGCGAAGAAGAACGGTGTCGCAAAAGCAGAGATGGGGGAGATTCTCACTCATGTGGCTTTCTATGCAGGCTGGCCAAATGCATGGGCTGCATTCAGAGTTGCACTTGAAGTCTATAAGGATGATGAAGGGAAGGACGGAGGCATGTTCGGCCTTGGAGACCCCAATGATGAATATGCCAAATATTTCATCGGTAAGTCATATCTCAAACCGCTTACAGATTCGAAGGAAACTGTCTTCATGGCGAATGTCACATTCGAGCCCGGATGCCGCAATAACTGGCATATACATCACTCTGATAAAGGCGGCGGACAGATTCTTCTCTGTACATCAGGGCGTGGATGGTATCAGGAGGAAGGAAAGGATGCGCAGGAGCTTCACCCTGGTGATGTCATCACAATCCCCAGAGAAGTGAAGCACTGGCATGGTGCGGCAAAGGATAGCTGGTTCAGCCATATCGCAGTGGAAGTTCCAGGGGAGAATACAAGGAACGAATGGTGCGAAGCAGTAACGGATGAGGTTTACGGAAAGCTTAAGTGAGAAACCAAGCCGGAGGTGTCACAGCCTCTCGGTAATTGAGGCAGGGCTTATTATGAGAAAATCTGTATCACCTCTGGAAAATGATTCTGATATGACATTCTCGAAGCGATTGGAGTGAAGAAAACAGTACTGCCTTTGATAGATGCATAATCTCTGTTGAGAAGAGACAGGAGCTGTTTTATCATGACAGCAAAAGGATACGCTATGGTTTCTCGCTCTGCCTCTGGAAAGATGGATATGCTTTCCGGAAGTCTTTTGGATAAGATTCTTATCTTCGCTCTTCCGCTTGCTGCCAGCAGTATATTGCAGCAGCTTTTCAATTCAGTTGATGTTGCTGTCGTCGGCAATTTCGCCAGGGATAAGGCTGCCGCTACAGCTGCAGTAGGCAGTAATGGATCTGTAATCAACTTGATCATCAATCTCTTTGTCGGGATATCGGTGGGTGCAAATGTCGTTATCTCAGGATATCTAGGAGGCCACAATGAGGAGAAAGCTGGCAGAGCAGTCCATAGTGCGATGACGATTGCTGCTATCAGCGGGGTGATTCTTCTTTTTATCGGAGTATCTGTTGCAAAACCTATCCTTATATTGATGAATACACCGGAAAATGTTCTGGATTACGCTGTTCAGTATCTTAGAATCTATTTCCTTGGAATGCCGTTCATAATGGTCTATAACTTCGGTTCTGCTGTCCTCAGAAGCATCGGAGATACTAAACGTCCTTTGATCTGTCTTGTCGTCTCTGGTGTGATCAATGCCTGTCTGAATCTTGTTCTTGTGATTGTCTTTCATCTTGATGTTGCAGGTGTTGCCATCGCGACAGTATTCTCGAATGTCGTGAGTTCAACGATGGTCGTAATATTTCTCATCAGAGAGAAAAGTGCTGTAAAACTTGACCTGAAGAAGCTTGGAATTGCAAAGTCTGATCTGCAGAGAATGCTGGCAATAGGCGTACCTGCAGGATTGCAGAGCATGGTTTTTTCTGTGTCGAATGTAATCATACAGTCGGTGATGAACGGATTCGGTACATCCGCTGTCGCGGGGTCTGCCGTTTCTCTGAACTATGAGAATTTCTCTTATTACATCATCGCTGCTTTCAATCAGGCCTGCGTAACATTCACAAGCCAGAATTACAGTGCAGGAAATTATGATCGCTGCCGCCGTGTCTTCCGTCTTTGCATGTTTTTGGGAATGGTGATGACTGCTGCATTGAGCTGGTCTTTCATTCTTGGTCGCCATTTCTTCATTTCGCTTTTTACAAGCGAACCAGAGGTTGCAGGATATGCAGTGACTAGGATGATGATAATCCTTTCCCTGAACTTCCTTTCCAATACATATGAAATCGGAGGAGCCTCATTAAGAGGTATCGGCAAGTCGATGACACCAGCGGTTCTCACAATCTTCGGAACCTGTATTTTCCGTCTCTTCTGGGCTTATACAGTCTGCAGGGCTTATCCATCTTTTGATGTCCTCTTGAGTGTCTACCCGATATCTTGGTGTATCACAGGAAGCGCGGTGCTTATTGCAAGCTTCCTGATCAGGAGAAGACTGTTTGTCAATCCAGTCAGAAAATTAGCTTAAGGATATCCAGCTGCATGGCAAATCAGGCACTTCATTCTCTAATTCTCTATAGTTGCTTGTTTTTATATGCTGAATAAGTCATCAGGAAGTAGATGCTCCAGCCAATCGGGACCACATACCATACCACAGCCACTCCGAATCTGGGGGCGAGAAGCATGGAGCCAATGACTCTGAAAGAGAGGTTCGCAATGCTTGCAAGTGTGAAGAACCTCATCTCTCCAAGTCCTCTGAGAACTCCTCCTGTAACCATGGCAAAGCCCAGTATGGAGTAGAAGAAGCAGAGGAAAGAGAGATAGTTTTCGCATGTTCTGTAAGCTTCTGCAGTACCTTCTTCCCCAAGGAACAATGCTGCAATGATATTCCTTCCTGGCAATAGCAGGAGACAGATAAGGGCTCCTGAGATGATTATGAGGAGCAAAGCAGCCTTGTAACCGCTCCTGATTCTCTCTTTTTTCCCTGCTCCTGCATTCTGGGCTGTGTATGGACTGATTGCATTGCCCGTTGCTGAAAGAGGCACTGTGGCGATGTTGTCGACTCTGATTGCTGCAGAGTATCCGGCAAGTACAGCAGTCCCGAATGTGTTGACGACACTCTGCACAAGCATCATGCCTGCAGCTATCGTTGATTGCTGGATGATTGATGGAATTGCTATTGCTGTCATCTCTTTCAGAAGGGAGGCTGAGAAGTATCTTTCTGCTCTCCCTTGCAGCTTGTTCAGTACTTTTATGAGGATGATGAATGAAAGCAGTGCAGATATTGCCTGCGAGACAAGTGTCGCCCATGCAGCTCCTTCTATACCCATTCCAAGTCCTGCTACAGCAATGATATCCAGACCGACATTCAGTAAGGATGAGAATACAAGAAGACAGAGTGGTATTGATGATTTCCCCAGTGATGTGAAGACAGATGAGAAAATATTGTAGATGAAAAGAAATGGCAGACCAAGAAAATATATCTGGAGATAGGATACAGCTTCTTCCATGATATCCCCTGGTGTTCTCAGCAATGAGAGGATTGATGGAGAGAGCGCATACCCGATGCTGGCAAGGATGATGGAGAATAGGGCGAATGAAATCACTGCGGTGCTGATGCTCTCTTTCATTCTGCTGTATTGGTGTGCTCCGAATTCCCGGCTTGTGACTACAGTTGCACCTGATCCTCCTCCGATTGCAGCTGCAATGAAGACTGATGTGAGTGCGGATGAGGCTCCGACAGCAGCAAGGGCTCCTTCTCCAACAAAGCGTCCTACGATTACTGAATCTGCCATTGTGTAGAACTGCTGGAAGAGAGAACCAAGTATAAGGGGCAGTGCCAATCTTACGATTGATGGCAGAGGAGGCTCTGTAATAAGGTAATCATCAGCACGTTTTTTCATCTTGCTATGATTTTAATTCGCTTTAAATCTTTCGTCTCTCTCTGTATCATCGGAATATGAGAGCTGGAGAATATCTTAAAAGTATTGATTATCCCGGACGTATCATAGCCTCCGGTACTGATATCGATGGGAAGGATGTTTTTGTCTATGCTATCACAGGGCGTAGTGAGAGCAGCCGCAACAGGGTACTTGAAAACAAGAATGGACAGGTATTCACATGTGTGTATGATTCCGAGGCTGAACTTGTATCTCCGGAACTGCTGGTTTATCAGGCGGTTGTTGCTGCAGAGGATTTTGTCCTGATAGGCAATGGAGATCATACAGGGCCGCTCTCTTCAGCTGTGGAAGATGGTAAAGCGTTGGATGAGGCTTTTGCTGAAATCTGCTATGAGCCGGATGCACCTTCTTTTACTCCTCGCATTGCCTCATTGATAACATCCGATGCTTCCGTTTTCATGATTGCCCGAAAGAATGGAGATAAGTGCGAGAGAAGGCTTTACCGTTATCCGAAAGAGAAGGGTATAATGCATATCATCCATACTTATTCATCCAATGGCTCTCCCTTGCCGTCTTTCTCCTCACTGCCTGTCAGAGCGGCGGTTTCTCCGGCTGAAGAGATCTGGAATGCTCTGTCTTCGGATTTCCGCGTCGCATTGTATTACAGACACGGAAGCTATGAGAGAGTCATCAATGCAAAGGGGGAATGATATGGAGAGGCTGGAACTCAAATATGGTCTGAATCCGAACCAGGGGAATGCATATATCTATCGCAAAGGCGGACTTCCGATTACCATTCTGAATGGCCGTGTGGGATATATAAACCTTCTTGATGCTCTCAATGGATGGCAGCTGGTCTCTGAACTGAAAGCTTCCCTTTCTCTTCCGGCGGCTGCTTCATTCAAGCATGTTTCTCCTGCAGGTGCTGCCGTTGCTGTTCCGCTTTCTGAAAAAGAGAGGAAGATGTATTTTGTAAAAGGAGAGCCTTCTCCTTTGGCAACTGCCTACATAAGAGCGCGTGGAACGGACAGGATGAGTTCTTTCGGTGATTTTATCGCACTTTCTGATATCTGCGATGTCTCAACCGCCAGTGTTATAGCAAAGGAAGTTTCAGATGGCATTATAGCTCCTGGGTATGATGAAGAAGCCCTTTCTCTGCTGAAAGCCAAGAAGAAGGGTTGTTATACAATAATCCAGATTGATCCTGACTTCAGAGCTGAAGAGAATGATGAGAGAATGGTATTGGGTATCACATTCTCGCAGAAGCGTAATGATTTCATGCCTTCTGAGATGACTTTCTCCAATCCTGTAACGCAGAAGAAAGAGATTCCTGCTTCTGTCCGTACGGATCTTGTTCTCTCTCTTCTGACGCTGAAGTACACGCAATCGAATTCTGTCTGCCTTGCATACAATGGACAGACAACAGGAGTAGGGGCCGGGCAGCAGTCCAGATTGCATTGTACGCGTCTTGCCTGTGATAAATCCGATATCTGGCACCTGAGGCAGAGCGATAAAGTGCTTTCGCTTCCGTTCAGGAAGAACCTGAGCAGGAATGAGAAAGATAATGCGATAGTACAATACCTCTCTCCAGATCCTGAGATTGATGTCATAGATAACTGGCAGGAATACTTTACAGAGAGGCCAGATGCTATGAGTGAGGATGAGAGAAGAGAGTATCTTGCATCCGTTTCTGGTGTGTCCCTTTCTTCGGATGCTTTCTTCCCTTTCCCGGATAATATCGTCAGAGCCGGGCGTTCAGGGGTAGGGTATGTTGCTCAGCCAGGAGGAAGCATCAGGGATGATCTTGTGGTTGGAAAAGCTGATGAGAATGGCATGGTCATGTTCTTCACAGGTGCAAGACTTTTCCATCATTGAGTCTTTTCCTGTTAACACTCTCCTCTGATGGGAATATTATCTCGGTATGGAATTCACAGACTTTGGCAAAAAGTTGTCGTCACACTCAGGCATCCTGCAGCTTATGGATGATATCGCACGTCCGCTTCCTCCTTCGCTGAGAGTAAGGCCTCTCGGAGGTGGAAATCCTGCGAGAGTCGGAGAAGTGGAGAAAGCATACAGGAAGGAGATGGAGAATCTCCTTGCAGATGGTGAGAGATTTGAGAATGTGCTATGCCACTATGATTCACCGCAGGGCAGGGTTGAGTTCCTCAGAGCTGCTGCAGCTTTCTTCAGAAAGACATATGGCTGGGATATAACTGAGGAGAACATTGCTCTGACAAATGGAAGTCAGAGTGCGATGTTCTATCTGTTCAATCTCTTCTCAGGTACGGCAGATGGAAGAAAGAAGACTCTGCTGTTTCCTCTGATGCCAGAGTACATCGGTTATGCAGATCAGGGTATCGAAAGCGATACTTTCGTCAGCCTTCCATCCAGATGTGAATACTACGATGACAGGACTTTCAAATACGTTCTTGATACGGAAGCTGTAGAGAAATACCTTGCCTCTCATCCGGAAGTCGGTGCGATGGCTGTATCCAGACCTACTAATCCCAGCGGCAATGTGCTGACGGATTCAGAGATCAGAAAGCTTTCTGAGCTTGCTCATAAGCATTCGATTCCGCTCATTGTTGACAATGCCTATGGCTTGCCGTTCCCTGATATCATCTTTACCGATGATGCTGCGCCTCTCTGGAATGAGGACATAGTACTTTCGATGAGTCTGTCTAAAATTGGTCTGCCATCTATCAGGACAGGTATAGTGCTTGCCCGGAAAGAGATTGCGAAAGCCGTGGGGAATATCAATGCAATCGCTGCATTGGCAACAGGATCAATGGGCCCTGTCATTGCTGGCAATCTTCTATCTTCCGGAGAGCTTACTCGTCTTGCATCAGAGGTTGTCAGGCCTTTTTATAAGGCAAAAGCTGATAGAATGGAGATGCTTGTCCGGAAGTACTTTGATGGTACAGACTGGTATCTTCATCGTATAGAAGGTTCAATTTTCTGCTGGATATACCTTCCTTCTCTGAGAATTCCTACGCTTGAGTTCTATTCGCTCCTGATGGATGAAGGTGTAATCACTGTACCCGGAGAGTATTTCTTCTTCGGCAGCGATGAACAGAAAGAAGGAAAGCCTTATCCCCATGAGCACTATGACAAGTGTCTTCGTCTCAATTACTCTGGCGATGACACTCTGATAGAGGAAGGCGTGGAGATTATCAGCAATCTGTACAGGAAATATTCCCTCTGATTTTCTTTTTGACGATGCTGTAAAGCCATTTTAGACTGAAAATAGATGCGGCTTATTTGCTGCACTCAAAGGGGTGCCCATGGAGCAGAATCTTCATCTATTCTACGGTCTGTCATTTCTGACAGTTGCTATTGCTTTTGCCTTCGCTCTTTATCTCTATCTCTGGGTCAGAAAGGCAAAGGTGAAAAATAAGAGAATCGAGGAAATCTCGCAGCTGATAAAAGAAGGTGCAAATACCTTCATGGCACGTGAGTACAAGATACTCGCAGTCTTCGCCATTGCTGTAGCTGTCATTGTCTTCCTGATTCTTCCTCAGCCGATATGGAAAGGACAGGTGGTCAGCAATCTTTCGATGGCTCTGGCTTATCTTGCAGGTACTGTTTTATCTGCTATCGCAGGTAAAATAGGCATTATTGTCGCCACTCTTTCCAATGCACGTACTGCAGAGAGTGCTGAAGAAGGCATAAGGCCTGCCTTCCTCACAGGTTTCCGTGGCGGAGCTGTGATGGGGCTGCTTGTAGTCGGCTGTTCGCTTTTCGGTGTCACTGCAGTGCTTATGCTCACATCTGATTCCTCTATTCTTCTCGGATTCTCATTCGGAGCCAGTTCGCTTGCACTGTTTGCAAAGGCAGGCGGCGGAATCTTCACGAAGACTGCAGATGTCGCGGCGGATCTGACAGGAAAGGTCGAACTGGGCATACCGGAAGATGATCCACGTAACCCTGCTGTTATTGCTGATAACGTCGGCGATAACGTCGGTGATGTTGCTGGCATGGGGGCAGACCTCTTTGATTCCAATGTTGCTGCAGCTGCTTCTGCTTTAGTCATAGCATCATCGCTCTCAGGTGCAGGCCTTGATACTATCTCAATGGTCTTCTGTTATTCCTTCTTGGGCCTCCTTGCCTCTGTCATAGGTATAGCTACAGCAAGAGTAGGTAAAAACGGGAATCCTACGCATGCGCTCAATTCATCGACCTATGTTACTACTGCAGTCTTCCTTGTGCTGACAGCTGTTGCCACAGCAGTATTTCCGGGATTTTCCTGGAGAATCTGGGGAGCTTCCTCTGTGGGGCTTCTTGTCGGAGTTATTATAGGTATCACGACTGATTACTTCACGGATGATACAAAGCCGATAGTGAGGAAAGTGGCACATGCTTCATCCTCTGGTCCTGCTTTCACGATTCTCTCTGGTGTCTCTTATGGTTTTATCTCAGCGCTTCCTGCCATGATTGGTATCGCCATATCGGCACTTGTCGCTTACAAGCTCTGTGATCCGATAGGAGATGGCTTTGCTATCTTCGGTATAGCT
The DNA here is from genome assembly GCA_944389085.1 of uncultured Spirochaetaceae bacterium. Taxonomy (GTDB): domain Bacteria; phylum Spirochaetota; class Spirochaetia; order Sphaerochaetales; family Sphaerochaetaceae; genus Ornithospirochaeta. Next base: position 31,003 of record CALXLB010000044.1, read on the forward strand.
ATGGCAGCAGTCGGTATGCTCAGTATTGTCGGCATGATTATCTCCAATGATGCTTATGGACCTATTGTTGATAATGCTCGCGGCTTGGCGGAGATGGGAGGTCTTGGAGAAGAGACTATCCGCATCGCAGATGAGCTGGATAGCGCTGGAAATACTGTGAAAGCGGTCACAAAAGGTTTCTCGATCGGAGCTGCAGGCCTTACGGTCATCTCTCTTCTTGGGGCATTCATGTCGGAAGTGAACGTGGCTCTGATAGAGGCAGGTAAGGAAGCTATTACGGGATTTGATATAATGGAGCCGACTGTCTTCTTTGGTGTGCTGATCGGAGCTGCTGTCCCTGCCGTATTCTCTGCGATGCTGATTCTCGGTGTTGACAGGAATGCAGAGAGAATGGTGGCAGAGATTCACAGACAGTTCAGAGAGATAAAAGGACTGAAAGATGGAAGTGCTTCTCCTGACTATGGCAAATGCATAGACATTGCTACATCAGGAGCTCTGAAGGAACTGGTACCTGCTGGACTTATGGCTATATTGATGACGCTTGCTGTTGGTTTCATAGGAGGGCCAGAGGCAATTGGCGGCTTCCTGCTTGGAAATATCGTCAGCGGCCTTCTTCTTGCGCTTTTCATGTCCAATTCAGGCGGTCTCTGGGATAATTCGAAGAAATATGTTGAGGCGGGAGCCGAAGGCGGAAAGGGAAGCGAAGCGCATAAAGCTGCTGTTATCGGAGACACTGTCGGAGATCCGTTCAAAGATACTGCAGGACCTTCAATCAATACTCAGATCACAGTAGTTTCTCTTGTCTCGTCACTCTGTGCAGCGATTTTCGTCTCTCTATCTCTTTTCTGAATCTTTTCTCCCCATCCTCTTTGCTGATAGAATCAGGCGAAGGATTGCAGGATGGGAAGGAATCTGATAGTCGGTGATATACACAGCCAGTATGGACTGCTGATGGAAGTGCTTTCATCAGCAGCGTTCAATCCGGATGAAGATGTCCTTTATTCTGTGGGAGACATTGCCGACAGAGGTCCTGAGACAGTGCGGCTCATACAGTTCCTCTCTTCCTTGCCATCGTATAAGCCTGTCATTGGCAATCATGATCTATGGCTTCGTGATTATCTTGTCTCAGGTCTTTGCCCGTCAATCTGGATGGATGGCAATGGAGGACAGCGTACCGTCAAGGATTTTATCCGTTCCTTTGTCTCCGATAAGGAGAAGGTAATGATGGGTGAATGGCTTTCCCATGCTCCCTATGTGCGTATTGAAGAGCATTATATAGTCATGCATGGCGGCGTGCCTCCGCTCTGGACACTGAGAGAACTGGAGAAGATTGCCTCTCTGCCTCCAAGCACTATCGGATATGCCGGCATAGAAGATCCTGATAATTCTCCTATCTGGAACAGGACTTATCTGCAGAGTGCCATGGCGTTTGAGAATGGTGCAGATCCTGCTGTACTGCAGTCGCCGCTGCAGACGGATAAGAAAATCTTCATCGGCCATACACCTCTCAATACGCCTTTCCATTCAGAGCGCTATCATCTGACTGCTATCGATACTGGAGCTGGACATGGCAGGAAACTTACGCTCATGGATATGGATACGCTCCGTTACTGGCAGGCAGGGAAGGATGATTAAAAAAGTTCTCTTATTTCTCTGTATCGTCATGCTCAGTCATCTTCCTGCTGCTTCTTTTGAGAGCGTCGCTTCTTCCTTTCTGCCTGCTGTGATGATTTATTCAACCACTGGGTCTGAATCCGCAGCTGCAGAAGAACTTGATGATGTCGGCATGCTCTCCCTCTCATTGCCTGCAATGGTCTCCTCATCATCGCTCTCTCTTGAAGGTCTGCTCTCAGGGAATATTCTGAGAATGGGAAAGAATACAGTTTCCATTGCATTGCTTGCCGGAAGATTGCAGAAGGAGGAGGTGACGGATCTCTCTGGTGTTCTGCACTTTTCTCCCTCTATATCTTCGGATGGTGCTATTTCCCTCTCTCTTGATTATGATGACGTGTCTGGTAAATGGAAGAATGGTGAGGTCTTTTCCATAGATGGATTTCTGACTGTCTCTGTGGAAGCAGAACGGAATATGCTTTCTTTTTCCGTCAATACCGGAGATATCGCTATCAATGAGGATACATTATTCTCAGGCAGAGCAGCATCTCTTTCCGTCTCACTCTCAGAGGATAGTTATATGGAGTTCCTGAAAGAGAGAGGATGGGACAGGGCGATGCTCAGGGCAAATGCAGCTTATGTCCTGTCTCTGTTTGAGCCTTTCCGAAGTCTTGATGTATTTCTTTGGCTGTCTCGGTGCGATTCTTTGTCCGCTCTCGATATTGCTTCTATTGTCTTCTTCATGCCAGCTGATGATTTTCCTCTCGATTCCCTCTCGCTCAGGCTCTCAGCAGATGGAAGAGAGTGTGATGCTGATGTGGAAAAAGCCTTGTCGATAGCTCTCTTTCTTTTGTCTCTGGTCTCATGAAGATTCAGATGGTAATATGGCTGTATGGATGAAAAAAAGAAAGCTGTCATCATCGGTGGTGGTATAGCCGGCGTACAGGCTGCTGGAGCAATCAATGGTATGTCCATTCATCTTATTTCCGATGAGCCTTATCTGCCATATTACAGGATGAGAATAGAGGAAATCTTCAGTGGAAGTACCCCTGAATCTTTATATATGCACCCCCAGTCCTGGTATGAGGAAAAGGGGATTGAACTGATCAATGGGCATGTATCATCAATCGATAGGGAATCGAAGATTGTCAAACTCTCCGATGGACGTGGGATTTGTTATGATAAGCTGCTTCTTGCAACGGGCAGCCATGCAAGGAGAGTGGAACTTCCCGGTACCATAGAGAGGAGTTTTGTGCTTCGTTCGATGGACGATGCTGTGAGAATGAGGAAGGAACTGGAAAATGCAGATAGTTTTGCAGTTCTTGGCGGAGGGCTTCTGGGACTGGAAGCGGCTTATTCAGTTGCCTCCGATTTCCATATTCCTGTCACTGTTCTGGAAACTGCCCCTTATATCCTTCCCAGACAGCTTGATAAAGAATCTGCTGAGATACTGAGTGCGAAACTGCTTGAGAGCGGTGTTACGGTGATCACATCGGCTTCCGTGAGAGAATGCTGCGGTGATTATCTCGTGCTTGCAAATGGAAGGAAGATTCCTGCTTCTGTTTTCTGTTTTTCAATAGGAGTAGATCCTGCCAAGGAACTTGCAGAGGGGGCACATCTTACTGTCAATCGCGGGATAGTTGTGGGGGAGAATCTTGCTTCTTCCGATCCTGATATATTCGCCTGCGGAGATTCGGCAGAACTTAATGGCCGTACGTTCGGCCTGGCTTTGCATGCTCGTGAGATGGGGAGTGCAGCGGCTAAGGCAATGATGGGAGAGTGTGTGTCGTATAAGCCATCTGAACCTACCGCTCTCTTGAAAGTCGGTGGTATTGACGTTGTATCCTTTGGTACTCCTGAAGGTGAGAAGAAAGTTGAGACAGATGGTGAGAAGAGGCGTACATTCTTCATAAAAGATGGAATCATAGTAGGAGCTGTACTCTTGAATGATAAAGCTTCGATGATGAGTGTGAAAGCAATGATCGGAAAGAAAGCATGAGGAGGAGAGAATTATATGGACAATCTTGAGAGAAAAGCATTGGATTATCATAGTGTGGGCTGCCCGGGTAAAGTCTCAGTAGTGCCTACAAAGCCCTGCAGGACTGCAGAGGATCTGGCTCTTGCATATACGCCAGGGGTTGCAAAACCTGTATTGAGAATTGCAGAGAACCCGGAGGATGCATATCGCTATACAGCAAAAGGCAATCTTGTTGCTGTTATTTCCAATGGTACGGCTATTCTCGGATTAGGAAACAGGGGTGCTCTGGCATCCAAGCCTGTAATGGAAGGAAAGGGAATCCTTTTCAAGCGTTTTGCTGATATCGATGTCTTTGATATCGAGATAAATGAGAAAGACCCGGAGAAGATTGTCGATATCGTTGCCTCCATTTCTCCGACCTTCGGTGGAATCAATCTTGAGGACATCAAAGGGCCGGAGTGCTTCTATATTGAGAAGGAACTCATCAAGCGCTGCGATATTCCTGTCTTCCACGACGATCAGCACGGTACAGCTATCATTGCAACTGCAGGCTTGATGAATGCTGCAGAGATTACAGGCAGAAAGCTCTGCGATATGTCTGTTGTCGTGAATGGAGCAGGGGCGGCTGGCATCTCATGTGCTCGCATGTTCATTGCAGCAGGTGTGAAGAAAGAGAATCTCGTCATGCTGGACAGCCGCGGTGTCATTTACAAGGGAAGAGAAGGTCTTACAGCTGAGAAGGCGGAATTTGCTGTCTCTACTGATAAACGTACTCTCGCAGATGCGGTAAAAGGTGCTGATGTCTTCATGGGTCTTTCCGTCAAAGGCTGTCTTACTGGCGAGATGCTGAAGACAATGAACACAGATCCTGTGGTTTTTGCTATGGCTAATCCTGATCCGGAGATCACTCCAGAAGAGGCATTTGCTGCCAGGGAGGATGTGATTATGGCAACAGGACGCTCCGATTATCCTAATCAGATCAACAATGTTCTCGGCTTCCCGTTCATCTTCCGCGGTGCGCTCGATGTAAGGGCTTCCCGTATCACAGAGAATATGAAGATGGCTGCAGCTCATGCACTTGCTGCCCTGGCAAAGGAAGAGGTCCCCGAAGAAGTGAGAAAAGCTTATGGCGGCGAGGATTTTTCGTTCGGCAGGAAATACATTGTTCCAAAGCCATTTGATCCGAGAGTCATTGAGTATGAAGCTGTCGCCGTAGCAAAAGCTGCCTGCGAAGATGGGGTTGCTGCTTCTCCTATTACAGATTGGGATGGCTACAGGGCAGAACTCAAAGAGCGTATGGCTAAGTACTGGAAATAATAAAGTTGGAGTGGAAGGGCTTTTACCCTTTCATTTCTTTTCATAGGTATGTAACAAAAAAGGCTCTGTTCAGAAAGTTGTGTGATTAAGGGAATAGCAAAGTAACAAAAAAGGATGAAATATTTTTGCTTATAGAATAGTGTAATTTTGGCACCGCCATAACGGTAGGCGGCTGGTATCGCTTCGGACTCAATCCGGAATTTCCGATTGGAAGGAGGTGGTGCTATGGACGATTATCAGATTCTGATGATTGTATTCACAGTCATAGGTTTGATTGTTGCTTCAAGAAAATAGCCGCCATTTTGACCCCGGCGGCTACGTAAGTTGCTAAAAGGGCCAGCCGTCTATCGGCAGTGCCTTTCTATGTTCATAATATCATTTCTTTTGAATAATTTGTCAATTTACAAAAAAGACTGTCCGTTCCTTTTTCGGACAGCCTTTCCATGCCCCGGATTTCTGATTTTCCAAGGGGGCCAACGTATCTTTTAAGTCGTCTCCACGACTGCTCTGATACATTTCGGGGGTATCTGAGCTGTTCCCCGCCAGATCTTTCTTCTGGCTTTGTTCTTTGTCCGCTTTCCTGCGGCTCCTCAGATGCTTCAGGGTGCATCTAAGACTTTTTCCTTGCAGGATTTACTCTTCCTGCCTCACATCTACACCATAAAGGCAGATGGATGAGTTGTCAACAAAAATTTTCTTTGTGCAATAGGGTAAATCAGCTGTGTTTCACTCCCGCGATATCTTTCAGCTGAGCTTTGGCATTTGTCAGTGTTGCCTGATACTGTCCTTCAAGGCGTTCCATGTTCTGTCTGGCAGCTGCCATGAATTCCTTGTCATTCTCGAAGGAGAGATGGACTTCCGTACCATACTGGTCTGAAAGCTTCTGGGATTTCTCATCGAGAATAGGCTGGTACTGTGCTTTCATCTTCTCGAAGAGATCTTTCCTGTGCTTCGGATACTGGCCGAGGAAAGCGATAAGCTCATCCATCAGGCCCATTGCTGAAGCGTTTCCGTTTGTGGCAATCTCGACAAGAGCTTTGATTTTTTCCATTCTCTCTGCATTTTCGTTTTCATCCTGAGGTAATGAAAGGTTTGCCTCTGCTGTGAGGATAAGAGCCTCTTTGACAGCATCTGGATTGAGTTGTTTCAGTTCACTCTCCATCTCCTCACGTGAAATAGCGTCATCGTCGGAGAGAAAGCGTCCTGCTGTCCTCCTGGCTTTGTCGACATCGCTGTTGTATTTGATTTTTTCCTTATCCATCTGGATGCCCTCTGTACGTTCAAGGGCAATCTCCCATGCACTTTTGATTTTTCCCATGCTTTGAATATATCCAAACATCACATTACTGGCCAGAGCCTGAAGACAAAATGCCGCCTTGATTGTTGGCGGCATGCTCGATTCATCTCAGACTGTGATCTTCCTGCTCTCATGTTCTGCGGCTACTTCCGCAGGGGTTTTGTCAGGAAGTCTTGCGGCTCCATGATAATCTTTTGCTGGAATCAGATTGCCTGATGCCAGATGCTTTTTCGCTTCTTTTATCGCTTCTGAATACTGCGGCAACCATTTTTCCTGGGCAACAAGCATTTCATCGATCATCTGCCATACTTCCGGAGGGTTGCAGACAGCTCCTGTAAGCGGATCGAGAAGAACTGCTTGCTTTAACAGGTTCACATCTCCGTGAACTGCTGCCTCGACTGCAAGCTTCTGCACCCATATCGATTGTGAGCATATTGCGGCACAGCCAAGCGGAAGATCTCCGACTTTGGGGATGCTTATGCCATTTCCATCAACATAACAGGGAACTTCAACAACTGATTCCCATGGAAGGTTAGTGATACATCCTTCATTCATTACGTTGAAATGACCTCTGTAGCATCTACCCGTTTCCAGTGATTCAATAATGTAGGAACAATGTTCTTTCCCTCTTTCTGAACCATCCAGTTTAGTTGGAGGAGCTGCCAGGATTTTCGGGTAGTCTGTCTCAAACCAGTTGCGCTCCTCTCTGGTCTCTCTCAGATAGCCTCCGGTTTCGCCATTGATCCATTTTCCCAGATCAATCCAGTCTTTTATTTCATCTGGACGCTTTCTGTACCATGCAAGATATTCTGAAAGATGTCCATTGGACTCGGTGGAGTAATATCCGAAACGCCTGAGGATATCAATTCTGACTTTTTCTTCTCTGCTGTATTTCTCATGTTTCTCGAAAGCTTTCAGAAGCTCTGGTATCATGTCTTTCCCATGATGCTTTATTGAGATGTACCATGTCTGATGATTGATACCGGCACAGATTATATCAAGTTCGTCGCGTGGGATATTCAGAACTTCCGCTATTTGCATTTCTCCATGTATCTCACCATGGCACAATCCGATGGTCCTTACTCTTCCATACTTATTGCATGCCCATGTTGCCATCGCATTCGGATTGGAATAATTAAGCATAATAGCTCCAGGCTCTGCAACTTCGCGTATGTCCTTGCAGAATTCCAGCATCTGGGCAATGACCCTCTGACCATACATGATTCCGCCTGTGCAGAGTGTATCGCCGACACATTGATCTACGCCATATTTAAGTGGTATCTCGATATCTTTTTCGAAAGCTTCAAGTCCGCCGATGCGTACACAGTTGATGATGTATCTTGCATTTCTGAAGGCTTCACGCCTGTTTGTTGTGGATTGTATTCTGATTGGGATATTGTTTGCGTCCAGGTCTCTCTGGCACAGAGCTCTTGTTTTCTCAAGATTATCTGCATTGATATCTGTGAAGGATATCTCTATATCATGAAACTCTGGAACAGACAGGATATCCTTGAATAATGTACGTGCAAAGCAAAGACTGCCTGCACCAATGAAAGTTACTTTGAAACTCATTCGATATTCTCCTTGTTTATTCTGCTTGTGGATTCTACCTGTCTTCTTTGAAATAGGTGGAAGCAAAGGTACTTTTTTCTTGCAAGATGTAATAAATCGTCTGATTTTTAATCTTTCTAGCTGTAGAATCCGTATATGGAAAGGAGAAGAGAATGATAAAAGGCAGCATTACAGCATTCTATGCGCTATCACTTCAGGAGTTTCATATGAACTCACATTCACATGACAGTTTTGAAATTATGTATGTGACGGGTGGCAGTTGTATTGTTTACTGCGATGATGACAAGTATACGCTTGCTCCCAATCATTTCATATTCATACGTTCTGGTGTACCGCATCGCTTGGAAATCTGCCGTGAGAAACCCTGCTCGATACTCAATCTGGAATTTGTCCTCTCTGAAACAGATGGCAGTATTCCTCTTGAAGGGCTTGTGGAAAGGTGTGGGGAGTTCCGAAGCCTGTGGAATAAAATGCCTGATTGCTTCTGTGGCCAGGACCTGAGAAACCTTGGGTATTCTCTGAAGGATCTGATTTCTCATATCCAGAAGTCTTCTGCTGAAGGGGATTTCCTTTTGCAGCTTATCATGACGCGGACAATGGCTGAACTTGCATACTCGATTATCTCAGGCAGGAATGAGGCGGGGTACTGTTATATCAGGAAGGCTTGCGATTATCTCAATCAGCATTTCCATTCCGGTATAAGCATACCGGAATTAGCTTCATATATAGGTATCAGTAAATCCTATCTTCAGGCATTGTTCTCAAAGGCTATAGGTTGCAGCATCATGGAGTATGTTGTCAGAAAGCGTATGGAAGAGGCGGTGTTCCTCCTTGTAAACAGTACATTCTCAATCATAGATATTTCCACTGCTGTAGGGTTCAACAGCCGTCAGCATTTTTCTCTCACTTTCACAAAGCATTATGGTGTTAGTCCTCAGGCATATAGAAGTACACACAGGCGTGTGCTTGAGCCGGATACAGGACAGAAGCGCTATATTCTGGATGGCAAGAGGCTCACATATCGCAATTTCAGCAAGTGATGGTATGAATATCAGGGTAGGATGTGGACGCAAGAAGGCTAATTCTGTAGGCTGTCTGTGTTATGGACAGCGGTATTGTCTATGCCTTTGATATCTTCGGAACTGCAATCTTTGCAATTACCGGTGCTGTCAAAGGTGTAAGGAACAGACTTGATTTTCTAGGTGTCATTGTATTCGCCATCACTGTAGGATGCGGGGGCGGTATGCTGAGGGATACGATTCTGGGAATCTTCCCGATAGCTGTCTTCCGTGATAACGCATATATCTTCATCTGCATAGCCATGGGAGTGCTGGTTTTTCTGCTCAGTCCTAAGACCGTTGGCAGATGGGCTATTATCCAGTATCTGGATGCTATAGGGCTTGGTGTTTTCACAGCCATTGGCTGTGTGAAAGCTGAAGCGCTGGGATTGGGTGCAATCGGTGTTGTTGCCAGTGGTGTGTTCGGTGCTGTCGGAGGAGGTGTCCTCAGGGATGTTTTCTGCCATGAGATACCGATGGTGCTTACCTCTGATTTCTATGCTTCGGCTTCAATCCTTGGTGGTATTCTGTTTGTAATACTTTTCAAGGCCGGTGTCTCCGGTGACATCCTGATGTATTCGACGGCTTTATTCACTATGACGCTGCGTATGCTTGGTTATCATTTCAAGTGGAGATTGCCTGTTGCCAGAATGGTAGGAGAGGAGAAACGTGACCGATAAGCTATATTACTCAGACAGTTATCTGAAATCTGCCGAGGCTACGGTGGTTGCTGTAGAGAATGATGGCATTATTCTTGATCGTACGGTCTTCTATCCTGAAGGCGGAGGTCAGCCTGGGGATAAGGGAACATTCGGCAAGTGGAAGATTGTGGATACGCGAAAGAATGCAGATGGGGAACCTTTGCATATCATTGAGGGTGATAAACCTGGTATAGGGACAAAAGCCACTCTCAGTCTTGATTGGGAACATCGGTATTTCTATATGACAGAACACAGTGCCCAGCACCTTGTATCTGCACTTCTTTTCAGGCATGGGGTCGGAACAGTTGCTGTCCATCAGGGAGAGCGGTTCTTCACTGTTGAGACTGATAAGGAAGATGTGTCCGATGATGTGCTTCTCTCTGTCGAGGATGAGGCTGGGAAGGCTATCCGTGCTTCGCTTGCTATCACACAGCGTGAGATGAGCCATAAGGAAGCTGAAGAACTTGGTATGAGAAGGTCCATAAAGGTTGAAGGAGATGTGAAAGTTGTCTTCATAGAATCTCTCGATGCAGTTGCCTGCGGCGGGGTCCATCTTAGATCAACAGGGGAAATCGGGGAGATCCAGTACTGTGGTTCAGAGCGCATCCGTTCCCACATACGTACTATCTGGAAGTGCGGAGATCTTTCAGTTCAGTACAGAAGACGGAATAAGGAAATTGTCTCCTCTCTTTCAGCTCTCTTCTCTGCAGAGGATGAGCATATAATCTCTGCAGCCAGCCGGATCGTGCAGGAAAACGGAGAGCTTAAACATGAGCTGAAGAAGGCTGAGAAGAGAATTGCAGCGATGGAACTCTCGGTCAATGATAATGATGGCTCTATCCCTGTCATCTTCAGGTCTTCGGTTCCTGTTGCTTCCTTTGATGGAATTATCGTGGAAAATGATGGCAAAACAGTTTTCATTGTTGACGATTATGGCCATTTCATGTTTCATGGGACAAAAGAAGGTTTTGACATCCTGAAAGCAGAGCTGCCGGTCAAAGGTGGCGGACGGGGGAATATTTACAGAGGATCTGTTTCAGGAGATGTAAGTTCTATTCTGGGGAAAGCGGAGGTTTTGCTTAATGGGAGAAGCTCTTAGGAAAGAAGAGGGGGCTGAGGAAAATACTGAGGATATGAAAGAACACAAGGATGTGCATCTGAACTGGAAGAAGATTGCACTTATCGGGACGATTCCTATCATCCTGATCTTCATAGGTTTCTTTCTTGTCGTTAAATATATTGGAGGAGAAAACTATACTGCTGCCGTTGACTGGTTCGATGAGAACTTCGGACTTACTGGCATCTTCCTCTATGTCTATGTGGTTGATACTCTCATCCTGCCATTATCGCCGGACTTTGTATTTCCTATAGTCGCCTCGATGAGCCCCTGGATTGCCATACCTGTAATCGGAACAGCTTCAATGCTTGGCGGTATCACATCCTACGCTGGCGGTCTGCTTCTGCATAAGATTCCTCTTATCAAGAGATATACCGATAAAGCTAAGGAGAAATGGGGTGCTTATATAAAGAAATATGGAACGCTTTTTGTCGTCATCGCTGGCTTGTTCCCTCTTCCGTTCTCCACAATCTGCGTGCTTGCAGGAGCATTGAAGATGCCGGCAAAGAAAGTGCTGCCCGCAACAGCCGTGCGCTATATCAGGGCAGCAGTCTATTTCTCTCTCTTCAGGGCGGGATTGCTTATTCTATAGCCTTTCTTGCTTCTGCTATCACAAGGGAGGTGCGGTATGCCGCATCTCCTGTGTAATCATGAGCATCAAGAAGCTTTTCGATTTCCTCTTCTTTCAGGTATCTGAGGATTCTCTCATCTTGTATCAGATTCTTCTTCAGCGGATTGCCCATTCCTTCCTGGACGCTCTGCCAGGCTGCAAGTGATTCTTCTCTTATGACCTCATGCATCTCCTGTCTGTCAGCACCTCGCCGTCCCAGTTCCATCAGAAGGCGTTCTGTAGCAGCGAAAATACCGTAATCATTCATCAAGCGTTCTGTGGCTGTGCTGTGGATGTTCATACCTCTGACGATCTTCAGTTCAGTAAGGAGCATCTCATCGGTTGCGATGAAGGCTTCAGGAATGAAGATTCTTCTGTTTGCGCTGTCATCAAGCGTGCGTTCCAGAATCGATGATGATGCGTTCATCCATGCTGCCTGATACTGGCTTTCGACAATACGTGAGAGCGAGCAGATCTTCTCTGAGTTGATCGGATTGCGCTTGAATGGCATGGCAGATGAACCAACCTGCTTCTTTCCGAATGGCTCAGAGAATTCTCCGATGGGCGGGGACTGGAGGATTCTTAAATCAAGAGCGAACTTATGGAGTGTAGCAGCAATGGAAGACAGAGCTGCGATTATCCTCATGTCCTGCTTTCTGGTATAAGTCTGAGTCGCTGCAGTGAATGCCTTGATACCCAGCTCATCCATGACCATGTTCTCGAGTTCTGCAGCTGTTACGGGAGTTCCTGCAAGGAGCACGGAGTAGCTTGCAGCTGTTCCTACTGCACCTTTCATGCCTTTGCCCTTGATAGATGCGAGGACTTCGGCACATTCCTTCCTGTCTTCTGTAAGGTCCTGCAGCGTCTGGCTGAGTCTGTAGCCGATAGTCGTGATCTCCGCAGGCTGGATGTGTGTGAAGGCCATCGTTGCTGTGTCTTTATATTCCTCGGCTTTATCTGCAAGAGCGGAAATCAGAGTGTCGAGTCTTGAGATGGTCAGGGAAAGGGCTTCTTTGAAGCGTACGGCATCGGCATTGTCCAGAGCATCCATGCTTGTAGCACCCAGATGTATGATTCCGCCGGCCGTTGGACACTGCTCAGCATATGTCTTTATCTCAGCCATCAGATCATGGTGGATGGTATTCTCTATTTCTGCTGCTCTCTCGATATCGATATCATCTTTGTGAGCTTCCAGTTCCTTCACCTGTTCTTCTGTGACAAGACCTGCTTTCGCCTCTGCCCGGGCCAGGGCAATCCAGACACGTCTGAGAAGCTTTCTTTTGTGTTCCTCTGAGAAGATATGCTTCATCTCCTCTGAGCCATACCGCCAGGTAAGCGGACTGATGAATGTGCTGTGATCGTATTCCATGAGAACCTCAGTGAGAATTATAGCAAAGAAAAAGGAGGAACGCATCCTTGCTTCCTCCTGCTATTCTTTCCGGCCTGTTTCCATTGGAGGCCTTTTGTATTCTGTCTTGATGATAACTCTCTGAAGCGAGGCGTTCATCAAGAACAATGGAAATCCTCGTTGTTTCTTTGTTAAAAATCCTCCCCGGAGGGAGGATCTGGTTACTTCTTGCGGATGATCAGCTGATCACGCTCAGGACCTACTGAGATGTATGTGATGTGTGTGTTCAGCATTTTCTCCAGTGCGAGGATGTAGGTTTTTGCCTTTTCCGGGAGCTCATCCCATTCTCTGCATTTTGTGGTATCTGCCATCCAGCCTTCGAATGTCTCATAGATAGGCTTTGCATCTTCCTGAAGTCTTGTTTCAGGCAGGTGAGAATAGTACTCCCCATTGATGTTGTAGCCTGTACATACCTTGATTTCAGGGAATGTGTCGAGTACATCGAGCTTTGTGAGGGCAAGATCTGTCACTCCGTTCATGTAGCATGCGAAATCTGCAGCGACTGCATCGAACCATCCGCAGCGTCTCGGGCGACCTGTCGTGACACCATATTCGTGTCCGATATCCCTGAGCTTCTCGCCATCTTCATCAAAAAGCTCCGTCATATATGGGCCGCCGCCGACAGATGTCGAATAGGCTTTTGCAACACCGACGACAGTGGAGATGCAGCGTGGAGGGATACCTGCACCATTGCAGCCTCCTGCGACTGTCGGATTGGAGGATGTTGTATATGGATAGATTCCCCAGTCGTTGTCTCTCATGATTCCGAGCTGGCCTTCGAGAAGAATCTTCTTGCCGCTCTCGACTGCATCTCTGATGACTGGAGAAGCATCGATGATGTGGTCACCGAACATTGCTCTCCACTCAGCACATTTCTTCAGCATATCCTCAAGTGTGACTGTTTCCAGCCCGTAATACTCGAGATCCCTGTTCTTCTTCGGAAGGATGAGTTTCAGTCTCTCTTCCAGTCTCTCTTCATCGAGGATGTCTGCAGCTCTGATACCCATTCTGGCAGCTTTATCTGAGTAGCAAGGGCCGATGCCGCGCTTTGTAGTACCGATTTTCTCTTTATCGCTGCGCTTTCCTTCCTCAGCTCCATCCAGTGCCATGTGGTATGGCATGATGATATGAGCTCTCTCATCGATGAAGACATTGGAAATCTCCAGATCTGCTGTCTTCCTGATATTCTCCAGCTCTTCATGCATCCTGTCGAAATTGACGACTGTACCAGCTCCGACAATATTCATTGTCTCTGGGTTGAAAATACCGCTAGGAAGAATATGAAGACCGAATTTGCCTTTATCATTGATGACAGTATGGCCTGCGTTATCTCCACCCTGGAAGCGGATTACAAGATCAGCATCGGATGCCAGATAATCAACAACGCGGCCTTTGCCTTCATCGCCCCACTGGACGCCGACAACGGCGTTTACATTATATGATGCCATTTAGAAGTGCCTCCTTTCCCTGTTTTCTGAGCTCTTCGAACATCTCTTTCTCTTTTGCTGTATGTTCCTCGATATCGTCGGCATCCCATGGATATTTGATCCAGAGGTCCTCGATTTCCAGAGCAGGGTAGTATCTCTTTATCTCTGGCGGGAACTCAACATCTTTTTTCTTGAGTTTGTTGTGAAGAACAAGAACTGCGATTTCCTTCGGTTCGTAGGAAAGAAGCTCTCCGACACAGTAACCAAGTGTTGCCCTTGTATCATCAACCTCATCGATCAGAAGGACATTCTTGCCCCTCAGCTGTGACTGCACCTCATCAATCCACTGGATTTTTGTCGGATGCTCACGATGTTTATGATCCATGCCGTAGTAGGAGATACCGACAGCATAGATTGGGCGGTTGATGAATGTCTTTATGATTCTGGCAGGAATGAAACCACCTGAGCCGATTGCGACAATCACATCTGGATCGAAACCAGAGTCATCAATCTTCTTTGCAAGATTCTTTATAAGCTTATGTACTGTATTGTAGCTGACGTAAAATTTATCAATCATCTCAATTCTCCGGAATCATCTCTGCGATATAAGGAAGTGTCCTGTGTCTCTCCTTATAATCCAGGCCATAGCCGACAACCCAGACATCTGGAATCTCAAAGCCGCTGAAACGGATATCAACATCGACAAGATGGCGGGATGGCTTATCCAGGAAGACTGTTGTCTCTACGGACTTTGTACCGCGTGCCTTGAATGCTTTTGTCAGATAATCGAGAGTGGAACCGCTGTCGAGGATATCTTCAACGATGAGCACATGGTGTCCTGCCAGATTCTCTCTGGTATCCATGAGAAGACGGACTTCTCCTCTTTTGTCTCCCTTGTTCCCATATGATGAGATAGCGATGAAATCAACGACGTGAGGAACTGTTAGGCGACGTGAAAGATCTGCCATGTATATGAAGGACCCCTTCAGCACTCCTACGAGGATCAGGGGTTCTTCTATATCCTTGTATGCTTGATTGATCTCATCGGCAAGCTCTGAGACACGGTGTGCGATAGTCTCTTCATCGAAGAGAACACGCCTGAGGTCGTCCGGAAGGGACGTTCTTTCTTCTGCCATTAATTTCTCCAGATTACTATTGAGATATGAACAGTTTAATGGGGATTTGACGTTTTGAGAAGATAGCGGATGTCCTCGTCTGAAAAACAATCCTCAACGTGCTATAATCATGATATAAAGGAGGAGATATGCAGAAAATTGGCTTTGATCAGCTGGAACTCAATCCATTCACAGTTATCGGCAATGACAATTTCCTGCTTACTGCGGGGACGATGTCAGAGTGGAATACCATGACAGCGGGGTGGGGTGGCCTTGGGTATCTTTGGAATGATCCTGTAGCGTTTGTCTTTGTCAGGAAAGAACGTTACACGCTGCACTATATGGAGAAATCGGGAGTCTTCACTCTATCTTTCTTTCCTCCGGAGAAAAAAGATGTGCTGCAGTTCTGCGGTTCCACATCAGGACGCGATACAGATAAAGCCGCCGGAGCAGGAATAACACCTGTGACAGTCGACGGGTCTGTAGCATTTGAGGAAGCCAATCTCATCATCACATGCCAGAAGGTATCTGAGTCGGTCGTTTCCGGCGACACTATCATTGACGAGGATATCAAGAGGCTTTATCCTCAGGAGGATTGGCACAGAATGTTCATAGGTCGCATTCTGGGCGTTTACATCAACTGAGGCTTGAATTATGGATTACATCTCCCTCTTTTCGTCCATGCTCCGTTCGCGTTATTTCGAAAAAGAGCTGGAGAGACTTTCTGAAAATGGCCTGATTTACGGGACTTATCATCTTTCGATAGGGCAGGAGGCAGTGGCTGCTGGTCTTGCTGCCTCTCTCTCTGATGAGGACTGGATAGTTCCGACACATCGATGTCACAGTTTCAATGTTGCCAGATCCTCCGATCTGGAAGCCATGTTCGCGGAAGTACTGGGAACGCGTTATGGTCTCTGTAAGGGGCTTGGCGGTTCGATGCATATGACAGATACTGATCATAACAATCTTGGCTCTTCGGCTGTCGTGGGTTCCGGTATTGGGCTTGCTTCTGGTATTGCGCTTGCAAAGAAACTGAAAAATGAAGACGGTATCGCAGTCGCTATCTTCGGCGATGGTGCATCATCACGTGGTATTCTCTATGAAGTGATGAACGCAGCGTCGCTGTGGCATCTTCCGCTTCTTTTCCTTCTGGAGAACAACCAGTATGGGATGTCAGCTGCTTCCGGAAAAATGATAGCCTCTGATGGCATACATAAGCGTGCAGAGGGGTTTCTTATCCCTCATGAGTGTATTGATGGTAATGATGTGATAGCAGTACAGGAAGCTGTTGCTTCAGCCCGCGAACGGATTGTGAGAGAACATAAACCGTATTTTATCGAGGCAATGACTTACAGGCAGTGTGGCCATAGCCGCTCTGATAAGCTCCTTTACAGAACACATGAAGAGGAAGAAGAGTGGCAGAAAAAAGATCCTATTGCCATCTTTTCTGCTTTTCTTACTCTTTCCGGAATCGCCACAAAAGAGGAGCTTGCTGCAATTGAAGACAATGTACGGGATGAAGTGAGATCAGCAGCAGAATCTGCTTTGAAGCATAAAGATGATTGCCTTTCGCTTTCTGAGGCTGAGTGCTATGTCTGTGCTCCTTCGCCTAAAAGAAAAGCCAGTAAGGGCAGACTCCACAGAGGAACTTATCGTGAAGCTGTCAGGGAAGGGCTTTCCGAGATACTTGCCTCTGATGAATCGGCATTTCTTATGGGTGAAGATATAGCTGTATATGGCGGATGCTTCGGAGTGACAGGAGATCTTTATAAGAAATATGGAAACAGAGTCATCGAGACTCCTGTCTCTGAAGAGGGCTTCACATCGATGGCAGTAGGTGCTGCTGCGATGGGAATGCACCCGATTGTCGAGCTGATGTATGGTGATTTCTCGACGCTCGCCTCCGATCCTGTCATCAATCATGCGGCTAAGCTCCGTTTCATGTCCGGCGGACAATTATCCTGCCCGATGGTGCTTCGTACTCCGATGGGCGGTCTGACTGGCCATGGCGCGCAGCATACACAGTCGCTGGAGACTATGTTCCTCTCCATTCCGGGGCTGAAGATTGTCGCTCCATCTGATCCATACAGTGCAAAGGCGTTACTGAAGAGTGCCTCTGAAGATGCTAACCCTGTGCTTTTCTTCGAACATAAGGCACTTTATGACAAGCAGGGGGACATAGGCGACGAGAAAACGTATCTGCCACTTGGTAAGGCTATCGTCACAGGTTCTGGCGACAGGCTTTCCGTCATCGGATATTCCAGAGCATTCAGTGCGGCCTCTGATGCTCTTTCAGACCTGAAAGATGAGATTACCTTCATTGATCTGGCAACAATCAAGCCTCTGGATAAGGAGACGATAGTTTCATCCTTCTCTGTTACAAAGAAGGCCCTGATCGTACAGGACACTCCACAGGAGGGAAGTGTAGGAGAAATGGTGCTTTCCTTGCTTTATTCTCTTCCGTGTTATATTCCCGGATCTGTAGTCCTGCTTTCTGCTTCCTCTCTCCCTCTTCCTCCTTCCAGAAAGCTGGAAGAAGCTGTGCTTATTTCATCATCTCGGATAAGAGAGGCCGCAGAGAGCCTTCTTACCCTTTGAATTTCCTTGCATTATCAATATAATCATCATCTGTATTTCTGAAGGAGATATTAATGGATATCGATGTGAAGAACCTGCATCCGCTTGAAGTAAAGCTCTTGAGGTATGTAAATGCCGGTGAGGATATCACAGAAGAGCGTATCGCAAACGGACTGGGATATAAGACAGGACAGTGCAATCAGGCTTTCTCATGGCTTTCGGCAAAGGGATGCCTGGAAGAAGTCTCTAGAACCAAGAGAACGATTTATGAACTTACAGATACAGGCCGTGCAATGCAGAAAGAAGGCCTCCCTGCAGAGAGAATCTACTCATTTCTGAAGGATAATGGTCCTCATGCAATGCCTGAGATTGCTTCAGCTCTCTCTCTGGAGAAGAGCGATGTAGGTTCTGCCTTCGGTCTTCTTTCTTCCAAAGGTTCTCTGAAGATGAATGATGAGAGAAAGGCGGAGATCGCTGGAGAAATTGCCGATGAAGTGAAGATTCAGCGCTCTATCCTCGACAAAGCTGCTGCTGCATCTTTTCTCGATGAGTCATCTCTTTCGGATGAAGAGAAAAAAGCTATCGCACCGCTTTCGAAAAAAAGAGGTGCTTCCTCTTCTCCTTTCCGCATTCAGGAGAGAGAGGATGTTGTCTATCATCTGACAGCAGATGGAGAGAAGACTAAGGATGCTGTCATCAAGGCTAATATCACAGGTGAGGAATTTGGTGTTCTTACACCGCAGATGATTCAGACAGGTGCATGGAAGAACGGCACATTCCGTCCATATGGCATCAATGCACCGACTTCCAGATTGATTCCTGGCAGAAGAAATGCATATTCAGAGTATCTGCAGTGGGTCAAGGATAAGCTCATCTCCCTCGGCTTCGAGGAATTCGATGGACCACTGGTGGAGAATGAGTTCTGGAACGGAGATGCTCTTTTCATGCCTCAGTTCCATTCTGCCCGTGATATCCACGATGTCTACTACGTCAAGGATCCGGTTCATGCGAAGCAGATTGATGAGCCATGGCTCAGCCAGGTAGCTGCAACTCATGAGAATGGCTGGCAGACAGGGTCAAGAGGCTGGGGATATACATTCGATCATGAGTTCACAAGGCGCCAGGTCCTCAGAAGCCAGGGAACTGTGCTCTCTGCCCATCAGCTGACAAAAGCACATGTGCCAGGCAAGTATTTCGGCGTTGTCCGCTGCTTCAGATATGATCAGGTAGATGCGACACATGGTGCTGACTTCTACCAGACAGAGGGTATTGTCATAGGAAAGGATGTGAACCTCAAGAACCTTCTGGGACTTCTGAAGATGTTCGCAGAGGAGATTGCAGGTGCGGAAGAAGTCAAATATGTCCCTGGTTACTTCCCATTTACAGAACCATCGATTGAGGTGCATATCAAGCATCCTGTTCTTGGCTGGTTCGAGCTGGGTGGATCCGGAATCTTCCGTCCAGAGGTTACAGAGCCGCTTGGAATCAAGGAGCCTGTTCTCGCATGGGGCCTTGGCATCGATAGAATGGCTCTCATGCATCTGGGTCTCAATGACCTCAGAGAGCTCTTCACTCCAGATATCGAGAGTGTAAGAACAAGGAGGGGAAACTAATGCCTAAGATTGAAGTACCTGAGAATATCTTCTTCCACCTTCTTGGCAAGAAGATGACAGATGATGAGCTTGTTGACATCTTCCCTGTTGCAAAAGCAGAGCTCGATGGACATGACAAGGAAAACAGTGTCATAAAGATTGAGCTTAATGATACAAACCGTCCGGACCTCTGGTCGGCAGCTGGTGTCGCACGTGCTCTTAAATGCTATGAAAGCGGAGTGATTCCTCATTATGATTTCTTCTCCACCGCCGATGACGAGAAACCGAGCGATGGACGTATGGTCATTGACGATGAGAGTGCAATTGGTATCCGTGATTACTCCATAGGTTTCGCAGCTCGCGGAAAGACAGTGGATAATGACCTTCTCGTCAACCTGATCCAGAGTCAGGAGAAGCTCTGCACCAATTTCGGCAGAAAGAGAAAGACGATTGCTATGGGTATCTATCGCTCAGAGCTGATCAAATATCCTGTTCATTATGCGGCAGTCGATCCTGATAAGACAAAATTCGTACCGCTGGGAATGGATGAGGAGCTCTCACTGCGTGAAATCTGTGCCAAGCATCCCAAGGGAAAGGAATATGGACACATTGTCTCATCATTCCCGCGTTTCCCATATCTTTATGATGATAACGGTGATACGCTTTCATTCCCTCCTGTAATCAACAGTGCTCGCATTGGAGCTGTGGAAATCGGGGACTCTGATTTCTTCATCGAAGTTTCGGGGCCTATTCTCGACGATCTTCTCTTAGCTGTCTCCATCCTTGCCTGCGATATGTCTGATATGGGCTTTGAGATTCTTCCTGTGAAGTGCCGCTTTGCAAAAGATACTCCTTATGGACGTGAGATTACAGTTCCATATTACTTCCAGAAGCCAGCTACAGCTTCTCTTGAGCTTGTACATCATAAGCTGGGTGAGGAGCTTTCTGCTGAAGAGTGCATCAAAGCGCTTCAGAAGATGGGCGTACACGCTGCTGTCTCCGGGGAGGAAATCACAATACAGGTTCCTGAGTACCGCAATGACTTCCTGCATGGTGTCGATATCGTAGAAGACATCATGATCGGTCATGGTCTTGCTTCTTTTGCTCCTGTAATGCCTGCAGATTTCACGATCGGGCGCTTGTCACCTGTTGAGGAGTTCTCAAGAAAGGTAAAAGGCATTCTTGTCGGTCTTGGCTTCCAGGAAATGATGTACAACTACCTCGGGTCAAGGAGAGAGTATATCGACAATATGCACGTCACAGGTGATGATGCTGTCTTCATCGCAAACCCGATGAGTGAGAACTATGAGGTCATAAGGCCATCTGTACTTCCATGCCTTCTTGAAAGCGAGTCTGTCTCAGGCCATGCTGTCTATCCTCATAATATCTTTGAAATCGGCAAGATCACTGTCAAAGATGCAGAAGACAACAGCGGAACAAGAACAATCGACAGTCTTGGATTCTTCTCTTCCAATGTTGCTGTTGGTTATAACGATGCTGCTTCTTACATCAATACTCTGATGTATTTCCTCAGAAAGGATTACACATTAAGTGAGGCAGGAGATGACCCGAGATTCATCCCAGGCCGTGCTGCTGCTATCATCTACAAAGGTGAGAAGGTCGGAGTCTTCGGTGAGACTCATCCTCAGGTTCTTGAATCCTGGGGCTGTTCGATGCCTTCCATAATGGCTGAGATCGATCTCGATAAGCTGATGATGTGATTCTTCACGTTTGACTCAGTGGCTCTGCTTAAGGTGGGGCCACTTTTCTTATCTCCTGCCATTTAAAAAATTTATTTCAGGGAACAGATTATCCCATGTTACACTAAAACAAAAAGGAGAGATGAAAATGAGAAGAACAAGATTGTTTTATGCTTTACTCATCTTTGTGCCGCTTGTGCTGCTTGCTGGATTCACATCCTGTAGATCAAATCCATCCATCATTTTACCCCCCCCCACGATGAATGAACCAGATGCCTCTGATCTCCCAGGTCAATGGGCTGTTTATGTCTATGATCCCGAATCAGAACAGGAGGGGATTGTTCCAGCCATTATAGAAATCAGGGTTGGGTCTTTTATTTTCGGATTATTCGACGATAAGTCGTCAAAATGGATTGGAATGCAGATTGAATCCGAAAGACAGGAAGTGGATGGTTGGTATATTGTATCATTTCCTGCTGATCCTGGCGAAGAACCTATGAGTATCAAGTTCCGTTTTAAAGATGGCGATGTGGATACTTTGGAATGTAATGTATCTCCTTTGGGAATTAATTGTACTCTGAAACGCCTGCCTGAACCGATTGATATCACGATTGTTCAAGTCCCTTGATTATAATTGTTGAGTGAAATATGAATCCCTCAGATTTGGTTTTTTCCAGCCAGTCTGGGGGATTATTTTTGCTTCTTCTTGTCTTGATTGCTGTAGAGAATTGAAGTTTCCATGTGCTACACTGAAGCAATAAAAGGAGAGATGAAAATGAGAAAAACAAGCTTGCGTTATGCATTGCTCATCTTTTTATCGCTTGTAATGGTTGCAGGATTCTCTTCCTGCAAGTCGGATCCTATCCTTATCCTACCCCCCCCAGCAGGTAAGTGACCCCACAGCTGATCTTATAGGCCAGTGGGATGTAAAGTCGGTTCCCGGTGCTCCTTCATATATTGTAGAGATTGGAGATGGGTATTACATACTTGCGATCCCTGAAGATTCAGGATATGAGGGAAATAAATTTGAATCTGACAGACGAGAGATTGATGGCTGGTATGTTGTTTCATATAAACCATCTGATACGTTTGCCATGACCATTAAATATCGTTTTAAAGATATAAATACTTTGGAATGTATTGCTGTTTTCTCAGATGGGGGAGAGATGTTTTATACATTATACCGCCGAACGGAACCAGTTGAGATAGAAATAGTGGGACCGTGATTCAATAAAGATTTATTGGACATTTAGTAAAAACCCCTCAGTTTTGGTTTTCACCAGGCTGAGGGGATATTTCTTTCTGAGGTTTTTTCAGAGTCCAAGCATTCTCTTCAGAGCAGCTTCATCTCTGACGCCTGTTGCTCTGTCTACGACTTTGCCATCGCGGAAGACGATGAGTGTAGGGATAGCCTGTACATCAAAATCTCCAGCGAGATCAGGATTATCATCTACGTTGCATTTGCAGATTTTCGCTCCGCTTAGAGCTTCTGCAGAGTTCTCAAGGATTCTTGTCTGCATCTTGCAAGGACCGCACCAAGGTGCCCAGAAATCTACAAGCACAGGGCCTGCTGCATTCTTTACTTCTGCATCAAAAGTTGCTTTTGTTATCTCAATCATAATTAACTCCTGTTATTTTACTCAAAGATAATCATGGAACGAGTATTTCGGCAAGGATAGCGAAAGCTCCCGTCCTGTCTGTCAGGCCCATGACAGGATAGCTTATTACAGAAACAGGTATTAAGCCCTGAGTATAAACAAAGTCCAGGCGTTCATACATGCTGCCGTTCTTTCTTGTCGTTCCGCCATCTGTTTCTGCAGTGAAATGGGAAGCTCTGTATGTATCGAGCCATTCATTCTCTTCCAGATATGTTGAGACTGGGAATTCCAGATCACTCCTGTACCGGAATGGAGTGAACTCAATCCAGTCTTCTCCCGATGGCTGGGAAGAAGAGAGGGCTAGAATCTTTTCCTTGTCAGTCATGGCTTCTGCCGTTGCCTTGACTGCATTGAGTTCCTCTTCATCATTTGTGAGGGAAAGTGCCCAGGATTCAGCCTGACTCTCATCTGCAGGCATATTGTTTGCGAATGAGAGCGGTGCTATCTCAATATCTTTTGTTGTTGTGATGAAGAAGGAAGAACTCTCTGCACCTGCTGTCTTCAGAAGCGGACGATGCAGTACCGTTCCTCCCTCCATCGTTATAGCATCCCATCCTGCCGCTTTCGCACCAGCCACCTGATTCTCCAGTGAGCCTGTCAGGATAACGAAATCAGGGAGCATATCCCTGTTTGCTCCGAGAATCCTCTCTGCATCTGCTTCTGTCATTGGTTCGTAACCAAGAGGCAGCATCAGCACTTTGATTACTGTTATTCCATCAGGAGCTGTGCTGTTTGTTCTCTGAGGTGTGTAAACATGAGGATAGCTGAGCGTCGAGAGATCTTCTGGATACTCATTCACCTCAGCCTTGCGCCTCAAAGCCGCTCTGTGTTCTGCTTCTTTCTGGGAATTCTCTATAGCCTCTTCGGATTTGTTCTGGTTCTCCTGCAGAATTACAGCATATTTTGTGGATGGATAACCTGTTGTTTCCGGTATGGATATCCTCTGATAGCCTTTCCTTGAGGTGTAAACCGCACAGGAAGAGAGAAGGAGTATGGAGAAGAGAATCACGAGAGCACGTTTGATCATATCTTCAGTTTCTCCCCATAGGCTGCAGCTTCACCATCTGCATATTTTTCTTTTTTGAATACAGGCGTCTTTCCGTCTCCGCTGTAACGAGGAATGACATGTATATGCAGGTGTGGAACTTCCTGTCCCGAGGCGGGGCTGTTGTTGATCATTATATTAGTACCTTCTGCCTTGAGTACTTCTCTTTGCTTCTGGTCGACTTTTCTGGCAATTTCCATCATATGGGAAAGCGTAGCCATTGGAATCTCTGTGAAAGTAGGGCAGCACTCTTTTGAGATGACAAGAGCATGGCCCTTGGAGACTGGATTGATATCGAGAATAACGAGGCACAAATCATCCTCGTAAAGCTTGACTGATGGTATTTCACCATTGATGATCATTTCAAATACAGTAGCCATATAATGAATACTAGCATCAAGCTTGGCTTTTGTCGCCTCTGGAAAGCTCTCTTCTTCTTTTCTTTGCCTGACAAGGGAATGCAGAACTCTTCTGATGAATATATCTTGCACAAGATGCTGAAAATCAATATTATGCCAATCTGGTGGCTTTCGGCCGCTGTGTTTTTGAGAATCATATTACTGAGAGGTTAATTATATGGCACATGACTTACTGGGCATGAGGAATATCGGAATCAGTGCTCATATCGACTCGGGAAAGACAACTCTTTCCGAACGCATCCTCTACTTCTGCAACAAGATCCACGCAATTCACGAGGTTCGCGGCAAAGATGGAGTCGGAGCTACGATGGACTCGATGGAGCTCGAAAGAGAAAGAGGAATCACAATTGCCTCTGCTGCAACAAACGTAGAGTGGAAGGGGCATGAGATCAATATCATCGATACTCCGGGCCACGTCGACTTCACAATCGAGGTTGAGAGATCTCTTCGTGTTCTCGATGGAGCTATTCTCGTTCTCTGCTCAGTCGGTGGTGTTCAGTCACAGTCCATTACTGTAGACCGCCAGATGAAGAGATATCATGTACCTCGTATCGCTTTTGTAAACAAGTGCGATAGAACAGGTGCAAATCCTTACAGGGTTAAGGACCAGCTGATTGAGAAGCTTGGTCTCAATGCTGTTCTTATGCAGATTCCAATCGGACTTGAGGACAGACTCCAGGGTGTAGTAGACCTTGTCAATATGAAGGCAGTTTACTTCGATCAGGGAGCAGATGGTCTTCAGGAGAGAATCGAGGAAATCCCTGAGGAGCTGATGGCAGAAGCTCAGGCAAAGAGAGAGGAGCTTCTCGATGCAGCTTCCATGTTCTCCGATGAGCTGATGGAGGCAATCCTGGAAGACAGCGTAACACCTGAGATGATCAAGGCTGCTGTAAGAAAGGGAACAATCGGTCTCCAGCTCTGCCCTGTATTCATGGGTTCTGCATATAAGAACAAGGGTATCCAGACACTTCTTGATGGTGTTATTGATTACCTGCCGAATCCTACAGAGGTTCAGAACGTTGCTCTTGATCTCGATGACAATGAGAAAGAAGTTGTCCTTGAGTCAAAAGAGGATGAGAAACCTGTTATCCTGGCATTCAAGCTTGAGGACGGCCAGTTCGGACAGCTTACATACATCAGAATCTATCAGGGAAAGATCAAGAAGGGTGACACTCTTCTCAATACAAGAACAAAGAAGAGATTCAACGTCGGAAGACTTGTCAAGATGCATGCATCAACTATGGAGGATATCTCAGAAGCTGGATGCGGTGAGATTGCAGCTCTCTTCGGTATTGACTGTGCATCAGGCGATACATTCTGCGATCCTTCACTCAACTACTCAATGACAAGTATGTTCGTTCCTACACCTGTTATCTCCCTTGCTATCAAGCCGGTTGACAAGAAGGCTGCAGATAACATGGCTAAGGCTCTCAACCGCTTCACAAAGGAAGATCCTACATTCCAGACATATGTTGATCCTGAGTCAAATCAGACAATCATCAAGGGAATGGGAGAGCTTCACCTCGATGTCTACATTGAGAGAATGAAGAGAGAGTACAAGGCTGAGGTTGAAGTCGGTAAGCCAGAGGTTGCTTACAGAGAGGCTATCAGCCAGAAGGCAGAGTTCAACTATACACACAAGAAGCAGACTGGTGGTTCTGGTCAGTATGCACGCGTTGCAGGCTATATTGAGCCGATTGTACAGACAGACCCGGATGAGCCTGCAAAGGATTATGAGTTTGTCAACGAAGTAAAGGGTGGTGCAATTCCTACTGAGTACATTCCTTCCTGCGACAAGGGCTTCCAGAGCGCAATGAAGAAGGGTACACAGGTCGGTTTCCCTGTCATCGGCGTACGCTGTGTCGTAAACGATGGCCAGTGGCATCCTGTTGACTCCTCTGATATGGCTTTCCAGACAGCTGCAATCGGTGCATTCAGAGAAGCATTCGAGAAAGCAAAGCCGGTTATCCTTGAACCTATCATGAAGGTTGAAGTCAATGGACCTTCTGAGTTCCAGGGCAACATCTTCGGTTCAATCAACCAGAGAAGAGGTATGATTGTCTCCTCAACAGAGGATAACAACCAGTGCCAGGTTATTGCTGAAGTTCCTCTTTCAGAGATGTTCGGATACTCCACAGTCCTCCGCTCACTCACACAGGGTAAGGCAGAGTTCACAATGGAAGTCGAGAAGTATGGACGTGTTCCACAGTCTGTATCCGATGAACTCAAGAAAGAGTATCAGGAGAAAAAGAAAGCAGCCCAGAAATGATTGGGTGACAGAGAGAGCACTTTGCTGCAGGGCTTGGTTCCTGCAGCTTTTTCTTTGCCTTGTGAAAGCTTTTCTTCAGCATTCTTGCCCACTTCTGCTGATTTTACCCATTTATTCATTTTCTTGATGTGATTCCGTTATAGCCATGTTATAATACCTTTAACAACGGAGGTGCAGAAATGGATATCAAGGAACTTAACAGCGTAAGTCCACTTCGCGTCTTTGACGAAGCTATCAACGGCGGACTCGGACGCGGCAATCTCGGTGTAATCGTATCACGGCATGGAATCGGAAAGACGGCATGTCTTGTTCACCTTGCTACAGATAAGCTCTTTAAAGGAGAGAGCGTCATTCACGTATCATTCTCGGGTAATGTCGAGCATGTCATAAACTGGTATAAGGAAGTATTCAGAGAGATTTCAGAGATGCAGTCTCTCGATGATGCGGCACTTGTCTATAATGCAATACTTGCAAACCGTGTCGTCATGAACTTCTCTCAGGAACAGGTTCCTGTTGAAAAGATTCTTGCTTCTCTTGAAAGCTTGATCAATCAGGGATCGTTCAAAGCCGATTGTGTTCTTTTTGATGGTTATAAACTCACTGTCGCAGATGAAGAGGATATCATCAAGATCAAAGAATTCGCTAAGAAGATGAATATCGAGGTATGGTTCTCCGTATCTCCTGTCAGGCCGGATGTGGTGTATGATGAGCATGGTGTGCCTAATACTCTTGTTAAGTACTATGATCTCATCGATGTCCTTATTGCACTCCGCTATGATGATAAGATTGATAAAGTCGTCATGACAGTTGTCAGATCTCACCATGTCAATGTACCGAAGCCGATGCAGGTGAACCTCGATCCGCGAACGATGCTTATTTCCAAATAAGCTTTAGGCCGCCTGAAAAGGCGGCTTAATCTTCAGCAATCACAATGGCCTCTGCTTGTATTGCGAGGCCTTCTCCAATGGGGCCAAGTCCCTCTGCTGTCTTTGCTTTCACAGAGACTCTATCCAATGGAAGTTTCGTAAGTTTTGCAATGTTTTCCCTGATTGCTGGAATATGTTCCCGCAGTTTTGGTCTCTCGAGAATCACAGTGCTGTCGATGCTCAAGAGCCGGGCACTCAGCATGGATATGACTCTCTCAAGCATAATACTGCTGTCCATTCCTTCTGTCTCTTCTGATGTATCAGGAAATAATGCACCGATATCACCGGCTGCATAAGCTCCAAGAATTGCATCAATGATGGCATGAATAAGAACATCTCCATCAGAATGTGCTATTTCACCGGTTCCTGAGGGTATCGTTACGCCTCCAAGTACTAATGTTCTGCCTTTGCCGAGACGGTGAATGTCAAAGCCTGTTCCCGCTCTCATCCCACTTATCTCCTTCCTGCAGAAGCTCTCTCATGTGGCGTGAAGCTTCAGCGCTCTTTCTGCCTTCTTCTCTGGCTTTTATATAGGCTTTTGCCTGTTCTTCTGCATCGGGAATGTCAGTGATATATGTAATCTTCTTGTTCTCAATGCTCCCGGAAGAGACTGTGCATGAGTAACCGGCGCTTATGAAGACGGCTGCATCATCGTCTGCTTCCAGTGCGGTAAATCTGTCGTAGGCATCAAGAATCTCCTCGCGGCGGAAAATCTGCGGAGTCTGTACTGTGATCAATGATGAACGGTCGATATTCTCGCTGATGAGTCCGTCCTTTCCAAGCTTTTTGACAGCATCCGTTACGCGCAGTGCTGGGACGGCCCCTCCTGTGACAGTAGCTGCGGCTAATGTTCTTATAATCAGTCCTGTATCTACATAGGGTCTTGCTCCATCATGGATGGCTATGTAGTCAAAGGGTATTTCCAGTGTCCTCAGCTTTTCGAGCGCGGCTTTGACAGATTCCTTGCGCGTCATGCCTCCCTCGACTATCAGAAGCGGGATTGTTCCGATGTCACAAAGATCCTCAAGTGCAACGATTGTCTCGTCTTCCGCTCCATGAGGGCATGTTACAACGACAGCGGCAAGGGATGGAATGCTGTAAAAAGGTCTTGTTGCTCTTGAAAGCACAGTGTGTCCATCAATTGAAAGGTACTCTTTCTTTGCCTGCACGCTTCCGGACTGAGAGAATCTTGTGGAAGATCCTGCGGCTGTTATGATTACTGCAAAAGGTGGTATGCTCATTTCTCAAGTTTGGCGAAGATTTTCTTCTTCATCTCCTCAGTGCCTATTCCTAGCACAGAGGAGGACTCATCGACAAGAATGGAAAGCGCATTATCGTAGAGCTTTCTTTCCTGAACAGGAAGCTCTTTGACTTTTGAGCGTCTGTAGAGAGAGTTCACGACCTTTGCAACAGAACTGAGGGTACCTTCCTTCATCAGCTCCTGATTCATCAGAAGTCTCTGCTTCCAGTCCATTCCTCTGCTTTCTCTCTTCTCCGAAAGTGAAGAGAGGGCCTTTCTTGTCTCTGTGATGCTTGCCAGATGCCTCAGCCCTAGGGCTGAAGCGTTATCAACGGGTAATAGCACATCCATCTCCGAAGCTGTGATCTGCACTCGGTAGTATTCTTTTTCTCTCCTTGTCTCACGGGAAAGGATGCAGCCCACGCCCTGCATAGGGTAGACTACTGCATCTCCGACTTTGAATAAGGATTTTTCTGTGCTATTCATATATAGATTCTACCATGATTTATCCATTTCGCATCGGAAATTATTTCACTTTACACAATACTGTGCTTTGTAACATTTGACTTTTAATACTCTCTCAATGCGGGTATACTCGTTTCATGGCTGAAAAAAGAACCAGAAAAGCAGGTGTGCTCCTGCATATAACATCGCTTCCATCAGATTACGGTATAGGTGATCTTGGAGAGAATGCCTATAAATTCGTTGATACTCTTGCAGACTCCTCTGTAGGACTCTGGCAGATGCTGCCTGTAGGGCCTACAGGCTATGGAGATAGTCCATATGCAGCACGTTCGGCATTTGCTGGTAATGAGCTTCTGATTTCTCCTCGTCTTCTCTACCTTGATGGTTATATCGATATAAATGACGCAATGAATAAGATACCTTCTTCCGATCGGGTGGATTACGGAGAAGTGAGAAAGCTGAAGATGCCGATGCTCAGAAGGGCTGCAGAAGCATTCCTGGATAACAAAGGTCTTCCTTTCAAGGAGTTTGAACGTTTCAGAGAGAAGGAGAGCTGGTGGCTTGAAGATTATGCTCTCTTTCAGGTACTGACTGATGAGTTCAATGATTCCCGCTGGTTCCTTTCATGGCCGGAAGAGCTCAAAATGCGTCATCCAGATGCAATCACAAAGAAAAGGGAAGAGAAAAAGAGAGAGATAGATATATATGCTGTATTGCAGTATTTCTTCTATAAACAGTTTACCGAACTGAAGATCTATGCCAACGAGCGCGGAGTGAAGCTTATCGGGGATATTCCTATCTTTGTTGCCGGAGACAGCTCTGATGCCTGGTCAAAGAGGGAGCTTTTGCAGATCGATGAATGCGGTGAGCAGGAAGCTTCTTCCGGTGTTCCGCCAGATGCTTTCAGCGCAGATGGACAGCTCTGGGGCAATCCTCTTTACAGATGGGAGAAGCATGTTGAGACAGGTTTCAGATGGTGGATTGACCGCTTCAGGAAGAACCTTGAGCTTTTTGATATCGTACGTGTCGATCATTTCCGTGGTTTTGAAGCCTGCTGGGAAGTGCCGAAAGGTGCGACAACTGCAAAGAACGGTAAGTGGGTCAAGAGCCCTGGGCAGCAGCTTTTCGATGCTCTGCGCAAGGAACTGGGAGATAATCTTCCTGTCATTGCAGAGGATCTCGGTGTCATCACTGCTGAAGTTGAAGACTTGAGAGTGAGAAACGGCTTCCCTGGCATGAAGATTCTTCAGTTTGCATTTGCCTTCGATAACGGTGACTGGCAGACGGATAATCCTTATCTGCCGCATAACACAGAATATCTTTCTGTAGCTTATACCGGCACCCATGACAATAATACCACTCAAGGCTGGTATGACAGTCTGGATGATGGCATGAAGGACTATGTGAGGAGATACTTCGAATGCGGAGACGGTGAAGTTCTGTGGAGGATGATACGTTCTCTGATGGCTTCTCCAGCTATGTATGCAATCTTCCCGATGCAGGATATCCTCGGATTGGGAGAGAAAGCCAGAATGAATGTTCCCTCCACATGCGGTACATCCAACTGGTCCTGGAGA
This sequence comes from uncultured Spirochaetaceae bacterium, assembly GCA_944389085.1. Lineage (GTDB taxonomy): Bacteria > Spirochaetota > Spirochaetia > Sphaerochaetales > Sphaerochaetaceae > Ornithospirochaeta. The sequence continues at coordinate 61,682 of CALXLB010000044.1, forward strand.
ATGTCAAAAGCTGATCTCACATCGCCGTCTTTTGAAGGGATAAAGTATTATTCACATCTCTATGGGCGTGACAAGTGAATATTATCCTTTTAGATGAAAATGAGCTTTTCCTGCCATCATCTGATGACAGGGCAAAGCATATAAAAGGAGTGCTCCATTTAAAGCCTGGTGATAATTTCCGGGCAGGAGTCATCAATGGAGACGAGGGGATGGCAACGATTCTTTCTTCCGATAAAGAAGGGATCAGGCTTTCTTTTCAGCCTTCCGGAGATGCTTCGCGGCTTTATCCTCTGACGCTGATTGTCGCACAGGTCAGGCCGATCTGCATGCGCCGTATTCTGCGTGAAGCTGTTTCGATGGGAGTCGGGAAAATACTGCTTCCTGTCTCAGATCTCGGAGAGAAGAGCTATCTTTCTGCTTCACTCTATACGGAAGGGGAATATAAGAAGATTCTGCTCGATGGTGCTATGCAGGCTGGCAAAACAGGGGTAAGCTCTGTCTCTGTGCTTTCTTCTGTTGAGGAAGCGATAAAAGAAGCAGAAGGAGAAGAGAAAATCCTTCTCGATAACAGAAAAGGCGCAAAACGCCTCTCAGAGGCTATGCTGAGCGGAAAGAGTGTTGTGCTTGCAATCGGGCCTGAACGTGGCTGGTCTGAGCGTGAAGCAGAACTTTTTATAGAAAATGGTTATAGTCCCATGCTGATAGGCAGCCGTATTCTCAGAACCGAGACTGCGGCTGTGGGGGGAACGCTTCTTGCGCTTTCACGCATGGATTACGTTTGAAGGAGAAGATATGCATTGCATCGTACCTGAAGCTGAGGAAATCCTCGACAAAGAGTATCCTGTTCTTGATCATGGTTTTGTACGCCTCGTTGATTATCTTGGTTCTGATCAGCGCATTGTGCAGAGTGCCAGAGTAAGCTATGGAGAAGGTACCAAGACTTACAGACAGGATAAGGGGCTTATCAATTACTTGATGAGGAATGATCATACATCGCCTTTTGAACAGGTCGTATTCACATTCCATGTGAAAATGCCGATTTTCGTTGCACGCCAGTGGACAAGGCATCGTACAGCCCGCATGAATGAGATTTCAGGCCGATACTCTGTAATGAAAGATGAAGTATATATCCCAGCGGCAGAGAATATTGCTCTTCAGAGCGAAGATAACAAGCAGGGAAGAGCTTCAGAACCAGTTGATGCAGAGACTGCAAAGAAAATCCAGAGCATTATGGCCTCTGATGCAGAGCGTGCTTTCGAGAATTATCACCAGATGCTTGATATGGGGATTGCCCGTGAGATTTCCCGTATCGATCTTCCTCTTTCTCTTTATACAGAGTTCTATTGGGAGATAGATCTTCATAATCTTTTCCATTTCCTCAAGCTCAGACTGGATAATCATGCACAGTTTGAGATCAGGCAGTATGCTATCGTCATGCTTGAGATGATCCGCCGCGTCTGTCCTATCGCAACAGAGGCTTTTGAGAACCACAAGCTCAAAGGAAGAAGCTTCTCAGGCCGTGAGATGGATGCTATCAAGGCTATGCTCCGCGGAGAGGAATGCCCTCTCGAGAAGAGAGAGAAGGAGATTTTCCTGGAGAAGCTAAATAAGTGAGTTCTCTCCTGTGAAATTGCTGATGAGTATATCTGCAATCTTCTCTGATCCATCGATGTAGGATGAGTGACTCTCTCCAGGGAGGATGAGAAGACGGGAAGATGGAATGGAGGATGCTATGAACTTAGTATCCTCTTCTTTTATCATGTCATTCTCACCTGCAGTTATCAGTGCAGGAACTTTGATCTTCTCCAGATCTTCTTTCGTTATTCTGGGTTCCGTCGCTATCATCCTGGCTTTCGGATCGGGCTGGAATACAGACAGTTTTCTGTAGCCAAGTCTGTAAAAGAATTTAAGTCCTTTGGGATTTGAATTTGCTCCGCTTGCAGCGATGGCACTTACACTGTCTGGATGAGTATAGGCAAGAATAAGAGCCGCAATGCCTCCGTCGGAAAAGCCATAGACGATTGGTTTGTCGAGTTCCAGAAGGATAATGAATCGGTAAACATCATCAGCAATGAGATCATAGTGAAGCGGTACATTCTTGCCGCTCTCACCGTGACAGCGGGAATCGATTCTGTATACCGTGAAATGTTTTTCAAGCAGAGGCAGAGCAGTCTCGAATATTGAGATATCCTCTCCGCTTCCGTGCAGCATTATAAGTGGTATGCCGCTTCCCGATATTTCGTAATGTAGCCTTACTTTACCGTTTTCCAGAAACATATCTTGATTATAACGCAAAACATGGCATCTTTCCTCGGGTTGGAAGAAGTACAGGGTGAATAGTTTATTGTCCTTGCTCTGATAATCCTTTGCTTTTTCTGTTTTTCAATATAGCCGTTAGCTGTCTGCTTCATTCCCGTTATCGTGCAATAACGGACAAGGATTCAATATAAATGTATTATATACAATAAGATATATTATAGTAAGTAATACTTACATTCAACTCTAGCCGTTTTGTGCGTTCTGATAAGATTCCTGATATCACAGAAGATGAACAACGCTTAAGATATTAATATGAAAAAAATCATTGTCCTGATTTTCATTGCCCTTCTGTCCTTAAGTGCTGCAGAGTCTGCTACTGTTGAGATCCCGGAAGAAAACACAGATTTCATCTTAAACATTGATTATACTCGTTATCCAGGTAGCGGAGATCATGGAAGATATTCGGCAGAAGATACGATAGTCATCCCTGAAAGCGTTTCGATAATACTCCTGTATGACGATCTGGAGCCTGAGGCTTTTCTCAGTAGCTGGCAGCTTGATAGATTGACAGAACATCCCTCCTTCAAAGTTGCTGATGATAACCCGAGATATGCCTCTGACGAATTCGGAATACTTTATGAGAAGCTTCAGGACGGTACCTTGAAAGTTCTTTCCATTCCATCCGCATTCAATCAATCAGAGGATGATATCTCATATGGAATCTATGAGATACCGGAGGAAATCACGGCGATAGGTCCATTGGCAGCCGCTGGGTGCAATATAAACAGATCAATCGCAATCCCTCCATCTCTTACAGATATCGATCCGACAGCATTCATCATGTCAGGGGTTTATGATTTTTACGTTCATCCGGATAATCCTCGTTATGCCTCAATCGATGGGGCTCTCTATGGCAAAACAGAACGGAAGCTCATATACGCAACGTCATCTATGAATCTTACGACGATGGAACCATTCCCTTTTACGATTCCGGAAGGGGTAAAGGCAATCGAGAATTACGCATTTCTGGATTCAGGTATAGAAGAGATAATCCTTCCATCGACAATTGAGGATTTCTCCTCACTTGCTTTTCTTGGGGAACTGCTGGAAGGAAGCTATTCAATTGCACCAACTATGATAAGCGATGTCTCCTTGAACGCTGCCCCAGAGAGCGTGAAGATTATCCATGAGACTCAGCCACTTTCGACAGGGGATATCTGGGATGTCACATATATTATCACAGAGGGTAAGCTGGTTGCGGCTTTGCAGTCTGTGTTCACAGATTATGAATCTTATAACAATATGAATGCATATTTCGGTAAGGAATTATTTCCCATTGATACATATCGCCGAGATTTTGAGAAGCTTACGGTTCCAGAAGAAATCACAGAGATTTGTCCTTATGCGTTCTTTGGCATTCAGACGGAAATTCTTGAGATTCCCGGAACTGTCAGGACTATAGAGGGATCTGCCTTCTGCGGGGCAGAAATCGATGAGCTTATACTCCATGAAGGAACTGAGAGAATCACAGCGTATGATGAGGATACACCATATCTTTTAGAAGCGTGGGTGCCATCATCCCTTACAGAGATTTTTGGATTCACTGAAGAAAAGACAGACGAACTGTTAGCTGCGTCTGAAGATGGCATGGATGAAATGAATCTCATATACAGAGGACCAGTGATGATGAGTGTGGCAGATACATTTCACATATCCAGAGAATCTCCTTTCTATGATTATTTCTTCGCAGTTAATCCATATGCGATAGAAGATGTATCATGGCTTCAGGATTGAACCAGGTCTCTTGTTTCTCTCTCACGAATTGAAAAGATGTTCGAGAATGGTGAATCTATCCTAGATAAATATACCGTATAAGGATGTAAATATTGTTATATTATATTTAATCTTAAAAGCAAGACTTTTTCATTTTTTAATAGCGTACTGCGAACTGAGGGTGTATATTCAGCATTATGGAAACATTAAAGGAAGTCAGAAACCGATACTACAAAGAACTAACAGAGAACATACTTCCGTTCTGGCTTGAACATGGTCTGGACAGGAAGAATGGTGGAATCTGGACATCACTGGATAGAGATGGCTCGCTGATAGAGACGGATAAATCTGTCTGGTTCCAGGGAAGGGCGCTATGGGTATTCTCCACTGCATACCTGGCTGTGGGGAAGAAGGAATATCTTGAAGCTGCAGATTGCATAGTCCGTTTCATTGACGGGCATTGCTTCGACAAGGATGGCAGGATGTTCTTCCGTGTTACGGACGATGGACGGCCTGTTATAAAGAGAATCAGATATTTCTTCAGCGAGACTTTCGCCATAATCGGTTATGCCGCCTATGGAAGGGCATCGGGAAAGAAAGAATACATAAAGAAGGCTGAAGAGCTTTATGAGAGGACGAAGGAGATAAGGAATACTCCGGGTATCCTCACTCCGAAGTTTGATTCATCTGTTCGCCCTATGAGAGGACATGCTGACTCTATGATCATGGTCAATGTCATATCTGAGCTGAGGAAGGCTGTTCCGGAGAGGAAGGCATATTTCGACAGTGAGATAGACAGGGAGATTGGAGACTGCACCAGATATTTCATCCGTCCGGATATGAAGACAGTACTTGAGACAGTGGGGCCGGATGGAGAATTCCTTTCCGATCATTTCGAAGGCAGGATTGTCAATCCCGGTCATGCTATCGAAGGTTCCTGGTTCATAATGAACGAAGGCATTGAAAGAGGCAGGGAGGATTATGTTAGCACAGGTCTTGATGTGCTTTCCTGGATGTGGGATGCAGGATGGGACAAGGAATATGGCGGAGGAATGATCCAGTACCGCGATGCACTTGGAAAGAGCCTTTCGGAGTATCATCAGGACATGAAGTTCTGGTGGCCGCAGTGTGAGGCTGTGATAGCAAATCTCATGGCATACAGAATCACAGGTAAGGATGAGTATCTGGAGCATTTCCACGATGTGGATAAGTATATTTCTGACAGATTCATAGACAGGGAGTATGGTGAGTGGTTCGGATATTTCCACCGTGATGGAACGCTGGCGACTGCGCTGAAGGGTAATCTCTATAAAGGTCCTTTCCATATACCGAGGATGTATATGAAGGCGATTGAGATTATCGATTCTCTCTGAGTTCTGGCTCGCTTGGATTCGTCCAGCGGGCTATTTTCTTCTTTTGTGAAAATTTCTCTTGCGTTATTCTGGATTGATGATACGATTTGATTAATCGATTAATCACAAAAGGAGGCGATTATGAGATTTTTCAGAAAAGTTACATGCGCGCTTCTCTTACTGGCTCTTGTTGCATTCCCTGTAATGGCACAAGGGGGGGCAGAGGCTAAAGCAGCTCCTACAGGACCTGTATCAATTAAGATAGCTACATGGACAAGCAATCCCGATCAGATAGCACTGCTTAACAGCTTTGTTGATGAATTTGCAGCCAAAGAAGGCATTGAGATTGATGCTCAGTTCGAATCAATTGAATTCGGTGAATACAATACAAAGCTTTCTCTCGAGCTTCAGGGCTCAGAAGCACCTGATGTGTTCTGGGTACTTGAGACATCTGCACCTGCATTCATCCAGTCCGGTCTTCTCGCACCACTCGATGAAGCATTGGCAGAGTATAATCCTGATGATTTCTCCGCAAAGGCTATGGAACTCTGGCAGAGCAACGGCACCACATATGCTGTTCCATTCTCAACAAGCCCGTTCTTCATCCTCTACAATGCAGATCTCTTTGCAGAGGCAGGAATTCCTACTCCGGAAGAACTTGTTGCTGAAGGCAACTGGAACTGGGATACATTCCGCCAGTCCAGCAAGGCTATCAAGGATGCAACAGGTGTATGGGGATACCAGACAGTTGATGGCGGCGGATATGATGTGAGAATTCTCCACAACCTCTGTCCTATCATCCGTTCATATGGCGGCGATGCATGGACAAGCGATGGTGAGATTCTTATCAATACACCGGAATCCGTTGCTGCAGTCCAGCTCTTCCATGACATGGTCTATGATGATGGTTCTGTTGTTCCTCCTGGAGATCAGTCCAACTTCTTCGCAGGCGCTGCTGCAATGACAGCTGCACAGGTATCAAGAGTCTCCAACCTCGCAGATGCAGATTTCGCATGGGGTGTTGCTCCAATGCCAGCCGGCCCGATGGGTGATGTTCCTATTATCGGACAGGCAGGAATCGGTGCATTCAGCAAGGGCGATAATGTTGAGATTGCAAAGAAGCTCGTCGCTTATATGACAAACGAGAGCTGTGTTGCCCGCATGGCAGGAATCTGGCCACCAGCAAGAAAGACTGTTCTTGAATCTGAGGACTTCCTCACATCACAGCCTCTTCTCACAGCTGATCAGATGTCTGTAGCTGTTGCTTCATCAATCGAAACAGGAAGAGTTCTTCCATCACACGTGATGTATCCGCAGATTGAAGTTGAATCAAGAATCGTATGGGACAGACTCTGGACTCCTAATGCTGATGTCCAGTCCGTTCTCGATGCAGTGGCAGAGTGCTACGCAAAATATATTAACTGACATTTAATGGAGGAATCATGGCAATAAAACATTCGAAGCTTGCAAGAGGTGAGGCGTTGACAGGGTATTTGTTCATACTGCCTCAGATGCTCGGATTCTTAATCCTTGTCCTGGTTCCTCTTGTGATGGTTTTTGTCTATTCCTTTGAATCCCGTAACCTCCTCTTCGGTAATATGGGATTCACTGGACTGGACAACTACAAAACACTGATAGGGGACGATCTTTTCTTCCTTACACTTAAGAATACAATCGTCTTTTCTCTCGGTGTCGTACCTCTCAATCTTGTGCTGTCGCTGGCACTTGCCCTTTATCTTGGTTCAGCTTCGGCTGGTACGAAGATCGTCAGAAGCGTGATATTCCTGCCTGTTATCACATCAGGTGTTGCTTGGGCAATTGTTTTCAAATATCTTTTCCAGGGCGGTGAGGCAGGACCGATTAACTATATCCTTTCATTCATAGGTATTGAAGGACCTAACTGGCTGCATGAAAGAGGATGGGCCATGACTGCTGTTGTCATCTCCAGAGTCCTTAAGAATCTGGGTATGAATGTCCTTATATTCATGGGTGCTGTAATGAATCTGCCTCAGGATGTCCTTGAAGCAGGACGTATAGATGGTGCTACAAAACCTATACTTTTCTGGAAGATAAAGCTTCCGCTTCTCATGCCGTCAATACTGATGGTCATGATAGTTACTGTTATCGGCTCAATGAGAGTCTTTGACACAATCAAACTTATGACAGATGGTGGTCCTGAGGGGTCGACGATGGTACTTGTCTATTACATCTATCATCAGGCTTTCAAGACATTCAATATAGGATATGCCTCCGCTGTAGCTGTAGTGCTTTTCATTATAGTGCTTATACTTACAATCATACAGTGGTCGCTGAGAAGGAGGGCTTCTTTCTATGAAGACTAAGACAGTTAAAAAGACAATCTATTATATCGTTGTAGCCCTCATCGTCGTGGTTTTCATCTATCCGTTCTGGTGGATGGTCACCAATTCGCTGAATTCAATCAATGAGATTTTCGATAAACCATCTCTTCTGCCGAAGTCATGGATGTGGGAGAACTACATAGAGATCTTCCGCGTGCAGCCATTTGCAAGACATTATCTGAATACGATTATGGTTGCAGTTCTCGGCACTGCCGGCAATGTACTGATATCAGCACTGTCGGGATATGCGTTTGCCCGTCTGCATTTTCCTGGACGCTCGGGACTTTTCATCCTGCTGCTTACAGCACTGATGATGCCTATAGAAGTCACGATTGTTCCGATGTATTTCATGATGAACAAGATCGGAGCAAATGATTCACTGATTCCGCTCATCCTCATTCCGATTTTCTGCTCGCAGGGGGCGTTCTCTGCATTCATGCTACGTCAGCACTTCATCACAGTACCAAAAGAGCTTGAAGAAGCTGCCAGGCTGGATGGGCTGAGACCGGCAGGAATATTCTTCCGCATCATGCTCCCGATTTCTGTACCAGTGCTCAGTTCTGCTGCTATTCTCGCATTCCTCTCTGTCTGGAATATGTATCTTGAGCCTCTCGTATTCGTTTCGAGTCTCAATAAATTCACGTTGCCTCTGTCGCTGTCAAACTTCAATGATACATATGGACTGCCGCAGTGGAACCTGCAGCTGGCAGCTACTACGCTCTCTGTCATTCCGGTAATGATTTTCTATCTCATCTTCCAGAACAAGATTTCCGATGCCATGGTTTCATCTGGAATGAAATAAGGGGAAGGTATATGAATACAAGACTTGAATATGATGTTGTATCTGTAGGTGGAGGAATTGCTGGTTCTCTTGCTGCTGTTGCCGCTGCACGCCATGGTGCCAGAACGCTGATAGTTGAGGAATCGAGTTTCCTTGGTGGCAGCCTCACTGTCTGCGGAACAGGTCCGATGATGACATTCCATGCTGGAGATAAGCAGGTCATAAAAGGGCTGGGAGAGGAACTGATTGAAAGACTGAAGAAGAAAAACCTCTCTCCTGGGCATACATTTGACAGCACAGGATATACATATACGGTAACTCCGTTTGATGCAGAGGGTATGAAGCGTGAGCTTGAGCTTATGGCAGCAGAGAGCGGCGCCGAGATTCTTTTCCGTGCCAAGTTGGTGAAAGCCGATGTTTCCGAAGGTATTGCCAGATCGATAACAGTTTCCTCTCTTGGATATTTTATCGATATCCATGCTTCTGTCTTCATCGATTCCACAGGCGATGCCACGCTGCTGAAACTTGCAGGTGTACCGGTAGAGTCAGGCCGTAAGAAAGATGGCGTGAATCAGCCTATGACTATGAACTTCCGCCTTTCGGGAGTGGATATTGCCCGCATCAGAGCAATCATGGAGGAGAATGTAGAACTCTTTCCATTCCTGAAAGACCATCCCAAAGGATCGGAAAAGAAAGCTGCCAGACTGTCATTCTCGGGATTCCAGGATATCATGAAGGCTGGTATTGCTTCAGGTGAACTTGATATCGACAGGGATATTGTCCTCTGTTTCGAGACGAATAACCACGATGAGGTTATTGTCAACATGACGCGTATTCCCCGTCTCGATCCTCTCAATCCTTTCGATATCTCACGCGCAGAGATTGAAGGACGAAGACAGGTATGGGAGATGTATGGCTTTCTGAAAAAGCATATTCCCGGCTTTGAGAACGCTGTTCTTATCTCCTCCGGTCCTCGTGTGGGTGTCAGGAGCTCTGGACGCATGGTCGGTATTTATTCAATCACTGCTGAGGATATCCTCTCTGAGACAAAGTTCAGCGATGGTATTGCCTGCTGCGGTTATCCGATAGATATACATTCAGATGGCCCGGTGACAGATAGCACATTCCTCAGATGGGGTGGTTATTACTCAATACCATATCGCTGTCTTATCAATGGCACAGTTAAGAATATAATGGCAGCCGGTCGTGATATCTCATGCACATTCGAAGCTCACGCTTCGCTTCGTGTCAGTCCTTGCTGTACAGCAACCGGACAGGCTGCAGGAACTGCGGCAGCACAGGCTGTGGAGAAGCATATCCTGCCAGTCGATGTGGATACAGATGTTCTTAGAGAGATGCTGAGAAAGGACGGTGCAGTAGTTGACTAGGCGGATCACGCTTTCGGATGTAGCAGAAAAGGCAGGAGTTTCCAGAGCAACCGCTTCTGCAGTACTCAGTGGCAAGGCTGGGCTTGGAATAAGGGTCAGCGAGGATAGAAAGAAAGCTGTTCTTGCTGCTGCCAATGCCCTTGGCTATGTACCTAATACAGCTGCCCAGCATCTGAAGAAAGGTGATGATAACCATATCATTGCGCTGTTTACATATGAGAATATCTTCCCCTCTGATTCCGGAAGCGAATTCTATCCATTCTTTCAGGGAATCCAGCAGGAAGCGGAGAGGGAGAATTATGATGTACTCATCCTCAATAACTGGGCACGTGATAAATCACGCAGTTCCCGTATCAGGCTGGCATCTGGGGCAATCATGATCGGCGTCAATCGTGATGATAGCGATATCAGAGCATTGATCCGTCAGGATTTTCCTCTTGTCTTCGTAGGAAGAAGGGATATCGGTAATTCCCTGCCTATTCATTTCGTGACCTTCGGCTACAAAGAAGCTGTATCCCGGATTGTGGAACTGCTTGCCCCTAGAGCAAATGGCAGGATTGTCTATATCTCATCCACATTTTCTTCTGCAGAGCCCTCTGCGGATAAAAGCTATTATCTTCATGCGGAGGCAGAGAAGAGGGGAATCGAAGTGGAGGATATTGTTCTCTGCGATATGCCATCCTCCCGCGAAGTCGGTGAAGTCCTTTCCGCTGAGGCTGTTGTCTTTGACCGTTTGTTTATAGCGGATCTCTTTACTCCGGTTTTCAATGCCCGCGGTATTGTTCCTGGCCGTGATATCTTCGGTGCAATCCTTGAAGATGACTGGACAGGTACTCATTGTGAGTGGACTGTCTGGGAAAACAGGCGTCCGGAACTGGGTGCACTGGCTGTGAGATATCTTGTAGCCCTGCTATCTGGGGAGGATATGATCCCCGGTGAAGTCAGATTGCCTGTCATCGAGAAGCAGAGCACTCACGGATTTTAGCGATTTTCCCGAAATAGTGCTTCTTCATATCGATTTCAAATTCCTTATCTGACTTGTATTCTCTTCCCAGTACAGGAAGCCAGAGGGATGGATCTTCCATACATAGATATATGAAGACATTGTCTCTGAATTCTTCTGAGAAGGTGTTCACTACAGTTCTGAACATCTTCTCTCTGACAGATAACGGGTATGAGAACTTGCCTGCAGCTGGTGTCAGTTCCATTTCCAGAACCTTGCTTTCCTCTCCGTTCTCCCTGAGTCTCTTCAAAACAGATTTTGTGAAGATGAGAGTTCCGATTCCTATCATCATCACATCATCAGGAGAGAAGAGTGATTCTATTTTTCTAACGAGTTCCGGATACTCTTCATCCCATCCTTTGAAATAGACCATCGGATGGATATGGAACCCTACAAGATTGCCATTGTCCCTTGCTCTTGCAGCACTTTCAAGACGTTTCTGTATTGCTGCAGTGAGGTGTTCTTCTTTCTCGGCGATGGTAGGTGCATTGAGCGACCATGTGAATACGATGTTCTCGGGATATTTTCTGTTGAACACATCTCGGCCACTCTTGCTTTTCAGCTCAATGATTATTTCCGGATGTTTCCTTGCAAAAGAACTTAGAGCTGAAAGCGTTCCGTAATCATCACCCAGGAGAAGTGAGTCAGAAGCCTGCCCCGTACCGATGTGCCAGACGTTCTCAGGAACCTGGAGTGACAGAAGCTTCTTTTCCAGATCTGAGACGGTATGTATTTCCCTCTCGCTGTAGAATGCCTGCACAGAACAGTAGGAACAGGAGAATGCACACTGTTCAACGGGATCCATAGTCACAAGCTTGCAGCATCTTGTCTTCTCACCATCCACAGGACAGGGACAGCGGCCGAGAACAATCTCTTTGTCTACAGGGATTATTCTGTTCTTGGGACGGGGATGTACTTCTGGAATGAAAGCTGAGTAGTCTGTCTCACCGCTCCGGAGAGCATGCATGTACTCTCTCAATGCTTTTATGAAGGCATCTCCTTTTCTTCCATCCTTCCTCCCATCGATCTCATTGTAATCTGCAAGAGAGAGAAATGATTCTTCTTTCCACTGCCTCAAGTCTGCTTCGCTCTTGGCAATTTCAAGTTTCTGGCTTTCCGTGAAGTGATAGCGCTGAAAGAGGGCAATGAAAGCTGTTTTTCTCTCGCTGTCAAATGAATCAATGAGTTCCTGTAGTGCTGGCATGATTGTGATTGTATCAGAAAGCGGAAGAAGTCACACTGCTTTTCCAGATGGCTGGATTGTCAAAGTCCTCTGCGCTGACTACCATTCATGTTATGTCGGAAAACGCTAGGGATATTGCTAGAGGGTTGCCTGAGAATCCGGGCTGCTATCTGATGAAGAACAAGGAAGGTACAGTTATCTATGTCGGTAAGGCCAAGAACCTCAGAAGGAGGGTCAGCTCTTACTTCCTTCCTAATCGCAATGCAAAGACCGCGGCACTCGTGGAGAAGATTGCGTCAATAGACTATGTGATCACTGGCAATGAGTATGAAGCTCTGATTCTCGAGAACAATCTGATCAAGAAGTATAATCCCCATTACAATATTCTCCTGAAGGATGGTAAGAGCTATCCTGTTATCAGAATCACCAATGAAGCATTTCCCCGGATTTACAAAACACGCAGGATTATTAAAGATGGTTCTAAATACTATGGGCCTTACCCCGATAACACCAGACTTGATGAGTATCTGAAGATTGTTGATGACAATTATCCGTTGCGGCATTGTGCAGGTGCATTGAAACCAAGAAAGACTCCATGCCTTTATTATCATATCCACAAATGTTCCGGTCCTTGTATAGGTGCTGTCGCGGAAAAAGAATATGGACAGTACGTGAAACAGGTGGAAAGCTTTCTCGATGGTGATGACTCCTCGATAATCCATCAGGTTGAGAAGGAAATGCTGCAGGCTTCCAGAGATCTGGATTTTGAGACAGCTGCCCGTAAGCGGGATCAGCTCAAGGCTCTTACTGTCATGCAGAAGAACCAGATGGTCCAGGATTTCTCTCAGGATAGCAGGGATTATGTGGCGATAGAGATGAGAAGCTATCTCTGTACCGTTTCAATTATGCAGTTCCGCTCAGGACGTCTGATTGGCAAAGCGCTCTACAGAGCTGAATGCCTTGGCGATGAGACGGAGACGCTCTTTTCCTTCCTGATACAGTATTACAGCGATGGTGATACACTGCCGCAGGAGATTTTCGTCTCCTGCGATATAGATACGGAATTGCTGTCAAAGTATTTCAACGATGAACTGCAGTCTCCTGTGTATATCACAGTTCCAAAGGAGGGAAAGCACTACAGGATATTGCGTATGGCAGGTGAGAATGCTTCACGCGATGTAGAAAAGAGGCTGAAAGAACTCGATAATACTCCTGCCCTGGAAGTACTGCAGAAAGAGCTGGGACTGCCGGTGCTGCCTCGCCATATCGAGGGTTTTGATATCGCACAGCTCTCTGGAAAGTATACAGTCGCTTCTCTTATTGTGTTCCGCGACGGTAATCCCTCAAATAAGGAATACAGGCATTTCTCGATGAAGACGCTTGATGGTAAGATTGATGATTTCCAGTCGATGAGAGAAGCTGTAGGAAGACGATACCAGCGTCTGATGAATGAAGGATCTGAGATGCCTGATCTTCTGATGGTCGATGGAGGCAAGGGGCAGGTGAGTGCCGCTCTGGATTCACTTTCTGCTCTTGGCCTCGATTTCCCTGTTGTGGGACTGGCAAAGGAGCATGAAGAGATAGTCTTTCCCGGTGAGAGGGAATCCCTTCTTCTGGAACACAGCAATCCAGGTCTCAGAGTGCTTATCGCAGTACGTGATGAGTGCCATAGATTTGCAACATCTTTCAATCAGAGGATGCGTAGCCGTGAGGCTTCTTTCTCCCTTCTTGAATCAATTGATGGTATTGGCCCTGAACGCTCGAAGCGGATAATGCAGAAATATGGTTCTGTAGAAGCTATCCTGTCACTTTCTGCGGAGGAACTGAGCAAAGGGGCCTCCATTCCCCTTGCTGTTGCGGAAAGAGTACTCAGAAAGCTTAATTTCTGATCAGAGCTTCCACTCCAGAGGGGACGAATCAAGATCTATGCCTGTAGTTTTTCCTTTTCTGAGGATTATATCAGCAATGATGGATTGAAAGACTATTCCAGTCCATTCTGTACTGGTGTTTTTTGCTTTTGAGTCCATTTCAGAGAGATATCGTATGATTCTCTGGGTATCTTTCAGCGGATATCTGGCAGCTGCCTTACGCATTGTATTCTGCTCTCTGCCTTTTATTCCTTTTGTAGGATAGAACGATGTGTATGGCTGAAGGGAATCAGCATTGTCGAAGGCTTCTTTTTCCATCATTCCTTTTGCCCTGAGCATCTCGAAGCTTTCCAGCGTTCTGAAGCGTGTGACAAGCACAGAATAGGCTTTTTGCGCAGCTTGCGAATCAGATGATATGATTGAAGAGAGTATGGAGAGGCTTCTGGACAGGTCTCCATCAGCAATAGCCTGGAAAAGCGTTCCTCCATCTTCTCCTCTGGTCTGCAGTGAGTATTTTTCGATATCCTCCACAGTTATTGATGTCTTTTCTTTGTCTGCCTGATGGAAGTACATGGAGATGGCTGTTACGAGATTCTTCATCTCTGCTGTGTTGTTATCTACGGAGAACAGTATCTCTTCGACGGCATCGTTTCCAATCCTGTATCCTTCACGCTGGAATGCATTGCGTATCCAGTCCCTTTTCTGGTTATCAAACATCTCCCAGAAGAACTGTACTGTCACAAGATTCTCATCCTTTATGATTTCCTTGTTCAGCTTTGCCTTTGATTTCTCTGTGGAAAGAATGATGAATTCAGCATCCGTCTGCCCTGAGTTCAGAAACTGGATCAGAGCATTGTCAAAAGTATCACGTGGTGTTCTGTTCTCATATTGCTTGAGGATGACAAATCTGAAAGAAGAGAAGAGAGAAGGCTGGGAGAGTGCTGCATCCAGATCTTCTCCTTTGTCATCTCCGACAAATAGTGTGTGGATTTCCGCATCCGGATGTTCGGAGAGGACACGTTTCTTCTCGTTCTGAAGCCAGTCGGCTTTGAGTCCTTCTTCAGGTCCCATGAGTATATAGTTCACAGCTTCCTCCCTTTGTAGTCCCTTCGTATTCCGATCAGACGTCCTGCTATACAGAGATTCTGTCTCGTTACCTTGATGATTCCCATCGTGTCATTTTCAGGCCAGAGTTCCACGTATTCGCTGCCTGCTGGATGGAATCTTCTCAGTTCCAGCGGCCTGTTGTCATCAGTAAAGGATGGCAGGATGATATCATCATTTTCAGCTTTTGGGACATTTCGTTCCATCAGTGCGATATCCCCAGGGAGAATTCCTGCGTTTTTCATTGATTCAGATGCGACACGGAAGGCGAATATATTCCTATCGGCCAGTGCACGGACAGCAAATATTGTCTCTGCTGTATTGTTCTCCTCCACTTCCTGCAGTGTCGGTTCTGAACTGAAGAAAGGAACTGGTACGTTCTCCCTCTCTTTTCTCTCTTCCAGCGGAAAGGCCAGGGAACGGAGTTCGTTCTCTCCCTTTTCAAGATAGCCTTTGCTGACAAGAGAAGCAACAACGCAGTGGGCGGCACTGTGAGAGAAAGCGAACTCCTCTCCGATTTCCCTCAGCGTTGGTGAGCGTCCATGGGAAAGCATATACGAGGAGATGAAGCTGAGAACTTCTTTCTGCCGCTCTGTCAGTTTCTTCAACTCTCGAATCTCCTCTTGAAGAGGTCATCCAGTGCCTCTATAGCTTCTTTTTCATCAGGCCCTGAGGCTGTGCAGAGTATCTTTGTCTTATATGTAGCTCCCAGTGTGATAACACCCATGATGGATTTTGCATTGATCTTCATATTCTCTTTCTCAAAGAAAATATCTGAACTGAATGTGGAAGCTGTCTTTGCAATCTCAGAAGCAGGGCGGGCATGTATGCCGGCTCTGTTCAGTACTTCTAGTTCTTTACTGATCAATTCCTGTTTCTCCTGTAGTGTCATCATCTGTGAAATACATTCTTCTGGCAGCTTCGCTTTCCAGCCATTTCAGCACATTCTGGTCAAATTCCTTGGAGGAATAGTATCCGAGTTTCTTGAGCCTTTCGTTCCTGGCGGCTGTTTCGATGAGAATCGGGACATTCCGTCCCGGCCGGACCGGAATGACAATCTTCGGTACAGTAATGCCGAGGAAGGTATCTGTAAGAGTATCCCCGATTCTGTCATATTGCTTCCCTGAATCCCAGGTTTCAAGGAAGACGGAGAGTTCAACCTGCTTTTTTTCCCTGATTGCTCCAACGCCGAAGAGATTTGTCAGATTGATGATTCCAAGTCCTCTTATTTCCATATGATGAGCGAGCATAGGATTTTCTCCCGATCCGATGAGGAATGAATCTGAGATATTCTTCAGCTTGACTGTATCATCGCTGATCAGGCGGTGTCCGCGCTCTATCAGCTCAAGAGCTGTCTCGCTTTTTCCTACACCGCTGTCACCTGTTATCAGCACACCGATGCCATAGACTTCCACAAGGACTCCATGGATTGTCATTGTAGCTGCAAAGACTTCATCCAGCTGCGAATAGAGACGTCTGGAGAAATCTGATGATTCAAGCGGGGTTGAGAGAATTGCTGTTGCATTCTTCTCGGCAAGCTCTACAAAGTGTTCTGATGGTCTGTAGTCTCCGATGAAGATAAAGCAGGGTACATTGTATTCGAAGAGCTTTTCGATGTTCTCGTATTCATTTTTCTCTTCCAGCAAGTCTATATATGATTGCTCGCTTCTGCCTATGAGCTGGATACTGTCTCCGGAAAAACTGACAAAATAACCCGATAATGCCAGTCCTGGACGGGCGATTTTTGCATTCTTTATCGGCCTCGAGAGACCAGAGCGGCCAGCGATGCATGTCAGTTGAAGATGATTGTGTTCTTTTAAATCCAGATCAAGCAGATCGAGGACGGTGAATTCCTTCATGGCTAAAGTATAGCATAAAGCGGGAAAGAAATAAGGACCGCCTTGCCGACGGTCCTAAGCCTGAGCTTACAGCTTCATTGTCTTTTCTTTTTCCTTTTTAGCTGCAGCTTGTATCTTATCTGCCAGAAGCTCTATGCCTTCATAAAGCTCGTAGGCATCCTGTGATACTGCTTTCTCTTTCTTCCATGTGAAATGAAGCGTTGCTTCCAGGTGGAATCCGATGCCTTTGCTCTCCTTTGTTGCAGTGATGTCCAGGTCATGCAGATAGTCATCTGCGAATGCAAG